>JACQUA010000352.1 GCA_016210565.1 Chloroflexota bacterium
ACATCTTCTTCGATGGCAAGAAGATCTCCACGTTCCCTGAAACCGTTCAGGCGAACACCCCGCCGGCGGGCGTCGGGCCCTCCTTCACCGCCATAGTGGCCGTGCCGACCACCAAGGCCGGCAAGTATGAAGTGAAGGCCGTTGACGTGGCCGGCATCACCGCCACCGGGACTTTCGAAGTACCGGCTATCGCCGGCGGCGTGGTCGGTCCCCCTCCCGTGGGCGCCACCCCTGTCGCCGGACCGCCCGGACCTCCTGGACCTGCCGGACCCGCCGGTAAGGCCGGACCTGCCGGACCCGCCGGCAAAGCCGGCGAGGCTGGTAAGGCCGGAGCTGCCGGACCTGCCGGACCTGCCGGAGCTGCCGGCAAGGCTGGCGAGGCTGGTAAGGCCGGACCCGCCGGACCCGCCGGACCCGCCGGAGCGCCCGGAGCAGCCGGAGCAGCCGGACAAGCAGCTAACATGCTGATCGTCTGGATCGCCCTGATCCTCTCCGTCGTCGCGATAATCGTAGCGATCATCCCGATGACCCAGAAGAAGAAGGCGTAAGCAAGACCCTTAAAGGGTAAGTAACCAACAAAAAGAGCCGCCCGTTTCCGGGCGGCTCTTTTTGTTAGTAGCGAGTAGCGAGTAGCGAGTAGTGAGGAGAAAATGCCATCAAAGACTTTTGAAGACCTCATTGTGTGGCAAAAAGCTCACCGGTGGGTATTGCAGGTCTACTCCTCTACCGAACACTTTCCGAGGAATGAGGAATTCGGCTTGAAGGCTCAATTGCGCAGAGCGGCAATATCCGTGCCGGCGAACATCGCCGAAGGGTTCAGGAAGAGCGGCAAGGGAGACAAAGCAAGATTCTACAATATCGCCCAGGGGTCGGCAGATGAATGCCACTACTACCTGATTCTAGCCAAAGACCTGGGATATTGCAATACGACCGCCCTTAGGCAGAGTTTGGAGGAGGTCAGCCGTCTGCTGCAATCTTACACAAGGGCACTAATACACTCGTAATAACTGAGCGGCTACCCGCCAGTCGCTTCCTAATACTCGCTACTGGCTACTCACTACTCGCTACTCACTACTCACTACTCGCTACTGGCTACTCTTCCTACTCTTCCTACTTGCTCCCCTTCCTACTTGCTGCTATACTATTACTACTTTGGAAATCATCTGGCTCGGACACTCCTGTTTTCGCATCAAAGGCAAACAGGGCACCGTAATAACAGACCCCTTCGCGCCCGAATTCGGCTACAAAACCGGAAAACTCGAGGCTGACATCGTAACGGTCAGCCACGACCACCCCGGTCACAACTCCACCGCCGCTATTGCCCCCGTAGCTTCCAACCTCGCTGCCCTTCCCGCTGACGGCATCTTCTGCTCCCGGCCGAAGGTAGTTCACGCTCCCGGCGAATACGACATCGCCAACATCTGGGTCACCGGCATCCCCTCTTTTCATGACAGCGAAAACGGGGCCAGAAGAGGCAAGAACTGCATCTACCTGATCCAGATCGACGATATCGTCCTCTGCCACCTGGGCGACATCGGCCACCGGCTTTCCACCCAGCAACTTCAAGACCTGGGCGGCGCCGAAGTCCTCTTCCTGCCCGTCGGCGGGCACTCCACGATTGACGCGGCGGTGGCGTCCGAGATAGTCCGCGCCGTGGACCCTAAGCTGGTCATCCCCATGCACTACAAGACTGCCGCCGAGACCTCCCCCCTGGATACACTGGACAACTTCTCCAAACAGATGGCCCTGGCGGAAGTGACGGCCCAGGCCAGGCTTTCCGTCACGCGGAACACCCTCCCGGACCAGACGAGGGTGGTGGTGATGGACTACGCGCGGTGAGAAGTGGGAAGTAGCGAGTAGCGAGTAGCGAGTAGCGAGTAGCCCCGCCGCCCTGCCGGCCTGCCGCGCCTCCTGCTTGCCGCTCCCGCAACCGCCAACCCGTCCGCATTTCTCTTCTTCCTCCTCCTCCTCCTACTCTCCTACTCTCCTACTCTCCTACTCTCCTACTCCTCCTACCCTTCCTACCCTTCCTACCCTTCCTACTCTTCCTACTCCCAGCCTCCCCCCCGTTCCCCTTGACAAATCCAACGGGGAATGGTACATTTTTTAGGTAATTAGCACTTGCCATCGGCGACTGCTAATTTGGTCACGGGCAAGATGCCCATGATACGGTCACGGGCAAGATGCCCATTGTACTCTCTCACGGGCAGGATGCCCGTGGCACGGTGTCACGGTTCCAACGGAGAAAAAGCCTATGCGGGCGGAGTCAAGACTATCGAATCGGCGTCAGTTAATCATCAGGGCTATAGTCAGCGAATATATAGTCTCCGCCAGTCCCGTGTCCTCTGAGCACATCGTACGGAAGTACCGGCTGGATGCCAGTCCGGCTACCGTGCGCAACGACATGATGGCTCTCGAGGAGGAAGGGTACATCCAGCGCCCTCATACTTCTGCTGGAGCGGTACCCCTGGAGCGGGCCTACCGGCTTTATGTCGAGTCCCTGCGGGAAGCCAGGGAGCTGCCGGCGCAGGAACAAATCCTTATCCAGCACCTTTTTCACCAGGTTGAGATGCATCTGGACGAGTGGACCCGGCTGGCGGCGGCGGTGCTATCCCGCATAGCCCGTAACGCGGCTCTGGTCACCGTTCCCAAGCCGCCCGAATGCCGCTTCAAACATATGGAGCTCATAAGCGTCCAGGATTTCCTGGCCCTGCTGGTACTGGTCCTGAAAGAGGCCCGGCTGAAGCAACAACTGCTGTCTCTGGGCGCCGCCTCGACCCAGGAGGAGATGTCGGTGACGGCCAACCGGCTGAACGCCCTGTATGGCTCCCTGAGCGCCGCCGAGATAGAGAAGGCAAAAGCTGAGTCTTCCCCCCTGGAACAACAGGTGAGCCGGAGCGTGGTTCAGATGATGCAGCTCGATGACCGGCAGGGATACGAGGAAATCTATCTTGATGGACTGCGCCACGTGCTGAGCCAGCCCGAATTTGTGGGGCAGACGCGTTGGCAGGGCCTTCTGGAAATCCTGGAAGAAAGAAGCCTGTTGAAGACCGTGCTCCCTGATCTTGCCCAGGGCCAGGGAGTGACAGTGCTGATAGGGGACGAAAACCGGGAAGAAAGCATCCGGGACTGCAGCCTGGTGGTCAGCCGGTACGGCTTGCCGGGCGAGATGAGCGGCGTGCTGGGGGTGCTGGGGCCCATGCGGATGCGGTACGACTATACCATTGCAACCGTGCGCTACATGGCGACTTTGATGAGCGCCCTGGTCGGGGAACTGTACGGGCGGGCGAGGAATTAGGGGGGGAGGCGAGTAGCGAGTAGCTAGAAGCCGGTAGACAGTAGCCAGTAGCCAGTAGCCAGTAGCCAGTAGCGAGTAGTGAGTAGCGAGTAGCCAGAAGCCAGCAGTCAGAAGGCAGTAGATGGTAAGCAGTAGGCGGTGCGGGGAGCGGAACCCAATAACTCAATAACCCAATAACCCAAAAAGTTGATAAACGAAGAAGAAAGAACTAAATTCGAAAAAGGGCCGGAAGAGACGCCGGAGCCCAACGACATCCCTTCCCTGAAAAAGGCCCTGGAGGAAGAAAAGACTAAGACCCTCCAGTACCTTTACAACTGGCAGCGGGCCCAGGCTGACCTGCTCAACTACAAGAAGAGCAGCGAACGGGACAGGCAGGAAGCCGTCAAGTACGGCAATGCCGTGCTCCTTTTGAATCTCCTGCCGGCGCTGGACGATTTGCAGCGGGCTATCGATTCCGTGCCGGCCGGCGCCGCCGCTCCGTTCCAAGAGTCCGCAGGGCGGACTAGCTGGACGGAGGGCGTCAGGCTGATTCAGAAGAAGTTGCTGGCGGCGCTCCAGGCCAACGGCTTGGTCGCGCTGGAGTCGGTGGGCCAGCCCTTCGATCCCTTTGTTCATGAAGCCATCGGCTATCAGGAGGGAGAAGAGAGCAGGGTGCTGGCCGAAGTCGAGAAGGGTTATAAGCTGTACGACAAGGTCCTGAGGCCGGCGAAGGTGATCGTGGGCAAAGGGAAGACGGAAGAGGGTAGAAAGGAGTAGGAAGGGTAGGAAGCCGGTAGCCGCAGGCTTTACGCCTGCGGGAGGGGTGCGGGGAGCAGCGAGCAGGGAATTCAAAAATCAAGATGCAAAATGATAAATCAAAGTTCAAAAAGAAGCAATCAGCTTTCAGCAGTCAGCGGTCGGCTTCCAGCCGTCAGGAGCAGGCAACCAACTTTGAGCTGGGCGCTGATAGCTGAAAGCCGACAGCCCTTTTGCATTTTGATTTGTCATTTTGATTTTTGATTTGCTTTAAGGAGGTACCATGGGGAAAGTCATAGGAATAGACCTCGGCACTACCAAGTGCTGCATGGCAGTCTGGGAAGCCGGGGAACCCAAAGTTATTCCCAATGCCGAGGGAGAACGCATCACTCCTTCGGTGGTTGCTATCAGCAAGACGGGCGAACGCCTGGTCGGCCAACTGGCGAAACGCCAGTCCATAACGAATCCGGAAAACACCATCTTCCAGGTGAAGCGGTTGATGGGCCGCAAGTTCACCGAGCCGTCGGTCCAGTTCGACATGAAGCGGTTGCCCTACAAGATCGTGGCGGCCTCGAACGGCGACGCCAAGGTCGTCATGGGGGGCAAGGAGTACAGCCCTCCGGAAGTTTCGGCGATGATCCTGCAAAAGCTCAAGACGGATGCGGAGGCCTATCTGGGAGAAAAGGTCGCCGAGGCGGTCATCACCGTCCCCGCCTATTTCAACGATAGCCAGCGGCAGGCCACCAAAGACGCCGGCAAGATCGCCGGGCTGGAGGTGCTGCGCATCGTCAACGAACCCACCGCTTCCTCCCTGGCCTACGGGCTCGATAAGAAAAAGGACGAGACCATCGCCGTCTACGACCTGGGCGGCGGAACCTTCGATATTTCGATCCTGGAAATCGGCGATGGCACCTTCCACGTGAAGTCCACCAACGGGGATACGCACCTGGGCAGCGAGGACTTCGACCTGCGGATTATCGACTGGCTGTGCGAGGAGTTCAAAAAGGAGTACGGCATCGACCTGCACCAGGACCGGATGGCCCTGCAGCGACTGAAGGACGCCGCGGAAAAGGCCAAGGTAGAGCTGTCCACGGTGATGCAGACCGAAATCAGCCTGCCGTTTATCACCGCCGACGCCAGCGGTCCCAAGCACCTCTCCAAGACGTTCACCAGGGCGAAACTCGAGCAGCTTGTGGGGGACTTTATTGACAAGAGCTTCGGACCGGTGCGGCAGGCCATGAGCGACGCCAATATGACGGCGGCCCAGATAAATAACGTTGTCCTGGTGGGCGGTCCGACCCGGATGCCCTTTATCCAGGACAAAGTGAGGCAATTTTTCGGCAGGGAGCCGCACCGCGGGGTCAACCCGGATGAGGTGGTGGGCTTGGGCGCCGCCATCCAGGCGGCCGTAATCAAGCAAGAGGTGAAGGACGTACTGTTACTGGACGTGACGCCGCTGACCCTGGGCATCGAGACACTGGGATCGGTGGCCACTTCGTTGATCCCCCGCAACACCACCATCCCGACTTCCAAGAGCCAGGTCTTCAGCACCGCGGCCGACAACCAGCCCAGCGTCGAAATCCACGTCCTGCAGGGTGAACGGCCCATGGCCGCTGACAACCGGACGCTGGGACGCTTCATCCTTGATGGGATTCTTCCGTCGCCCCGGGGGGTGCCGCAGGTCGAGGTAACGTTCGACATCGACGCCAATGGCATTCTCAGTGTCAAAGCCCAGGATAGGGGTACCGGCCGGGAGCAGAAGATCGTCATCACCGCTTCCAGCGGCCTCAGCAAGGACGAAGTGACCCGGCTGCAGCGGGAGGCGGAAACCCATGCTGCCGAAGACGCCAAACGCCGGGATGAAGTGGAAACCCGCAACACCGCCGATGCTATGGCTTACAACGCGGAGAAAACGCTCCGGGATTATGCCGACAAAATACCGGCGGATATCAAGAGCCAGGTGGAGGGCAAGGTGGCCCAACTGCGTTCCGCACTCCATGGTACTGATATCGCCCAGATGAAACGGTGCACCCAGGAACTGACCGAAGCTCTCCAAAAAATAGGCGCCTCGGTTTACCAGCAGGCGGGGACGCCGCCTGGCGGGCCTCCTCCCGGGGGACCGCCGCCGGGAGGTCCGCCTCCGGGAGGGCAGGGGCCAAAAGGGGAGGGGACGGTGGAGGGGGAGTTCCGGGAAGTGTAGCCGCACCCTTCACGGGTGCGCCGTGACGGATCATTGAACATTATCGGTTATAATGTTCACTCGCTCCCGTAGCCGCACCCTTCACGGGTGCGCCGTGACGGATCCCCCCACCCCCGGTAGCCGCACCCTTCACGGGTGCGCCCCCGAACCACCACCAGCGTAAAGCGCAGGCGTAGAGCCTGCGGCTACAGGAAGGTGCGTGGATGTGGTAGAATATAAGTTACCCTGAAAGACTTCATTCATATCTAACATGGCTATCAAAAAAGACTATTATGACGTACTCGGCGTGCCGCGGAGCGCCACCGAGGAAGAGATTAAGAAGGCTTTCCGCAAGCTTGCCTTCGAGTACCATCCGGACCGGAACAAGGAAGATGGCGCCGAGGCCAAATTCAAGGAAGTCAACGAAGCCTACCAGGTCCTCAGCGACCAGGAAAAGCGGGCCAGCTACGATACTTACGGCCAGGCCGGCGATATGTTCGGGGGGAGGGGCTTCCAGGGCAGCGACTTCGCGGGCTTTGGCGACATCTTCGACGCCTTTTTCGGCGGGGCGGCGGCTCGCGGGCAGAGAGCGCCCCAAAAGGGCAGAGACCTCCAGCGCGATCTGACCATTACTTTCAAGGAAGCGGTCTTCGGCTGCCAGAAGGACATCGACCTGGAGCGGGTGGAGTTCTGTCCCGACTGTGGCAGCACGGGATGCGAGACCGGGACTAAGCCGCAGAAATGCCCGCAGTGCAACGGGGCGGGGCAGGTCAAGCGGGTGCAGCAGAGCATTTTTGGCCGGTTTGTCAACGTGTCCACCTGCGACCATTGCCGCGGGCAGGGCAGCTTCATCGCCCAGCCCTGCAAGCAATGCCGGGGCCAGGGCCGGATCAAGCAGCAGCGGCGGGTCCCCGTGGATATTCCGGCCGGGGTCGATAACGGCTACAACATCCGCATCTCCGGCCAGGGGGATATGGGGGTCAACGGTGGCCCGCCCGGCGACTTCTACCTGTCGCTGCACGTCAAGTCTCACCCCTTTTTGCAGAGAACAGGGGATGACATCCATTACGAGTTGCCCCTGAATATCGCCCAGGCCGTCCTGGGGGACGAAGTGGTGGTGCCTCTCCTTGAGGGTAAGCACACTCTGAAAATCCCGCCGGGAACCCAGGCAGGAAGGGTGTTCCGCCTGAAGGGAAAAGGCGTGGCTAACGTCGAGAGGGGTGGGCGGGGAGACCAGATCGTAACCGTGTCTATCTTGACCCCTACTTCGCTGGATGACAACCAGCAGCGCCTCTTCAAAGAGCTTCTGCGTACTCTGCCCAAGCCGCCCCCGCCCCCGGAAAACGGCCAGGAAGAAAAGTCCGGCGTCTTTCAACGCATTTTCGGCGATAAGCCGTAGCCGCAGGCTTTACGCCTGCGCGGGTGGTGGCGGCGGCGTAGCCGCAGGCTTTATGCCTGCGGGAGGAGAAGCGTCCGTCATCGCGCACCCAATAGCGCACCCGTGAAGGGTGCGGCTACTGCCGGCTCCGGCTGGCCTTGTCAACGAGCGCACCCGTAAAGGGTGCGGCTACAGTATGCACCGCTTCTTCATTGACCCCCAATCTATTGCCGGAAACCAGGCTGTCCTGGACCGGGCCATCAGCCACCAGATCCGGGACGTGCTCCACCTGGACACAGGCGAGCAGATTGTCCTCCTGGACAACAGCGGTTACGAACTGGAGGCAGGCATAACCGGGTTGGGCCGGGAGAATGTCACCGCGGAGATAACCGGCAGAAGATACTCCCCGGCCGAGCCGGCAACCGTAGTCCGGCTGTACCAGGGTCTTCTGAAAGGCGCGCGGTTCGAACTCGTGCTGCAAAAGGGGACCGAGCTGGGTGTGTCGTTCTTCATTCCGGTGCTGTTTGAAAGAAGCGTCCCTTCAGGGGAATATTCAGCCGCGAGGCTGGACAGGTGGCGGAAGATCATCGCCGAGGCGGCGGAGCAGTCCGGAAGGGCGCGCCTCCCCGCGCTGCTCCCGGTCACGCCTTTTCCCGACGCCTGCCGGCAGGCGCCCGGTCTCAGGCTGCTGCCCTGGGAAGAGGAAAAGAGAACGGGGGTGCGCGAGGTGCTGGAGGGGTGGAAGAGCCGGTCAGGGCCGGACCAGCATCCTGTGATTTCGGTCTTCATAGGCCCGGAGGGTGGCATCACCGCGGGCGAGGTCGAGCTGGCGAGGCAAAACGGGGTGGCGGTGGTGAGCCTGGGACCGCGGATTTTGCGGGCGGAAACGGCCGCGCTGGCCGCGGTCACGCTGGTGCTGTACTAATCCGCGGTGACTCCGCTGTGATTCGGACCGGAATTCGGAAACTCAAAAATCAAAGACCAAGAATCAAAATGACAATTCAAAATGCAAAACTACTTTCTGCCCTTCATCGTCAAGATGCTGGAAGCCACGTAGGGTGGGTTAAGCACAGCGGGGTGCTGGGGGAGCTGGGCGGCTGTGCGAACCCGCCAGCAAGAACGAAATTCCAAATTCCAAACAATATCAAAATCCCAGTGGTCAAATGGCAAAACGGGTTCCGTCGGTTTTTTCATTTGGAATTTCGCCATCGTAATTTGCTCAGAAAATAGGCTGTCACCCTGAGCGAAGTCGAAGGGTCTTTCGTCCCGCGCCCCCCCCCCGAAAGATTCTTCGACTACGCTCGCTGCGCCGGCTTCGCTCAGAATGACATTTTCATCGTTCATTGTCCCGACTCGTCGGGATGGCCGATTGTTTGGATTTTAGGATTTGGCTATTGGAACTTATTCGGATCGTCGGTGGGTTCGCGCAACCACCCCCGGTCGCCACTACCCCATTTGCGCTTGACCCACCCTACATGGTGTCATTTTGCATTTTGATATTTGGTTTTTGATATGGTTGACATTCCAGGGAAAGGCCCTGGAACTCCTCCCCGGCGGCGCGGCGCATCAGTTCCGTCAGGGCCTCGCGGGGGCTCAGTCCTTCGAAGAGGATGCGGTACATCATGGTGGTGATGGGCATTTCCACACCGAGTTTCCGGGCCAACTGGTAAGCTGCCTGGGTGGTGGGTATGCCCTCGGCCACGGTGCGCACCGAGGAAGTCACCTCTTCCAGGGAAAGCCCTCGGGCCAGTTTCAGCCCGGCCTGGTGGTTGCGACTGAGTTCGCTGGAGCAGGTAACAATGAGGTCTCCCAGTCCGGCGAGCCCGGCGAAGGTGAGAGGATTGGCACCCGCGGCCCCGCCCAGCCGGGCGATCTCCGCCAGCCCGCGGGTTATGTACATGGCTTTGGCGTTGTCCCCTATCCCCATTCCATCGGCGATGCCGGCCCCCAGGGCGATGATGTTTTTCAGCGCGCCCCCCAGTTCTACTCCCACCACGTCGTGGTTGGTATAGACCCTCAGGTTCGGGCAGGAGAGAAGCTCCTGCGCCCTGGTCAAAACGCCTTCGTCGCAAGCCGCCACGACAGTGGCGGCAGGCAATCCCCGGACTATCTCCAGGGAAAGATTGGGACCGGACAGCACGCAGATATTGCGGTGCAACCCGGCCGGGATTTCCTGGGCGATAACTTCGGACATTCGGAGAAGGGTCCCCTTCTCGAGTCCTTTGGCGACGCTGAGGACCAGGGTGAGGCTTCCCAGGTGGTCTCTGATCACCCTGATGTTGCCGCGCAACGTCTGGGCAGGGGCGGCCAGGATAACCATGTCCGCCCCGGTAATGGCCTCGCCGGCGAAGCTGGTCACGGTCAGCCCCCCGGGGAATGGGAAACCGGGGAGAAAAGCGGCGTTCTCGCCGGCGGCGCTCAAGGCAGCAGCTTCCTCCGCGGTCCTCGCCCACAGGGCAACCGCACAGCCTTTCTTCCCCAGGACGATGCCGAGCGTGGTGCCCCAGCTCGTGGTACCTATGATAGCAATCTTGGACATGGGCCTGGCTTTGGGACACACTTAACACGCCGGGTGCGCATCACGATACTCAAGTTCAAACCACGAATAAACACGAATTGACATCGAACAGCAGCAGGGTGGGTTAAGCGTCCCGATGCAGTCGGGACGCGAACCCACCTTTCCGACTGGTCGGCCTTCGCAGCTTTGTTCTTCTCTCGCTCTGGTGGGTTCGCATCCCGATTACCATCGGGATGCTTAACGCACCCTGCGTGGCTTTTCAAATCCCCTTGATCCCCCTTTTGCAAAGGGGGAGAAGTTGTTGAACGCCTTTTGTAAAGGGGGAGAGGTTTTCAGTTCAGGCGCCGCGCTGCCTCCCGAGCTTGCGCTCCGTGCCGGTGAGGAGCCGGTAGATGTTTTCCCGGTGCCGGAAGAGAATGAGTCCCACGGAAGGCAGGGCGAAGAGCATATAGTTTTCCGGCTGCCAGCCGAGGTAGACCAAAGGCAGAAGAAGAAACACGGCGCAGACCGCCCCTAGCAGAGACCCCAGCGACACGTAGCGGAAAAGGGCGATAACGGCTATGGCTATGGCCCCGCAAATCACCGCCAGAAGCGGGGAGAGCACGACAAAGGCGCCGAAGAAGGTGGAGACGCCCTTGCCCCCACGAAATCTCAGGAAGACGGACCAGATATGTCCGACTATGGCGGCGACCGCCGACAGTACCTGCGCCGCCTGGGCGTTGAAGGTAAAGTCCGCGACGGTGAAGGTCCGGCTCCCCACGAGCCACCCGGCCAGCAATACCACGGCGGCGCCCTTGATAAGATCGGCGAGAAACACCATGACGCCGGCTTTCGTCCCGGCGGTACGCAGGGCGTTGGTGGCGCCCGTGCTGCCGCTGCCGTACTCCTGGATGTCACGCCTGCCGAACTGGCGGCTGATGATGACTCCCGAAGGAATGGAGCCAATCAGGTAGCCCAGGACCATTGCCGCCCAAAAGACAAACTCCATTTATTCTTCCCTCCTGGCCTTGAAGATAAAGCGCAAAGGAGTCCCCATGAAGCCAAACGCAGCCCTCAGCTTGTTCTCCAAATAGCGGTCATAGGAAAAGTGCCTGAGCTTTTCATCGTTAATGAAAAAGACAAAAGTGGGAGGATTGACTTCAGCCTGGGTTACATATAGTATCTTCAGCTTTCTTCCTTTGACGGTCGGCGCCGGGTGGGACGCCACCGCGTCCTTGATTATACCATTAAGCAGGCCCGTGGGTACACGCTTCTGTCGTTCTGCGTAGACCTGCCTGGCAGCCGGCAGAATCCGGTCCACACCTTCGCCTGTCAGCGCCGAGACAAAGAGGACCGGCAAGGGGGGGAAGAACTTCAGCCGGTCGAGGATTTCGGCGTTCAACTCGTCCCTGTCCACGCCCGGGGCCAGGTCCCACTTATTGACCACCACGATCAGGCTTTTGGCCGCCTTCTTGATGTAGCCAGCGATATGGGTGTCCTGGGCAGGCAGGATCTCTTCAACGTCAGTGACCAGCAACGCGATGTCGCACCGGTCAACGGCGTCCATGGCCCTCATTACGCTGTACTTTTCAACACCCCGCTCGATGTGGCCGGCCCGCCGTATGCCCGCGGTATCGATGAGCAGCACCTTGCCCTCCACCGTTTCCAGAACGGTATCTATGGCGTCCCTGGTGGTGCCGGGGACTTCGCTGACGATCGCCCTTTCTTTGCCCAGCAGCGTGTTCAAAAGCAAGGACTTGCCCACGTTGGGCCGGCCCACGATGGCGAGTTTCATCATGACTTCTTGACCTGGGGTGGGGGGAGGCGACGGAGGCAGCAGTTCCACCATCCGGTCCAGAAGGTCGGCGGTGCCCTGCCCGTGATGGGCGCTCATGGGGACGGGATCCCCTATGCCCAGTTCGTAGAATACCAGGGCATCGGTCTTCTTACGCGGGTTGTCCAGCTTGTTGACGGCCAGCAGGACCGGTTTTCCCGAGCGGCGCAGTAACTCGGCGGTCTCGATGTCCGCCGGAACGACCCCTTCTTGCCCGTCGACAACGAAAAGGAGCACATCCGCCTCCTGGATAGCCAGCGCTACCTGCTCTTTGACCCTTCGCCGGATATCCGTAGCCGGTTGCAGCTCATAGCCGCCGGTGTCAATCAGGCTGAATTCCCGATCCTGCCAGACGCCTTCGCCGTAAATCCGGTCCCGGGTGGTCCCCGGGAGGTCCTCGACAATCGCTTTTCGCTGTCCCACGATGCGGTTGAAAAGGGTCGATTTCCCCACATTAGGCCTGCCGAGGATAGCGACTACAGGTTTGGTCATAGCTCAACGTTCCCTCTCTCTCGATGGGAGAGGCCAGGAGAGGGTGAATTCAATGCTTCCTCAATCACCTCCCAAACGCCCTCCAGATTGCCGAAAACATCGTTGTTCCAGAATCTGATAACCGTGAAACCTCCTTTGTTCAGCCACGCCGTTTTTTCTTCATCTTTTTCCCGCCCCTCGTCGTGCTGGGAACCGTCTAGCTCCACTATCAGCTTCTTTTCAAAACAGACAAAATCCGCCACACATGGGCCGACCGGCTGCTGCCTGCGGAAGTTGAACCCGTCCAACTGTTTTCGCCGCAGGCGGGACCAGAGGCGTCTTTCAGCATCAGTCTGTCCGCGCCGTAGCATTCTGGCGAAGTAAATCTGCTCCTGTGGTTTCTTCATTGGAGGTGGATTGTCCCCCTCTCCTTAATCCTCTCCCACAGCGGGGAAAGGGAAAACCCCTCTCCGCCCCCCTCTAGTGCTTAATTGCAGAATTCCGCGATAAGATTCTTCGCTTCGCTCAGAATGACAGGCCGGGCCGGCTGTCACCCTCAGCATAGCGAAGGGTCTTTTCTCATTGCAACGCTTTCTTTTGCAGTTAAGCACTAGCTTCCAGCGCGTCCGAGGAGTCCGGCGAGGACCGCTTTCTGGATGTGCAGGCGGTTTTCGGCCTGGTCGAGCAGGACGGATTGAGGCGAATACACCAGGGCGGATTCCATTTCCTCGCCGTGATGGACCGGCATGGGGTGCATCAGCAGGGCCTCTTTCGCGGCCACCGAAAGGAGCTTGTTGTTAACCTGATAGCACTTGAACACCTGGCGGCGCTTCGCCGTCTCCTCTTCCTGTCCCATGCTGACCCAGACGTCGGTGTACAGGATATCCGCCCCGCTGGCGGCGGTCTCGGGTTCCCTCATGACCTCCATGGCGCTTCCGTGCGCGGCGGCGGTCCTCCTCGCTTTGTCCCACAGGGCGGGGTCAGGCTCATAGCCCGGAGGGCAGGCGATGCGGAAGTTCACGCCTACCAGCGCCGCCATGAGCAGGAGGCTGTTGGCCACGTTGTTGCCGTCGCCGACGTAACAGAGGGTGAGGCCCTGCAGCGCGCCCTTCTTTTCGTAAACGGTCAGAAAGTCACCCAGGGCCTGGCAGGGATGCTCCTGGTCGGACAGAGCGTTGATGACGGGGACCGAGCTGTATTTTGCCAGTTCCTGTTGGACTGCCTGGGAAAAGGTGCGGGCGACGATGCCATCGGCGTAACGGCTCAGTACCCCGGCGACATCGCGGACGGGCTCCCGCTGGCCCAGGCCGACTTCCGCCGGGGAAAGATAGACCGTGTGCCCGCCAAGCTGGTACATGGCCAGGTCAAAGCTAACCCTGGTGCGGAGCGAAGGCTTTTCGAAGATCATGGCCACGGTCTTGCCTGCTAGAATATTCTCCCGGGGGCCCCGTTTCAGCCGGATAGCGCTATTCAGCAGGCTCCAGGCGTCAGCCATTTCCAGGTCCAGGATGGATATCAGGTCTTTGGTAAGCACTCAACCAGTTCGAGAAAATCAAAAAACAAAAGCCAAAAATCGAAATGAAAGATGGCGTTACTGCAAAAAGCTATTTTTCGGCCACAATGCGCAGAAAATCAAATACAAAAAAGAGCTCAACATTCAGGTTTTTGACCTTTTTGCAGTAACGCCAAAGATCAAAATGCAAAAAGCCCTCGGCTACCGGACATCGCCTAGCAATCGCTACGAAAACTGGCGGTCATTGTGAGTCCCGATTTCGTCGGGACGAAGCAGTCCCCTGGTTGGCTGGACGTCCGCCTTGTCCGCCTTGTCCGCCTTGCAGACTCTCGCACAGCGGAGGAGATTGCTTCGTCATCCCGATTCTATCGGGATTCCTCGCAATGACAGTCTATTTTCGTCCTTCATGGTGTGCCATTGGCGCAAGGTTAACTCATTGGCGAAGGCATGCTGCCGACAGCCAACTGCTGAAAACCGGCCAGTCATTTTGCATTTCTATTTTTGATGTTTGAATTCCTTGACGATGGCTATTTTCCTGGCCGGCCCGCTGAAAAAATAGCCGGAGCCGCCCTCGCTGACTACCTGGAGCAGCCGGTCGGCGTCGTTGACCGTGATCCCTCCCAGCACGGTGACGCCGCGCTTGAAGAGGGGTTCCGGCCACATGCTGGCGGTAGGCCCGGCCAGGACAATCTGCCTGGCCCCTCTGCAGAGCGCCAGGAGGTCTTCAAGGCCGCCCTCGATAATGGCGGAACCGGTGATGACAGCGACGTCCGCCCGGGGCATGATCTCGGGAATCCTGTCAGGCGAACGCCAGAAAGAGCGTTCGTCGCCCTTCAGGGCGCCGGGGTGCTTATCAATGATATTCAGGTCTTTGACCTGGCTCTTGAGTTTCTTGATAAAGGGGGTGAAGCCGCCCACCATAACCACCCTGTCTTCGGGCCGGAACTCGAAGGTGTCCAGGGCGTCTTTGCCCGCCAGAATACGCCCGCCGCACACGTCGCCCTGTTCCATGACCCTGGCCGAGAGGGCGTTGACGACAGCCACGCCCACAGAACGCTTCAGAGGGTTATCACTGGTCGCGTACTTTGCCAGTTCCCAGGCAAGCTTGCCCTGCAGCTTGCCGGAAGCGGGCATTCTGGCAGCCGAGCGCGGGCAGCACACCGTATCTTCCAGGTCGCGGGGCGTGAAGGCAACGCCGGCATGGCCGTCGGACAGCCTGGCCGCGGTATAAAAGATGCCGATGCGGAGGTCCTCCACCTCCAGGGGTATGTTGTCGAGCCTTCTTTGCAGGCCCTTGATCAGTTCTTCAGCAATAGCCATTTCTTAGCTTTCAGCCATCAGCTATCAGCTATCAGCTATCAGTCCACCCCGCCCCGGCGCCTGGCGGGGGCTGGAGGCTGAAAGCTGACGGCTGATAGCTGTCTGCTATTCCACGGAGGTTGGTATCCAGTGCTTCCTCCTCACCAGCCAGTAGGTGAGGAGGGTAGCGACGATAGTGGAAGCTATGAGCACCACGGTGTACCAGCCAGCGTCCTGCGGGCCCATGCCGAAAGCCGGATTGCTGAGTATCGTCGCCAGCGTGTTCGGCACCAGGACGGCGGCGCCAATGATGGTGAAATAGGTCATGGCCAGGGCCATGCGGTTATTGAGAATCTGGAGCTGGTTGTTATATATGCTCTGCAAGACTTCCAGGCCGGAAGCCAGCACCTCCGAAAGGTGTTCGGACAGTGCTATTTGGCGGTTAACGTCTTGAGAAAGGATGCCCAGACGCTCCAGCAGCTTATCTTCATTGGTGATCAACTCGGCGTCGCCGTACCGCAACGTGTTGAGGACATCCACGGTGACCCAGAGGCCGTTGAGATAGGTTATCAGGGCATGCTTCATCTCGTATATCCTCCTGCCGACGACCGAGCGGGGGGTGTTGGGATTGATGAGGTCCTCGTTCAGCTTGTCGCCCTGTTCTTCTATCTCGCGCAGATGGTCGAAGTTTCTCTCGTTGTTGTCGTCAATAATCCGGATCAGGAGCATGGTCAGGCTGTCTTCCGGAAGGACATTCGCAGGTATTTTCTTCAGGAACGTCTCGGCGTATCTCCTCAGCCGGAAGAACCGTTTGTCTACGTTCAGGGTATGGATGCTCAACACGAAATTGCGGCGCAGCAGCATGAGTATTGGGTTCAGGGTAACCTCGAACTCCCGCACCTGGATGGCTGGAAGCATCAGCCCCATCTCGGTGTCGTAGTCTTCGTAGCCGGCGAAATCCCCCGCCAGGAGGGTGGTCACCAGCAGCTCGCTGAAGCCCATGGCCGAGGCGACCGGCCAGGCGTCCCTCGCCATGTCGGTCACCCAGCAGTCCGCCCAGGCGACCACGGCCCGTTGCGCCACGCCGAGTATTTCGGACATGGTGTCGCTTTCGATGCGCACTGTTTCGCCGGTGGGCATCAGGGCGGTGCAGAACCAGCTCTTCTCCGGGGCTACCGCGGCCATAATGCCATTCGCCCCGTTGGGGCGGGTGCCGGGAATGGTAGGCGGGACCCTCTGCTGGTTTATACCGGTCGCCATGTTTTCGTGCCTCTTTTTCGCCCGGTCAGGCCGGACTAACCTGACCGGACGCGCCTCAGATAATACGTTCGGATAGGAATGAATAATATTCCTTTCAACAGGTGCTGTCAAGAATTGAAGATTCGAAGTTCGAAGATCGAAGATTCCCCACCCCAAGCTGCCGACTGCCCGACTGCTCGGACTGCCTGGACTGGTCAGGCTGCTTACGCTGGGAATCGCGCCCGGTTCACCGCCAGGGTTTCGATCCCGACGCGTCGGGACGAGGGGCCTCGCTACAGAGTTGCCCACCGTCTGAGTTGCACATTTGCAGATTCGCGCCCTTGACAATTCAAGGGGTAATGTGGTATATGTTTGGGGTTTGGTGTTCCCGAAGCGGGTGTCCTGTAAACCATTTTGGCGCCGCACCGGTCTATTGTGTCAATGCTGGAGAACATCCCGAGATGCTTCCCTCGTGGTGAAGAGGACCTTGCATGAAGCGGAGATTGTCCGATATCCTGGTTTCCCTTTGCCTCGTCGTGCTGCTGGTCGCCGTAACCTCGATTCCGCCGCTTACCCGTTTTGAAGCCGCGCAGGCGCAGACGGTTCCCTCCGGAGGGGTCTGGACCTGGGGACTCAATAGCTACGGGCAACTGGGCAACGGCGGCACCACCAATAGTCCCACCCCTCTCCAGATACCCGGTCTCACCGCCATCACCGCCGTGTCCGGCGGCGACCGCCACAGCCTGGCGCTCAAGTCCGACGGCACGGTCTGGGCTTGGGGGGCCAACACCTACGGGCAACTGGGCAACGGCGCCACTACCGATAGCACCAGCCCGCTCCAGCTACCCGGTCTCACCGGGGTCGTCGCCATCGCCGCGGGCTATCTTCACAGCCTGGCGCTCAAGTCCGACGGCACGGTATGGGCCTGGGGGGCCAACGGCTACGGGCAGTTGGGTAACGGCACGACGACTAGCAGCCCAACGCCGGTCCCGGTGAGCGGTCTCAGCGGGGTCATCGCCATCGCCGCCGGCAGCTATGCCCACAGCCTGGCCCTGAAATCCGACGGCACGGTGTGGACCTGGGGATACAACGCTTACGGGCAGTTGGGTAACGGCACGACCGCCAACAGCTACACGCCGGCGCCGGTGACCGGTCTCACCGGGGTTACCGCCATTGCCGGCGGCTACACCCACAGCCTTGCCCTGAAGTCCGACGGAACGGTGCGGGCCTGGGGATACAATGCCAGCGGGCAGTTGGGCGACGGGACCACCACCAATAGCTCCAGCCCGGTCCAGGTGACCGGCCTCAGCGGGATAACCGCCATCGGCGCCGGAGCCGCCCACAGCCTGGCCCTGAAGTCGGATGGCACGGTCTGGGCCTGGGGATACAATTACTACGGGCAGTTGGGCAACGGCACGACCGCCAACAGCCCCACTCCGGTCCAGGCGTCCGGTCTCACCGGGGTAACGGCCATCGCCGGCGGCTATGCCCACAGCCTGGCCCTGAAGTCTGGCGGTACGGTGTGGGCCTGGGGGCATAACGGCTACGGACAACTGGGCAACGCGACTACCACTGACAGCCCAACGGCGGTCCAGGCCACCAGCCTCAGCGGGGCCATTGCCGTCGGCGCCGGGTTTTACCACAGCCTGGCGCTGAAAGCCGCAGCGCCGCCGCCAACGCCGACTCCGACGCCAACCCCGGCGCCCGGCGGAGCGGTGTGGGCCTGGGGCCGCAACGGCACCGGGCAGTTGGGCAACGGCAGCACTACCGATAGCTACACACCAGTCCAGGTGAGCGGTCTCGCCGGGGTCACCGCCACGTCTGGCGGAGCCGGCCACAGCCTGGGCCTGAAATCAGACGGCTCGGTGTGGGCCTGGGGACTCAATTTCTATGGACAGTTGGGCAATGGGACCACCGTCAACAGCCCGACTCCGGTCCAGGTGACGGGTCTCAGTGGCGTAACCGCCATCGCTGGCGGCTACCATCACAGCCTGGCCTTGAACTCCGACGGCGCGGTGTGGGCCTGGGGACGCAATGACTTCGGCCAGTTGGGCAACGGCACGATCAACACTTCCGCCCCCTACGGCATGACTACGCCGGTCCAGGTGACCGGTCTCACGGGCGTTATCGCTGTGGCCGGCGGCGGATTGCACAGCCTGGCCCTGAAGTCCGACGGCACGGTGTGGGCCTGGGGACACAATGTTTTCGGGCAGTTGGGCAACGGAGCCACCACCAGCAGCCCGGCACCCGTCCAGGTGACCGGTCTGAGCGGGGTCACCTCCATCGCCGGCGGTGGGTATCACAGCCTGGCGGTGAAGTCGGACGGCACGGCCTGGGCCTGGGGATACAATAGCTACGGACAGTTGGGCAACGGCGCTACCGACATTGCTCCGCACCCTACTCCCCTCCAGGTGGCCGGTCTCAGCGGGTTAACGGCCATCGCAGCCGGCGCGGAGCACAGCCTGGCCCTGAAGTCCGACGGCTCGGTTTGGGCCTGGGGGGCCAATTCGAATGGGCAGTTGGGGAACGGCACCATAACCGTCAGTAGCGTGACGCCGGTTCCGGTGAGCGGTCTGGGCGGCGTCACCGCAATCGCCGGTGGGAGCGAGCACAGCGTTGCCCTGAAGTCCAATGGCACCGTGTGGACCTGGGGACTCAACAACTACGGACAGTTGGGCAACGGGACCACCATCATCAACAGCTCAACTCCGGTCCAGACGACCGGTCTCACCGGCGCGATTGCTATTGGCGCCGGGTCTTACCACAGTCTGGCGGTGAAACCCCCGGCCCCTCCCCCGACGCCGACGCCCAGCCCGTCACCGACTCCGTCGCCGTCACCTTCACCTACGCCCACGCCATCACCTTCACCATCGCCGTCGCCGACGCCGACAACAACGCCGGACGTCTGGTCCTGGGGAGGCAATTCCCAGGGACAGTTGGGAAACGGAACTACTACTAATAGTTCCACGCCGGCGCCGGTATCCGGTCTCAGCGGGGTAACGGCCGTCGCCGGCGGGCTCTATCACAGCCTGGCCCTGAAGTCCGACGGCACGGTCCGGGCCTGGGGCTACAATGACTCCGGGCAGTTGGGCAACGGAACAACTACCAACAGCGTGACGCCGGTCCAGGTGTCCGGTCTCAGCGGGGCCACCGCCATCGCCAGCGGCAACCGGCACAGTATCGCCCTGACGTCCAACGGCACGGTCCGGGCCTGGGGACTGAATAGCTACGGTCAGTTGGGGAACGGCAACACCGGCAACAGCTATAACCCGGTCCAGGTGACCGGGCTCAGCGGGGTCATTGCTATCGCCGGCGGCAACGTGCACAGCTTGGCCCTGAAGTCCGACGGCACGGTCTGGGCCTGGGGCAACAACGTTTACGGTCAGTTGGGGAACGGCACTACGACTAACAGCACGACGCCGGTCCAGGTGACCGGGCTCAGCGGGATCACCGCCATCGCCGGCGGCTATGCTCATAGCCTGGCTCTCAAGTCCGACGGCACGGTCTGGGCCTGGGGCAACAACGTTTACGGTCAGTTGGGCAACGGCACGGTCAATACCTCCCCGCCCTACGGTATCCCTACGCCGGTCCAGGTATCCGGTCTCAGCGGCGTCACTGCCGTCGCCGGCGGCTCATATCACAGTATGGCTTTGAAGTCCGACGGCACGGTCCGGGCCTGGGGCTACAACTACTACGGACAGTTGGGTAACAGCGCCACTGCCGATAGCCCCAGTCCGATCCAGGTGACCGGGATCAGCGGGGCCGCCGCCGTCGCCGGCGGTTGGTATCACAGCCTGGCACTGAAGTCCGACGGCACGGTCCGGGCCTGGGGCTACAATGACGCGGGGCAGTTAGGCAATGGAACAACCACTGACAGTCCCGCGCCGGTCCAGGCGACCGGTCTCAGCGGGATCACCGCCATCGGCGCCGGGTTTTACCACAGCCTGGCGCTCAAAGCCCCCGGCGCAGCCCCGACGCCAACGCCAACGATCTCCCCCACCCCTACAGTTACCCCATCGCCAACGCCCAGTCCGTCTCCGTCACCGTCGCCATCACCTTCCCCTTCCCCCACACCGACGCCATCGCCGACGCCAGCACCTTCCCCCACGCCCACCCCATCCCCATCGCCTTCGCCGACGCCCGCTCCGGGCGGCGAAGTGTGGTCCTGGGGGAGCAATGGCCACGGACAGTTGGGCAACGGCGCTACCGCCAACAGCAGCAGCCCGGGCCAGGTGACGACTCTCAACGGAATCATGGGCGTCGCCGCGAGCTACATGAACAGCATGGCGCTGGGGTCCGGCGGCGCCGTATGGGCCTGGGGGAACAACTGGTACGGTCAGTTGGGTAATGGAACGACCACTATCGGCCCCACATCCACGCCGGTCCAGGTGGCCGGTCTGAGCGGGGTGACGGCTGTCTCTAGCGGTGAGTACCACAGCCTGGCATTGAAGTCCGATGGCTCGGTCTGGGCCTGGGGATGGAATGGCTACGGGCAGTTGGGCAACGGCGCTGGCGCCGATAGCTACACGCCAGTCCAGGTGCCCGGTCTCAGCGGGATCACCGCCATCGCCGGGGGGTACTTTCACAATCTGGCCCTGAAGTCCGACGGCACCGTCTGGGCCTGGGGGTATAACAGCGCCGGACAGGTTGGCAACGGCACTGTCAACACTTCCGCCCCCTACGGCGTCGCCACGCCGGTCCAGGTGACCGGTCTCACGGGCGTTATCGCTGTGGCTGGCGGCGGATTTCACAGCATGGCTCTCAAGTCCGACGGCACGGTCTGGACCTGGGGATCGAATGGCCATGGGCAACTGGGCATCGGAACGACCGCTGACAGCGCCGCGCCGGTCCAGGTGACCGGCCTCAGTGGAATAGCGGCCATCGGCGGGGGCTACAACCACAGCCTCGCGATCAAGTCCGACGGCACCGTCTGGGCCTGGGGATGGAACAACTACGGGCAACTGGGCAACGGAACATCCGCTGACAGCGCCGCGCCGGTCCAGGTATCCGTTCTCAGCGGCGTCACTGCCGTCGCCGGCGGCGCGTATCACAGCATGGCCCTCAAGTCCGACGGCACGGTCTGGACCTGGGGAAGCAGCCAGTTCGGCCAGTTGGGCAACGGCCTTACCGCCAACAGCTTGACACCGGTGCAGGCGGGTCTCACCGGGGTGACCGCCATCGCCGCCGGGTTTTACCACAGCCTGGCGCTCAAAGCCACGGGCGCACCCCCAACGCCGACCCCCGGTCCGTCACCGTCGCCTTCACCATCGCCTTCGCCCTCACCCTCGCCCACTCCGTCGCCCTCCCCCACGCCTTCACCCACCGCCAGCCCGTCGCCGTCTCCGACCCCGTCGCCAACGCCCACGCCCTCTCCCACACCCACCACCAGCCCCACTCCGACGCCGACAGCGACGCCTCCGGCTGGCGCGGGGGAGGTCTGGGACTGGGGTCTCAACGACCGCGGGCAGTTGGGCAACAACACGACTACCAACAGCTCCACGCCTGTACAGGTGCTGGGTCTCAGCGGGGTGACCGCCGTCGCCGGCGGCCGCGACTTCAGCCTGGCCTTGAGGTCTGACAGCACGGTCTGGGCCTGGGGATACAACGGTGGTGGACAGCTCGGCAACGGCACCAGCATTGATAGCCCCGTCCCGGTCCAGGTAACCGGTCTCAATGCTGTCACCGCCATCGCCGGCGGCTTCCGATATAGCCTGGCCCTGAAGTCCGACGGCACGGTCTGGGCCTGGGGAGACAATTTCTTCGGGCAGTTGGGCAACGGCACAACCGGGGTCAGCGCGGCGCCGGTCCTGGTGAGCGGGCTCGGCGGGGTCACCGCCATTGCCGCCGGGGGCCAGCACAGCCTGGCCCTGAAGTCCGACGGCACAGTGTGGGCCTGGGGGAAGAACAGCGAAGGGCAGTTGGGCAACGGCGCCGCCGACTTTGTCGCACACCCCACCCCCTTCCAGGTGACCGGTCTCAGCGGGGTCAGCAGCATCGCCGCAGGCTACGAACACAGCCTGGCGCTGATGTCCGACGGCACGGTCCGGGCCTGGGGGAACAACATCGAAGGGCAGTTGGGCAACGGCTCTGTCACCAGCAGCCCGGCTCCAGTCCAGGTGGCCGGTCTCAGCGGGGTCAGCGCCATCGCCGCCGGCTATCTCCACAGCCTGGCGCTGATGTCCGACGGCACGGTCCGGGCCTGGGGATGGAACGCTTACGGGCAACTGGGTAACGGCGCTACCGGGGCCAGCCTCGCTCCGGTGCAGGTGAGCGGTCCCGGCGGAGTGACCGCCATTGCCGCAGGGGGCGACCACAGCCTGGCGCTGAAGTCCAACGGCACGGCGTGGGCCTGGGGGCTTAACGGCTATGGACAGTTGGGCAGCGGCACGACCACAGATAGCTACACGCCGGTCCAGGTGACAGGGCTCACGGGGGTGGCCGCCATCGGCGCCGGGTTTTACCACAGCCTGGCGGTAACAGCCGCGGCTCCACCTGCGACGCCGACGCCCGGTCCATCACCGTCGCCTTCGCCCATGCCGGCGCCTTCGCCGTCGCCATTTCCAACTCCCTCGCCTTTACCATCACCGTCGCCTTCGCCAACGCCGTCTCCGACCCCCTCGCCAATGCCCGCACCATCCCCGACGCCCACCCCTTCACCGTCGCCAACACCGTCGCCCTCGGCCACACCCACTCCCACCCCGGGCCCATCACCAACACCGACAACGACGCCTCCCGCTGGCGCCGCAGAGGTCTGGGCCTGGGGGTCCAATGGCCACGGACAGTTGGGCACGGGCGGTACTCTCGATAGCTACACGCCGGTGCAGATAATCGGTTTCACCGGGGTAACCGTCGTCGCCGGCGGCGACGACCACAGTCTGGCGCTCAGATCCGATGGCACGGTCTGGGCCTGGGGACGGAACAACTACGGGCAACTGGGCAATGGGACTACCGCCGACAGCTCCGTGCCCGGGCCGGCGGCCGGTCCCGGGGGCGTCAGTGCCATCGCTAGCGGCGGCTACCACAGTCTGGCCCTGAAGTCCGACGGCACAGTCTGGACCTGGGGGAACAATTACTACGGGCAGTTGGGCAATGGGACGAGCACCAGTAACCCCACGTCCGCCCCGGTCCAGGTGGCCGGTCTCACGGGTATTGTCGCCGTGGCCGGCGGCGGATTTCACAGCCTGGCCCTCAAGTCCGACGGCTCGGTCTGGACCTGGGGATGGAATTACTACGGACAACTGGGCAACGGGGCTACCACCGATAGCTCCGTGCCGGCGCCAGTACCCGGTCTCAGCGGAATAACGGCCGTCGCCGCGGGCGACTGGCACAGTCTGGCGCTGAAGTCCGACGGCACCGTCTGGGCCTGGGGCTACAACACTTACGGGCAGTTGGGCAACGGCGCTATCACTTACAGCTATACACCGGTACAGGTGACCGGGATCAGCGGCGTCACCGCTATCGCTGCCGGAGCTGCCCACAGCCTGGCCCTGAAGGCGAATGGCTCGGTTTGGGCCTGGGGGTGGAACAGCAACGGACAGTTGGGCAACGGCGCCGGCGCCGACAGCGCCAGTCCGGTACAGGTGACCGGTCTCAGTGGAATAACAGCCATCGCCGGCGGCCATTCTCACAGCCTGGCGCTGAAGCCCGACGGCACGGTCTGGGCCTGGGGCCGTAACCAAAACGGACAGTTAGGCAACGGAATGACCACTAACAGCGCAACGCCGGTCCAGGCGACCGGTCTCACCGGGGTGACCGCCATCGGCGCCGGGTATGACCACAGCCTGGCGGTGAAAGGCCCCGGCGCGCCGCCGACGCCAACGCCTGCACCCTCGGCCTCACCCACCGCGTCACCGACACCGTCGCCAACGCCCACACCATCGCCTACACCCACACCCAGTCCAAGCCCGTCGCCGACTCCGACGCCCACGGCGACGCCAGCCCCCGGGGGAGACGTCTGGACCTGGGGATTGAACAACGAAGGACAGTTGGGCAACGGTACGAACACTGATAGCTCCACACCGGTCCAGGTAATCGGGATCAGCGGGGTCACCGCCGTCGCGGGCGGCTATGCTCACAGCGTTGCGTTGAGGTCCGACGGGACGTCCTGGGACTGGGGATGGAACGGCTCCGGGCAACTGGGCAACGGCGCAACCACCAATAGCTCGACGCCGTTGCTGGTGTCCGGTGTCAGCGGGGTCACCGCCATCGCCGGGGGCAGTCTTCACAGCCTGGCCCTGCAGTCCGATGGCACGGTCTGGGCCTGGGGATACAATGTCTACGGGCAGTTGGGCAACGGCGACACCAGCAACAGCCCGACGCCGGTGCAGGTTACGGGACTCAGCGGGGTTATCGCCGTCGCCGGCGGCAACGTGCACAGCCTGGCCCTGAAGTCCGATGGCACCGTCTGGGCCTGGGGGGCCAATGGCGGCGGACAGTTGGGCAACGGGACCGGCGCCAACAGCTCAACGCCGGTGCAGGTTACGGGACTCAGCGGGGTCACCGCCGTCGCCGCAGGGGGTGACCACAGTCTGGCGGTCAAATCCGACGGCACCGCGTGGGCCTGGGGATTCAATACCTACGGACAGTTAGGCAATGGAACAACCACCTACGCCTCCACGCCGGTGCAGGTGTCCGGTCTCACCGGGGTTATCGCCGTCGCCGGGGGCGTGTCTCACAGCCTGGCCCTGAAGTCCGACGGCACGGTCCGGTCCTGGGGGCTTAATGACAGGGGGCAGTTGGGCAACGGCACTACTAACACCTCCTACCCCTACGGCATCACCACGCCGGTGCAGGTGACCGGTCTCAGCGGGGTGACGGCTATCGCCGGAGGCTATGCCCACACCCTGGCCCTGAAGTCCGGCGGCACGGTCTGGACCTGGGGATCCAACGGTTACGGCCAGTTGGGCATTGGCAGCACCGTCAACAGCTCAGTTCCGGTCCAGGTGACCGGTCTCAGCGGGGTGGTGGCCATCGGCGCCGGCTATCAGCACAGCCTCGCGGTGAAAGCGGCCGGCGCGCCGCTGACGCCAACGCCAACGGCGTCCCCCACAGCTACGCCCTCACCCACTCCCACGCCCGACCGGCCGCCGACGCCAATTCCATCTCCTACAGCCGTCCCCTTTCCGGGGGATGCCAACGGCGACGGTGTGGTTAACATCATGGACTTGATGGCGGTGGTCGCGTCACTCAACAAGAAAAACGGCAACCCCGGCTTTGACGCGAAGGCCGATCTCAACGGGGACGGCATAGTGGACATCTACGACCTGACCATCGTGGGGATCCATTTCGGCTGGACGCCGTAAGACTGCATCCGGAGCGCCCCACGGTCGATAGCCCGCCGCTTTCCTGACGCCGGGCCGGCTCCATCTCCGTATTCAAAATCCCAATGTTCGAATACCGAAAGCCGGTCCGCGGCTTCTCGCTTCCGACTTCTCACCTCCCACCTCCAAAACGGTGGGTTCGCACAGCCACCACACTTCCCCCTGCCCCCTCTGTGCTTAACCCACCCTGCCGGGGTACTCAGGATCCCTCCGAGTTTTGACAAATTTGATGGCGGCGGCTAAAATGAAAGTGATTCTATGTCAATACGCAGCGCCTGCGAGAAGCAGGGGCTGGAAAAGGTGGAACAATGGAAACCGTAAAAATTGAAAAAGAAAAGGTAGAAGCGGCCCTGGAAAAGATCAGGCCCTTTTTGGTCGCCGACGGCGGCAATGTGCAGTTGGTCGAGATCGTCGATGGCACGGTCAAGGTGAAACTGACCGGGGCTTGCGGCGGCTGCGCCATGGCCCTGTATACCCTCAAGGGAGCGGTGGAACGGGTCATCAAGTCTGACATCCCGGCGGTGAAAGAGGTAGTCTCGGTCTAAGGCCGGAGACCCGGGGGTGGAGGCTGGGGGCGTCTACGTGGTGAGATGGCCGCACTGTGCTTGACTGAGTTCAAACAAGACCCGCTCCCCGAACGGGGAGCGGGTTTTCCGTTCTTGGGGAGCTACCACCGGGTTTCCTCTCCCTCGATGGGAGAGGATTAAGGTGAGGGTGACATTACCCGGCTGGCCTGCATGGTACGCCGGTTGGTCCGGCTTAACGACACCCACAAGGGGTGTCGCTACGGGCAGGGCTACACCGCCAGCTTGTCCAGCTCGAAGGCTTTGTGCAGGGCGCGCACGGCTTTGGGCACCAGCGCCTCGTCCACAATGCAGGTAATTCGTATTTCTGCGGTGGTGATGAGCTGGATGTTGATGTCCTCTTTGAACAGCGTGGTGAACATCCTGGCTGCGTACCCCGGTGTGTTCTGCATGCCGGTGCCGACGATGCTGACCTTGCCCAGCCGGGAATCACTGGCGACTTCCCGGGCGCCCAGGCTTTTCGCCACCGGCTCCACCACCCGCAGAGCCTTGGCCAGGTCGGTCCGCGCCACCGTGAAGGTGAGGTCGGCAAGGTTGTTGATGCTGGCGTTCTGTACAATCGTATCCACGCTGATGCCCCCGTCAGCCAGGGGTTGAAAGATCTGGGCTGCCACACCGGGCTTGTCGGGGATGCCCAGAACGGTGATTTTGGCCACATTGAGGTCCTGGGCAATGCCGCGCACTTTGTTCCTTATCTCCATGGGGACTCCTCCGTGAATCAAGGTACCTGGCGCCTCGAGGAAACTGGAGGCTACCAGAATGGGCATGTTGTAGGCTTCGCCGAGCTCCACGGCGCGGTTGTGCATCACCTTGCTGCCGTAGCTCGCCAGCTCCAGCATCTCTTCGTAGCCGATTTCCTTGAGCTTGACCGCTTCGGGCACCAGCCGCGGGTCAGCGGTGTAAACTCCTTCAACATCCGTGTAGATTTCGCAGGCGTCGGCCTTCAGGGCTATGGCCAGGGCGACGGCGGTGGTGTCGGAACCGCCCCGGCCCAGGGTGGTGGTATCTGCTTCCAGGGTGGAGCCAGAGGTCATCCCCTGGAAACCCGCCACGATGACGATTTTGCCGGCATCGATCTCCCTGAGTATCCGCTGAGGGTCAACCCTGGCTATCCGGCCCCGGCTGTGCGAGTTGTCGGTCTGGATGCCGGCCTGGGCGCCGGTGAGGCTGACGGCATCGTACCACAGCGCGCGCAGGGCCATGGCCATCAGCGTGCAGGAAACTAACTCGCCCGTTGACAGCAGGACATCGAGCTCTCTTTCATCGGGTTCGCTGGTTATCTGCTGGGCAAGTCTTATCAGATTGTTCGTAGTGTTGCCCATAGCCGATACCACCACCACCACCCGGTTGCCTTTTTCCTTGGTGGCGGCGATGCGCTGCGCTACCCTTCTTATCTTGTCAGCGTCAGCGACCGAGCTCCCTCCGTATTTCTGGACTATCAAAGCCATATGGTATCCTCCGAATCCCGAAGATTCGTGCTCCCTATTCTACAACAAAAAGCGGTCAGCTTTCAGCCGTCAGCAGTCAGTTTTCAGGGCTGATCTACAACTTTCAAAGTCCACAACCTTCTACCTTCTACCTTCTACCTTCTACCTTCTAACCTTACAAACCTTATGAACCTTATAAACCCCTTACGTGCGCCCCCCTCACGACAGGCCCGGTAATCACTATCTTGCCCGCCACTCCCTCTCTGGCGCCGGCCCTCAGCATCGCCTCGCCGATGCGGGCCGGCTGTCTTTTCGCCAAGGCCAGGATGGTAGAGCCGCTGCCCGAGAGAAATACGCCGCCGGCCCCGGCGCCGAGGGCCGCCTGAAAAATCTGCTCCATGGCCGGGAAAAGCATCTGCCGCTGCGGCTGGTGCAGCCGGTCCTCCGTTGCCCAGCGCAGGTATCTGCTCTGCGAGGTGACCAGGGAGTTGACCAGCAGCGCCACGCGCGACAGGTTGAATATGGCGTCGCCCCGGGGGACCAGGGGCGAAAGCACCGCCCGGGCCTTTTCGGTGGGCATCTCGAAGTCGGGAATGAAAAGCACCGTTTCTATCTTCTCGCCGACAGGCACCCGGCTATGCAGAAAGATATCGTTGTCTTTGAATACCACCTGGCAGCCTCCGAAGATGGCCGGGGCGACATTATCCCCGTGCCCTTCGATGGCGGCCGCTTCCTGCAGGATTTCAGTCCTCCCCGCCGGACGGCCCAGCAGGTGGTTCGCGGCGACGAGGCCGGAAACGATGGCGGCGGCGCTGCTGCCCAGACCGCGGAAGAGGGGTATGCGGTTCTTGCAGCGAAGGGCCAGCGCCGGCGGCTCCTCCCCCCGCTTGAGATAGAACCCCTGGAGCGCCTGGAAAATGATGTTCCTTTCGTCCCGGGGCAGGCTGTCATGGCCCTCCCCTTCGATTTCGATGGTGAGCCGGGCGGCTGGCGCCACCGCAACTTCGTTCCACAGATTGAGGGCCATGCCCAGGCAGTCGAAACCCGGGCCCATGTTCGCGGTCGTCGCCGGCGCCCGGACAATGAAGCTAGGGCCGGGCAATCTTTCTCCGGATGAACACATTCGTCAGATACGCCGCAAGGAACCCGGTGAATCCAAAGATCAGTCCGTCGGCGAAGGTGGCCGGGAGGGCCCCGGCAACGGCCTGGCCGCGCCCCTGAAGCAGCAGCAGTAATGGGGCGGTCCACCAGGAAAGGAGGCCGACCCCCACCGAGATGACAGCGTGCCGGCTGATGATCCCGTAGCCGGCGGTGAAATACAGAGGTACGAAAACGGGTACTTGCGTCCGGAAGAGCGCCCGTTCCAGCGCGGTGGCCAGGTCCGGAGCGAAATAGAAGAGCAGTCCCTGGGCCAAAATCACCAGCATCGCCCAGAGCACGTAACGTCGCTTGCTGTGGTAAAAACGCCTGTACATCGGTTCGCCTATTTTACCACAGGTCAGGCGCGGTAGTATCGCCCGCAGGTGCTATCAGGATTCAAGACTAGTCCGTCAACAATCAAATCGTGCAAAACATGGAAGGAAAAAGATGGAACCACGAATAAACACTAATGAACACGAAATAATCTGCAAAGGGCCGGGACGGGGAATCGTCACCAATTCGCTGAACCCATACTGGAACGGGAAAGACTATTCGCGTCTATTCGTGTTCATTCGTGGTTCGAATTATCAACGCTTATTGGCTCCGGCTCGTCCGGATCAGAAGATTCGAAGATTAAAGATTCCCCCTCCCAGCCCCAAACCGTCAACCCTCTGCAATCTGCAATCTGCAATCTAGAATCCATTGGGCGTCGAAACCCCGGCCGCCAACCCGGCGCGACCCCATGCATCGCGGGTCGCCACGGTCGCCGCCAAATCCAATTCGCCCCGGTATCTCTGCGTTCCCGGCGCCTCTGTGGTGAATTTTCTTCTTTTGACCGGTGCACCAGGACCGGAACTTTGCGAAAAGGATGAAAAAGCTCTACACTGTTTATTAAGAAGGGGCGGGACGTAGCTCACGGCTTTAGCCTGTTTGTTAAGTAGGGGTGGGGCGTAGCTCACGGCTTTAGACTGTTTGTTAAGTAGGGGTGGGGCGTAGCTCATGGCTTTAGCCTGTTTGTTAAGTAGGGGTGGGGCGTAGCTCACGGCTTTAGCCTTGCGGGGTGGGGAACAAGCCCAGCGTCCACACAGGACATGCATAAGACGGGTTATAGCTCAGAAACGCGCCCTCCAGATAGAGTGAGGGACCCTTTTCCACCCTGAGGCCCTTCTCCCGGTTACCTTGTGGAAAGTCTAAATGAACATTAGCGCCAACCGGGCAATCGTTATTGCCTCAATCGCTGTCGTTGCTGGTTTTCTGCTCACCAGCAATCGCGATTACCGGTGGATTGGTCATTTGATCGCCGGTCTGGCAACTGCCGGTTTTCTGGCGGGGACCGTGGCCTGCGGTACCGCACTCGCCGGAAGGCTGAAGAGGCCTCCCGGGCCGGGCAAATTCAGACTCCACCGGAAACTCGGCATTGTCGTGGGGGTCGCCGCGAGCGCCACTTTTTCCTATGGCCTCTGGGTGATGCTGCCCCAGGGGAAACGCTTGCTCGATACCGTCCACGGATGGTTCGGGATCGCCATCGTGACACTGGCCTTCTTCCAGATCATCCCCAGTCTCGCACGGAGAAGCCGCAGGCGCATAAGGTTCATCCACCGCTGGACCGGCTATGCGCTGACCGGTCTGGTACTCCTCCAGGGTGCTCTCGGCGCTCTTATGTCGCCCGTATTTACCCCTTCGTGGCAAATCGCCAGGGTGACATTGCCGTGGCTGGCATCGATGGAAGAGCCGTGGCGCCCCGACGGCATAATAAGTCCCAGGGAGTACTACATATCACGTGTCGTGGACGATGGCAATTACGAAATACACTACCGCAGCGATGGCGTCTATATTTATGTGGGGCTGAGAGCCAGGACCACCGGGTGGCTGGGGGTTGGCATCGAGGCGGGCGAGGGGATGGGGATGGAAAATGCCAGCATCGTCTTTGGCTATGTGAACGCCGGGGAAGTCAAGGTCTTTGATTCCTTCGGCGCCGCCAAACACCGGCATGCGCCGGATACCGAACTGGGTGGTAAAGATGACGTTCTCGAATCCGGCGGCCAGGAGAAAGACGGGTTCACGGTAATCGAGTTCAAACGGTTGGTGAATACAGGGGACAAGTTCGATATCGCCCTGGGGGTGGGTGTTCACAGCATCATCTGGGCCTACGGTACGAATGACGACTCGCCGATGCACGTTGCCCGGGGGCGGGTAGAAATCGATGTCAGGCCAAGGTAGTCAAGGCAGCTATGATTTGTCCCCGCGGCCAAAGCAGGCTATAATGTACCAGAGTTTGGCCCATTGCCGTGCCGACTCTGGACTCCAGACTCGCAGACTCTATCGGGGCGTAGCGCAGTTCGGTTAGCGCGCAGCGTTCGGGACGCTGAGGTCGGTGGTTCGAATCCACTCGCCCCGACCACCTTCGTCAACAAGCAGCGGCAACGGGGAGGATGTTATCGGGGAGCTTCACACCGTCTAAGGTTCCCGGCGAATTCCTGTCCGGCCGGCGATTTTCATTTTCTGTGGCTTCGGGGTTGAGCGGAAGGATCGGAATGGCTGCGGGGCCAGACAGCCTCCGTCAGTGTCCGAGCTGCAGAGCTATAAGGTCTCTTTGAGGGCCTCCGCCGCCGTGTAGATACACCCCACGCCGCATATGTATTGACCCACTCTCAACGCTTCTCCAATTTCTTCCCTGGTAGCTCCAGCCTCCATCGCCGAACGGGCCAATGACGCCACACCGCCCACAGATCCCTGAGTGGCGTCCAGGGTCATGGCAATGAGAAGTTTGTATTTCCTGGGCAAGGCGCCATCGGCGAGCGCCAGGGCCCTGGTGTTTTCAACATGTTTGAGTAGCTCCGGGTCGAGTTTCTGGAAGACCTTCAACGGATGTTCGGGCATGGGTACTCCTTTCGGTTTTGCGGAACGCGGTTAACCCGTTTTGATGCCTGCGCTATCCTGTGCTTTGCTTTTCCCCGCAGCGAAGTTGCTCCTGATACAAACGCACTGATACAAGGGCACTAAATGATGACGAATAGTCTCACACAAAGGGACGAAGGGCACAAAGGACACAAAGGGATCTTTGGGCAGGGGGACCTGGCAAAACAACACCATACTTATCTCAGTGTTTCCGTATTCTTTGTGTCTCTGTGCCTTTGTGTGGAAACCGTATCCCCCGGTGATTAATACTGCCATGCGGCATTTATTATTGCGTTTGTATTAAATCATGACGCGCAGTCTCACACAAAGACAAAGCACACAAAGAAATCTGCGTGGAGGAGGGGCTAGTCCCAGATCGCGTTTCTTACGTCCCGGTGTTCTTCGTGTCATTGTGGGAAAACGCTTCCTTTCGCGACCAGCAGGGCGAAGCAGCATTTATCCCGGATTATGCATGGATGGGGTGCGGCGTAGCGCATGCCCCCGAACCGGTCGGGGGCTTGCCGGGGTGGTCGTCGTCCCCACCCGGAGAGATGAAGCTGTGCACTACATCCCCCGCGCAGATGCATAATGCAGCATTTATTTACCATCGCGTCCGTTTCAGAGGAACCCTGTTACGTCACCGAGATGGCTTTCTGCGGGCAGAAACTTACGCATTCGAGGCAACCCGTGCATTGCGAAGGGAACATGGCGAAAATAACCCAGTCGCCGGCTGCCACTCCCCGTTCTCTCAGCCGGCCCGGATAAGTTCCAAATAGCTTCTCCGGACAGCGGTCCAGGCAAAGGCGGCAATCCAGTGGTTTGCTACAAGCTTGTTTGTCTATCTTAATCTTCATTTCTTGCTCTGCGCTTTCTACCACGGCAACCTGGCAAAGTCAGTCCTGGCCTTCAGCCTGATAGCTTCCTTGTCGCACACCGTCCGGCAGACGCCGCAACCGTAGCACTGCATCGTGTCGATGGTGACTCTCTTCATGGTCACCGAATGGTGAATGGCCCCGAACTGACACTGCAACAGGCACTTCTTGCAACCATTGCACAAATCCCAATCAACCAGCCCCACGTACTCAGCCCGGAACATGTTCTTCATCAGCTTTGACTTCACGTTGAGACGGTAAGCCACACAATCCTGGTCGCAGTTGCATATGCCGCCGATATAGGGCGTCTTGAAAGTCCAGATAGAGTGCACCAGTCCCTGCTTGTCGAACAATCGCAACAGTTTCCTGGACTCGTCTTTCCCCAGCACTTCCAGGCTATGCGAATAGTCCGGATATTCCCCCAGGAAACCTGACGGATCAATGCCTAAGCCGAAGCAATACCGTTCCTGGCGGCCGGTGGTGACCTGACGGCAGACACAGGGCAGGCGCACGACCGAATCCTGCATGTCCAAAATACGCTCTGCATCTTCTATAGGTACAATCTGCCCCCAATGCTCCGTCTTTTGCCGGCGCGTAACCATTCGTCTGACGATGCGCCCCAGGACCGGCTTGTTCGCTATCCTGTCAAGCGTGGCTACCGATTTGCCGTACTGCTCTTCGAAGCGCGCCATGAAATGCTCGGTGAAGTCTTCCCTCCCCTTTTGCTCCCACAGCTCACGGGAATAGTTACTCATGGTGAGATACCATTTCTGACCTTCGCCGTGCCGGGTACAGAATTCGCACATGTGGTCCTCCTTCTGCTATGGCCCAAACCTTTTTTGCGCCGCATTACGGGTTCATCGCTATTTTAAGCGGTGAACATCCCGGATGCAACAGGCAAACCTGCTCCTGTCATTCGAACAAGACCTCACAGGTTTCGGACGGCACGGCCCCAGGGGCCAACGCCGGTGTTCGCCCGCGCGGGCAGGCCCATAGGTCTGCCCCTACGGGGGGCATGGGTGTATCCCGGGCACCGAGGTGAGCGCCGACCGGGTGGAGTGGGCAGGCTGCCAGCCCAGTTCGCGCTTGATCCGGCTGTTACCGGCCGTCCACCGGTACATGACAAAAGGCAGGTAGGATGCGGGCACCGGTAGCAGCCGCAAGAACCAGAGGCTGGCCATCAAGGGGCGGATAAACCAGGGTGGATATTCGAAGAAGCGGTTGCGGGCTATCTCTGCTATCTGGCGCACGGGCAAGGTGTCATCAGGCGTCACGTTGTAGGCGCCGCGGGGTTGCTTTACGAGGACCGGCGCCAGCACGCGGGCCAGGTCGTCCTCGTGAAGGAACTGAATGGCCGGGTTGTGGCCCTTCGCCAGGGCGTGCCGGAAACCCCTGACCAGAATCAGGGTCCTGATGAAGTTGTCCACGTTTTTCCCCAGCACGATGCATGCCCTGAGCCGGGTGACAGCGATCTCGGGATGGTTCTTCTCGAACTGGTCGCAGAACTTCTCCACGATGACTTTGTGATGGGCATAGGGAAAATCCGGGTTGCCGCGCAAGGGATGGTCTTCCTCGATCCATTCGGGATTGTCAGGGTGGGCGCCGTAGCAGGTGGTACTGCCCACGAGAACGATGTGCCTCACCCCGGCTTGCCGGCAAGCTGTCATCAAATTCAGGGTCCCGTTGACATTCACGTCGTACATCATCAGATAGTCATGGCTGGGGTTAAATATCCAGGCGAGGTGCAGGACCGAATCGGGCCGGGCATTCTTGAGGAATCCTGCCAGGTCCGGGCTGCGGATATCCAGGCGGTTAAACCGGAATTTCGATGAATCGAAACCGGGGTCCGCGATATCGAGCCCTATGATATCGCTGACAGCCGGTTCTCGCTCCAGCGCTTCGACTGCCTTTTTACCCAGATAGCCTGAGACGCCCGTTATTGCGAGTTTCATGGATGTGAAAAGCCGAAAGCCGGAAGCCGGAATTCAAAATCCAGAAGCCAGAATTCAGAAGGGAATTGGAACCACGAATAAACACGAAAAGGTCTTATGAATAATTCTCAGTTAGAATGACGAACATTGGAGTACGAAAAGATAGCCTTTTGGCGTCTATTCGTGTCAATTCGTGTTTTGAATTACAGGATATTGATACCTGCCCACGTGGCATCATAGGCGTCCCCAAGTGAGACCGCAAAAGAGAGAGGAAACCCCGCGCTTACAGTTCGGGCAGCTTTCCCTCCATGGCCAGCAGATAGCGGAGGTCCCCAGCCTCCGTTTGACCGGGATGTTGCGCCTGCTCCTGCCTGATGTGGTCTCTCATGCGGGCCAGGTCCGCATAGTGAAGGCCGCCGGAGCTATGGCGCTGCGGATTCAGGCCATACTGTTCCCAGATATCGAGGACCTTCACCGTAACGTCGATGTGCCAGGCGGTGGTGGGGGTCTGGTGGCCTTCGAGGGCCGATCCCGGGGCCGGGGCCCAGGGGATAGGGACCCCATAGATTCCCCGCCGGGCCAGCCATTCCACTCCGGCCAAAAACGAGCTTTTCGGCTCCAGGCCGGCCACCAGCACCGAGGCCACCTCGCCCTTGCCGAACACCCGGACGGCGTGTTCCAGCATCTCCAGCCACCGCTCCCGCGGGAGGAGGGCCGCCTTGCCGGGGACAATGCCCGGCCACAGCCTCTCGTCCCAGACTTCGAGATTGAAGGCCACCCCCTGCCACCCCGCCGCCTTCAATGCCTCCAGTTCCTCCAGACTCGAAGGAGGGGCCAGGACGGCCTGGCTGCCGGGGATGACGCTGACGCCCATCCTCTGCTGGATGGCCCGGCCCACCTCCAGAATGTAAGGCACCTCAGCCCGGCGGGGCAGTACCCCTCCGGTGATTTGCATCTCGCTACAGACCCCTTCCCCGTACGCCGCTTCCACAACTTCGGCCACTTCCGTGGGGGAGGCGGCAAAATAGCTTCCGTAGCGGCTGGGAAGAAGCGCCCGCTCGGCCAGGATGCCGCAGAAGAGGCAGGCGGCTTTCTGGGCGAAGAAATGACAATAGGCATTGTATTCCACGAGCACCTGGCGCTGCAGCCGGTGGGGCCCGATGAGGGGCATGGGAATCCCGGTGCTGGTAAGCTTCGAATAATAGGCGGGGCGTTTCTCCAGCTCCACCGGGAACAGTCTCATCTCTTCCAGGTAGAGATAGAGGGTCCCGGCTTCCCGGCGGAGCACAAAAGGCGAGTCCGTATGAACATATAAGGGCATGTAGAAGGCGTGGGGCAGCCACAGGGCGTGGGGCGCGAGCGGGGCTGTCGAAGTTCTGGCGTCGGGATCGTAATGGCGCTGGCCCAGGTCCTCCTTCCATACAGTGCCCACGCCTTCATAGCCGGACCGGTCGATGCTGACCCCGCTCATGAAGAGACCGCCCTTGATGAGGAATACTTCACCTTCCCCGTAGGCCAGCGGCGCGATGCCGGGCCGGGACAGCATCTTCCCCAGCAGTCCCATGAGGAAGCGGTCGCCCCGGTAAACGGGCGCGGCGGACTTGAATTTGCGTCTGATAGGCCGGGCTATCAGACCTTTAGCTCTGGCTAGAAGACCCATGGTTGCCTGCAGTCTGTCACCCTGAGCCGGATCCCTGACCCCCGATCAAGTCGGGGGCGAAGGGGCAGGCGAAGGGTCTTTCATCCCTGAGGAAAGACCGGCGAAAGAACTTGTCCTGACCCCCGACTTCATCGGGGGGAAGGATTCTTCGACTCCGACTCGCTGGCGCTCGTCTTCGCTCAGAATGACATGTTCATCCTTCATGGTACGCCACCCGCGCATGATGGATTGATTCGTCATTTAGCGGCCCAGCACCAACCGGAGCGCCGCAAACAGCACGAAGAAAACCCCCACCGCTCCCCCGGTTATGGCGGCAGTCATGATGAATTTGGACCAGGCCGGATATGCACTCCTCATCACCCGCACGTTGCAATACGTCGCCGCCAGGCCGAGGAGGGCGCCAAGAGCCCCTCCGGCGAAGACCATCAGGACCGGGAGTCCTATCCACACCCATTCATACCACTTCAGCGGGCGCGCCAGCGTCACGATGCGACCGGCCACGTCAAGCTTTGGGACCGGGTCTACCCAGTTGGTTTTCACCCGCACTTCAACCTGTTCTCCCTTGCTGTTGGTCAAAACATACCGGCCCTTCTCAGGTTTAGCGATGACCCCGTCAACCACTAACCCGGGATTGCTGAAGAACCCTGTCCTGAGAACTATTGAGCGACCTTCGAAACCGTCCAGCCTTACAGGTATGTCCAACCATCACCTCCTTTGAACTAATACAAACGCTCTAAATCGTGTCGAATAGCCTCACACAAAGAAGGGTAGGGTGGGTTAAGCGCACAGGGGGTCATCGGAGGGGAGTGGCCGGTGCGCGAACCCACCACACTACTGGAAATAAGACATTTCTCTGACACCGATTGCATCATAGTGGGTTCGCGCAGCCGCCCCCCGACAACCCGGCACCCGTCTGCGCTTAGCCCACCCTACAGTTGAAATGCGCAATCCATTATGTCGTCGCATATAATACAAACGCACTAAATCGTGATGAATAGCCTCACACAAAGACGCAAAGGGCACAAAGAAAACCCCTTTTTGGCCCACTCGTTCGACACCAGACCACAGCATCTTACTGTTTTGTGTCTCTCTGCGCTTTGTGTGAAAACGTGCCCTTTTCTCATTAGCAGGGCGATGCAGTATTCATTATTGCGTTTGCATCAGTCAACCCGGGTGATGAAATCGAAGTTCCCCGGTCCTACTTTCTGTTCGAGCTTCTTGATGATGGACTTCACGTCATCATCCGGTCCGGAAATGAAGAAAGGTTTCCCGTCTTTCCCAAATACCACCGCAGCGCCGGGGCCGGGTCCCGTCTCTTCTTCCTTACCAAGCACATGCTTTGACATCTCGAAGTCCTCCTGCGGCTTGAACCCCAACCTGGAAGCGTAGTCAATAGCGCCGTAGATAATCCGGTGCGCCAGAGGGACCTCGCAAACCACGGACCCTGTATCTTGAAAGACCCTGGCTTTCAGGTCAGCGTACTCCGACAGGGAAAAGCCGGCGTTGCAAAAAGTGTTCTTCAGCCCGAGACAGTACAGGTCTACCAGGTAGACTCCAAAGACGAAGCCGCCATCAGGCTTCCGTCTCGAAAGAAGGATGTGGGCCAACCCCCTCTTTTGCCAGGATGGGTTTATCAGGCACTCATGGACGGGGTAATTTCCGGAAGCCATAACGATATTGTAGGACCCGAAGCGCCCTATGCCGCGGGCAAGGAGGGGATGCGTCCTCTTTTTCCTCACGGCGTCCTTGAGGCGTTTCTTCATGATGGCTTTCTGCCGGCTTCTTTCGTCTTTTGCCATTTCGTATCCTACCTGCCTGCGGAAGCTGAAATCACCTTGTAACACGGGCATCTTGCCCCGTCGGCTGGTTCCGGGGGCGGCGCGGGCCAGACGCCCGTGATACGGTTGCCCGGTGCCCATCGCCGAAAGTATAGCACAACCACTTCAGCCTGGCACCTCGTCGTTTGTCCTTCGTTCCCCTTTCCGCGCCGGTTCACTTTCCGGACGGATTTTGTGATAAGATGGGGGCATGCAGAATCCATCCAGGTTGCCGGCTATGCGGCTCAGAGGGAAGCGGGAAACCGGGCCGGCTGACGGCCCTGCTGCCAGAACAACGCCCATGCCGCCGCCGATTGCCATGGCGCCAGAACCCGAAACCAGGACCGGCCAGACGGAGAAACTCCTCGCCGGCCTGCTGAACAGCCTGACCATCGGTATCTACATCGTCCAGGATGGCAACTTCCTGTTGATCAACCGCCGGTTTCAGGAAATCTCCGGGTACAGCGAAAAGGAGCTGCTCGGGACCGACTTCCTCCGCCTGGTGCATCCGGACGACCGGGAAAGGGTCAGGGCCAACGCCGTCAGGATGCTCCAGGGCCACAGCGCCGAGCCCTACGAATACCGTGTCTTCAACAAGGGCGGCCAGCTCCTGTGGGTCTCGGAAATGGTCACTTCCATTGATTTCAACGGAAGACGCGCCGTGCTGTGCAACTTCATGGACATCACCAGCCTCAAACGCGCCGAAGAGGCGCTCCGCCACAAGGACGAGGATTTCAAGTCCCTCATCGAAAACGCCCTGGACCTCATCATCATCGTGGACAGCGACGGCGCCATCAGCTACGCCAGCCCGGCCATCGAACGGTTGCTCGGCTTCAAGCCCGAGGAGTACGTCGGCAGGGACTTCCGCGAGGCCGTCCACCCGGATGACGCCCCGAAGGTCATGAAAGTCAGCCGGGGCATAAGTCCGTCCACGGATATCCGGGTCAAGCACAAGGACGGCTCCTGGCGCTATTTCGAAGGCATCGTCAAGAAACGCCTGAACAACGGGCGGGCCGCCGGCGTGGTCATCAACGCGCGCGACATCACGGAGCGCAAAAGGGCCGACGAAGAGCTGAGAAGCTCCCGCCAGCAGCTCCGCGATCTCTCGGCCCACTTGCAGGCAATGCGCGAAGAGGAACGAAAGCAGATTGCCAGGGACCTGCACGACGAGCTGGGGCAGGCGTTGACCGCCCTGAAAATGGAGCTGTCCTGGCTGGCCAGGAAACTCCCGCCGGACCTGCGATTACTGCGGGAGAAGGCCGATTCCATCGTGAAGGTCGTGGACAATACTGTCCATGCCGTACAGCGGATTTCTACCAAACTGAGACCGGGCATCCTCGACGACCTCGGGCTGGTCGAGGCCATCGAGTGGCAGGCAAAGGAGTTCCAGGACCGGACCGGCATCAGTTGCGAGCTGGCCGTATCGCCGGGCAGCGTGAGTCTGGACCAGGACCGTTCCACGGCTATCTTCCGTATCTTCCAGGAGACATTGACCAACGTGGCCCGGCATTCTAGTGCGAGCAGGGTGCAGGCATTCCTGGCCGAGAGCAAGGGGCGGCTGACGCTCAGGATCAAGGACGACGGGAAAGGGATCACGCACCGGCAAATTGCCGATCCCAAATCCCTCGGACTCATCGGGATACGGGAAAGGGCTTTATCCCTGGGGGGCAGGGCGGCGATCCGCGGCGCCCCCGGCAAAGGCACCACGGTGACGGTGACCATCCCGCTCAAGAGCAGAAACTGAACCACGAGCGGGGCGTAGCCCATGGCTTCAGCCTTGCGGGGCGGGGGAAAGTCAGGGTAGGGACATACGAATGACGAAATTCGAATGACGAGTGTCCAAACAAGATTCCAAATTCCAAGCACCAAACAATCACCAATGCGCCGATGTCATTCTGAGCGAAGCGAGCGCAGCGAGCGTAGTCGAAGAATCTTTCGCGGTGGGGCGCCGGTCGTAAGACCCTTCGACTGCGCTCAGGG
>JACQUA010000346.1 GCA_016210565.1 Chloroflexota bacterium
GCGAAGGATTCTTCGACTACGCTCGCTACGCTCGCTTCGCTCAGAATGACATTTTCATCGTTCATTGTCCCGACTCGTCGGGATGGCCGATTGTTTGGAATTTGGCGCTTGGAATTTGGAATTTCCGCGGCCTTCTTCCGCCTGCCGGATACTTCATGAAACTGGAATCGCCACCTGCCGCTCGACAAGTGATCATCTGGGACATGGACGGGGTCATCGTGGACTCCGCCCAGCTTCACTTCCGGTCGTGGCGCGCCGCCTTTCAACACTACAAAGTTGGTTACACTTACGAGGACTTCCGCCACACCTTCGGCCAGAAAAACGAAAACGCTATCAGGCATGTCCTCGGCCCTGGAGTAAGCCCGGAAACCATAGCCTCCATTGCCGGGGAAAAGGAGGAGTGCTTCCGTTCCCTCATCAGACAGGGCGAGCTGCAAATCTTTCCCGGCGCTAAAAAGCTCATCCGGGACCTCTACAAAGCAGGTTTCCCCATGGCACTGGCGTCCTCGGCGCCGCTCGAAAACATCGAACTCATCCTGAAAAGCCTGCGACTCAAGCCATGCTTTTCAGCCATTGTCTCCGGGGAGGATGTCACCGAAGGCAAGCCCGACCCCCAGGTGTTTTTGCTGGCCGCCAGAAGATTGAACGCAGCGCCCCGGGACTGCCTGGTCATCGAGGACGCCGTGGCTGGAGTTGAGGCCGCGAAACGGGCGGGAATGAAATGCGTCGCCGTGACCAATACCAGCCCCACTGGCTCCCTCAATCAGGCCGACCTGGTCATCGATGCCCTGAAGCAGTTGACGGTCCGGACAATAGGGTTGCTTCTCTCAGAACAGGGTGGCGCTAGCAATCCGTAGCGGCGCGCTGCCGCGTGCCCTGACGGCCGCACGTCTGCCATCTGCCACCGGCTGCTTTCAGCGTAGGGTGCGTTAAGCGCAGAGGGGATGAAAGGCGGGGAGAGGCTGCGCGAACCCACCAGAGCCAGACGAAGCAAAACAGAGGCATTGATAGCGCTGAGAGGAACGGTGGGTTCGCGCAGCCACGCCAATCCGCTCCCCCCGTTGCGCATAGCCCACCCTACCATTGTGTCCAGGCGAGACGTGGGACATAGCCAGCATTGATAACGGCGGCCAACGGTGCTACCATGTATATATCAGGAGGCGGATGTGGGGCGGTCACCGGCAACTATGAAAAGCATCATGACCCTTTCATCCCGGTTTGTTAGCATTAACAAAGGAGGTTCAGAAATGGTCAGCCAGGTCTACCAGGGGAGGCTGGGGAGATGCGTCACCCTGATGAAGGCCGCCGGAATCGATGCCCTCCTGCTCACCAGACCCTCCAATATGTTCTACCTCACGGGCGACGGCCGCCTTTGCTCCTACGCCATGATTACGAAGGAAGGCAAAGTCGCCCTGGGAGTACCCCAGACCGACGTGGAGGATGTGAAAGCCCTGGCCCGCTTCGACCACATCGCCGGATTCGAAGACGAGGTCGGTATGATCCACTCCATCGCCCACCATTTCGCCCGCTTTGACATCGACGCCGGCGTGGTCGGCCTGGAGTTTACGTTTCTCACCCAGTCCATGATGAGCATGGTCACCCACCCCCACGCCAAGCCCAAAGCGGTCGTAGTCAAGGACGCCACCCCCATCCTGTCCGGGCTCCGCATCGTCAAAGAGCCGGGTGAAATAGACCGCATCAAAGCCGCCGCCGGGGTAGCTGCGACCGGAATGGCGGCGGCCGTCAAAGCCGTCAGACCGGGAATCACCGAAAGCCAGATAGCCGCCGAAGCCGAATACGCCATGCGGAACGCCGGCGCCGAGGAGTTTTGGCGCACCTATGTCTCTTCCGGCCCCAGGACCAATATCGCCCACGGCCTGCCCACCAACCGGAAACTGCAGCCCGGCGACCTGGTGATGATAGACATCCATCCCATCGTCAACGGTTACAGCGCCGACATATGCCGCACCGTCTGCACCGGTAAGCCCACCCCCGGGCAGCAGACCGCCTATGACCTTTTCCTCAAAGCGCAGCAGACCACCATCGGCAAAGTCAGGGCCGGGGCAGTAATCGGCGACCTGGAACAGACTCTTCAAAAGGCGCTGCGGGAAGCCGGCCACGGCGAGCACATTTTCGGCCCGCCCATACACGGCGTGGGGATTGACTTCGAAGAGTCGCCCCTACCCCCCGGCCACGCCTTCTTCCATGGCGAAGCGGCGCCGCCGCCCCTGGAAGCCAATGTGGTCATCGCCGTCGGCAACTGCGGCCTTTACACCGGCTCCTGGGGGGTGCGGGTGGAGGACACCGTGGTGGTCGGGCCTGAAGGCCCAACGGCGCTGACTGACTACCCCCGCCACTTATAACCACAGTCGGTCAACCCGTAGCCGCAGGCTTTACGCCTGCGCGGGGGTGGCAAGGGACATCGGGGGCGCCGGGACAAAGGACGAACCAATGATCAAGCTGAAGCGTGCTTACAAACCTGCAGCGCCAGACGATGGCCCCCGTTTCCTGGTGGACCGTCTCTGGCCGCGGGGCCTCAAGAAGGAAGAGCTGAAGCTGGCGGCATGGCTGAAAGAGGTCGCGCCCAGCAACGAGTTGAGGAAGTGGTTCGGCCATGACCCGGGGAGATGGGAGGAGTTCCGGCGGCGTTACACCGCCGAGCTGGACGGCAGGCCGGAAAGCTGGCAACCGCTGCTCGACGCGGCGCGGAAAGGCGACACCACCCTCGTCTATGGCGCCAGCAACGCCGCGCGCAACAACGCGGTGGTCCTCAAAGCCTACCTGGAAAGAAGAGTGCTGCACGCCTCCAGCTAGCGGGGCCGGGCGTCTACCCTGCCCCCGGTACGACAGGCCTCCGCGCCTGTCGCGTCCCCGTGCCTGTCGCCTCCCCTTCATCCTGGTCCATGATTGCCCGCGCGAGCTTTGTTGCCAGGTAGGGGTGGTTGTGGCATAATATCGCTCGGCTTTCCCTGGAGTTGCCACAGATACGAATATCTTGACTTTCCCCACCTTGCCGTGTCCGGGCGAAGCCCTGGGGGGTGTTGCCGTCGAATGGAAAACCCCTCACCTTAATCCTCTCCCACGGAGGGGAAAGGAAACCTTTGGCCCATATAACGGAGATGACTATGGAACGAACTCTGGCACTGATCAAACCCGACGGGGTGCAGCGCGCCCTTATCGGAGAGATAATCGCGCGCTTTGAAAGAACAGGGCTGAAAGTAGTGGCGATGAGGATGCTGCAGGTTGATAACACCCTGGCGCTCCGGCACTACGCCGTCCACGAGGGTAAGCCTTTCTTCCCGGGCCTCATCAAATACATAACCTCCTCGCCCATCGTGGCCATCGTGTTGGAAGGTCGCCAGGCGGTGGAGGTGGTGAGAAAGATAATGGGGAAAACCGACGGCGCAGTGTCTCCGCCGGGCACGATACGGGGCGATCTCGGCACCGACCTGGAAAGGAACCTGGTCCACGGCTCCGATTCCGCGACCAACGCCGAAAAGGAAATCAACCTGTTCTTCAAGAAAGAAGAAATCCTGAGCTATACCCGGGACGTGGACCGGTGGATTACTGCTACGAAAATGTCACCCTGAGCCGGAGCCCTGAGCAGAGCGAAGGGGCAGTCGAAGGGTCTTTGCTCTCCCCGCCCGGGAAAGATTCTTCGACTCCGACTCGCTTACGCTCGTCTTCGCTTTCAATGACGTTGTCACCCTGGGCCGGGGCCCTGAGCAAAGCGAAGAGGCAGTCGAAGGGTCTTTGCTCTCCCCGCCCGGGAAAGATTCTTCGACTCCGACTCGCCTACGCTCGTCTTCGCTCAGAATGACATTTTCATCATAGAATCCGGTCAGACTGCCAGTAGTTGTTCCGGCCAGTTAGCGTCCTCGAGAAACAGGACGTGGTCTTCGATGTACTTGTCCTTCGAAGGCGCGTCCTTCCTTCCGTCAGCCAACTGCTGGTGACGGGTGTCCGAAAGTATGTAGGACTCCAACCTGACGTTCTTCCTGCCCAGTCTCAGCTCCATCTCTTTGATCCCGTTCTTGAACTGGATCTTCTCGGTGTCCAGCTCCTTCTCGTGTTCCAGGCCCTTGGGGTCGACGAACAAAACGGTCTGGTTCCTACCCTTTTTCAGCCACATGATAAAATCGGGATAGAACCCGTGCCACTTTAGCTGAAATCCCACGCCCGATTGCGGGATATTCCTCAGAAGGTAGATCTCGGTATCGGAGAACGAGGCGGCGTTCAGTTTCAGGTACTGTTTCAGACCGGAGACAAATTTCCCTTCGCTCTCGACCAGGCCGGCGGGAGAGATTCTGTCAATCTTCTTTCCCTGAAGTAATATCGGCACGTACAGGTGCTGGTCGAAATGGATCCTGGGCAAAGTCTCTCTGTCTTCCTTATGCAGCCTCTTCAGGTCCCTGGCCAGTTCCCGGATTTCCTTGATCAGGGCCGTATCGCTCTTCTCCACCTGCACGGAATAGGCATGCTTCTTATCCGGTCTTTCGAAGGCAAAAAGGGGGAGCTGCTTGGCCACCGTCACATACCCGACGTTTTCAGTGTCGAAGCGCCGCGCCTGCTTGCTGTAGAATAGCCCCAGGTACTTCCTCATGATGAGGAGGGCAATATCTTCCAGGCGGCTGATGCGGTCCCCTCCCTTCACCTCGAACGCCTCAGGGGATGCCAGAAGTTCGTATCTATCTGACTGAAGGATGTCCTTCAGTCCTTGACTGTCTGTCACCAGGTTCCAGTACTGGTTCATGGCCTTGAAATCGGCGACCTCCATGGCTATCCGGTCCCAATCCAGAAGCTCTATGGCGTCTTCCGGGAACCTGACCGGCTCAACTTCCGCTTTGACGACTTCCGACTTGAGTCCGTGACCCGCGCCCTGACCTGTGGCCGGAGAGCTGCCACGCTGCCTTTCGGACCGGTAGGCCGACACCGCGGGGCGCAGGTCCACCTTGAACCATATCGTGCTGTCCAGGGCCAACCGCAGAACGGTCTCCTCCTCGAATTTCTTGCTTTCATTTCTGCAGAGGGTGGTAAGGGACTTCCATTTGTCCTGGTGCTGGGCCTTGACCGGGATGTCGATGGTCTCGAACTCCACCTCTTCTTTCCGGATGGCTTCGAGGAAGCGGTCCAGGTAATCGGCCCTTAACCCGCAGATGTTAAGCGTTTCCAGGGTCCTGACCTCGGTCTCCACGTCGCTTCTCTTCAGGGACATGTCCTTGCCCTTGAGCCGGACCCCCCGGCCGAAGAGCTGGATAATCTGGGGTCCCTGTCCGGCGCCGATGTTTAAAAGCCCCATGCACGAAACCCGCCAGGTATCCCAGCCCTCGATGAATTTCTTGGCCCCGACGAGCACGTTGGTCCCGCAGTTTTCTTTTTTGATATCGTCGAACAGCGAATCGTGCATGGCGTCCTGGCTTACAGCCATCCCCCTCTTCTCCAACTCCTTCTTGAAGCCCGGGACATCGCCGATGTTGATGACGCCGAAGTAGTCATTCTCTCCCACCTTCAATCCCAGCTCCCCGTCGGCGCGCTTCAGTTCGCGGACGTGCAGAGTTCCTCCTCCTCCAAAAACCCTTCTGTAAAGGTCCCCGATGTCAATGCCCCTCTTGCGCAGGTAGTAGTAGCTGCCGCTGAACAGGTCCTTCCCTTCGGCATCTTTCAAACTCGCCTTGCCGCCGAGAATATCGTTTGCCCGGCCCCGGGTCCACTCCTCGTCCTGGATCACCCGTCTCAGGAAATCCACTATCTGGACAACGTCCGATTCTTGCTCTTTGCCGGTGACGGTAGTCCCCACAAAAACCCATAGGGGCTTTTCCAGGTTGTGTTCCCTGGCCAGCTTTTGTTTCTCCCCGTAGACCAGAAGCTGCTCGTAAAACGACAGCAGGTTGGCCGCGAACATGGTCTCCTGGAATTCCTGATCGCTCACCTTCGCCTGTTTGACATTCAAAACAGAGAAGTCCTTGCCATAGCCGTCGAGATAGAAATACTTGTAGGAGTAGTCGAACACGATAGATTTGGCGTATTCCCTGAGGGTCTCTTCGTTCTTTTCGGTCAGAATCTGCCCGAAGGTGGCGCTGTATTCAAAGACGAAGCCATTTTCCGCCAGGGTGTTTCTCAGCCGGGCCCATTTCTGCTCCTCCGACCTCTTGCCCTTGTGCCCCTCATCGACAAACAGGAGATTCTTACCTTCGAACTCCCCCACCGGCACCGTCACCCCGCTCCCCTTTTTCTCCTCGACCAGCTTGGTCATCTCGATGATCAGGATTTCGCCTTCAGGGGCCTTTCCGCCGCGGCTCAAACTGCCGGCGTAAAGACGGGCGGGAATCCCGCTCTTTTGAAGCTCTTCAAAATGCTGCCGCGAAAGCCCTTCGTTGGGAGTGATGAAGATGATGTTGTCCGGTGAAAACAGCTTGTAGTGGAAGAACTGGTGGTAGTTGATGTGGGAGATCAGCGTCTTCCCCGAACCGGTGGCCATCCAGAACGCCAGTTTCTTCAAGTCCGCTTCGGTGAACGAATCCAGAGGCCCAAACGGCTGCCGCCGCCGGTATTCCTCCAGGAACTGGTTCAGTTCGCCGACGAACTCAACCCGGCGGTTCTTCAGATTGTCCAGGACGATTTCGGCAAACAGCACCGCCAGGTACTGGAAATACTTGAGCGAAACCGGCTCCCGGCGGTAGTTGATCCTCCCGACCCACGACTGGATGTTCGCGTCGTATCTGAGGAGGGCCTCTTCCCTGATCTTGAGTCCCTCAAGAGAAGAGCGGAGGACGTTAACAAAATGGCTGCGCCCGTCCCCGTCCACCCCCGGTGAAGCGCCTTTCAACTTGCTTTGCAAACCGTCTTTGAATTCGCTGACGCCGAAGAGGGACAGCAGGTACTTGTTCAGGACCAGATACTTTTCTATGTCCATGGCTCGAAGCCGGCGTTCTTGAGTTTCGCCAGGACGACTTCCTTGACTTTCTCCGCCAGGGCGACGGCCTCGCGTGCGTGCTCCATGGAAGGAAACAGGACCTCGTCCGGACAGCGGACCGCTACGGCATACCTGGTGAGTTTATGGGCGCCCAACTCCAGCAACCCGCTGAATTGGGCCTCGATCTCCGAGCACGTATCTATGAGGGAAGCTATATTGTGCGTCCTGGTTATCTCGTGGCCGTGGTATATCAGGAAAGCCTTCAGATATTTCTCGGCGCATTGCTGCATATGAAAACAAACCGTGTCGGTGGCCGGGTCGGCTGTTGCCATTTCGTCTTTGCCCGTTTTCAAATCACTCTCCGCTTTTTGGACCCAGCCCTTCACCGTTTTTTCGTTCATACCTCCACCCCGTACTTCAAAGCGTAATAGGTGATGACTCCCACATCGGTTTTCTCTTCTTCTACCTGCGAGGCGGCTTTGATGACAATGTCACTCGGAATTTTCAGAGGAGCCAGACTCTTCTGGATTTCGGCAATGATGTCCCACTTTTCATTCCTGTCGACGCTCTTGTCCACCACCACTAGGAAATCCCAGTCGCTATCTCCCCGGTAGTCTCCTCGCGCCCGGCTTCCAAAGAGCACTACTTTCAGGACGTTGACGCCCTTCTTCCCCAGTTCCTCTTTGATTACCTGGACCGCTTTTTCCTTCATGCTAGATTTACCCCATCAATCTCTTACCTGCCGGTGAACTCTTTATCGTCTTTGAAACCAAACCTACCCAGAACAAATTGCTTTACATCCGCGGCAATTTTGGAACAGACTTGGGCCTCCCTGAACGAGGGAACGTAGAATTCGTCAGGATACCTTACTTCAACTCCGTAGAACGACAGCCTGCCGACATCGAGATCCCTGAAATCTTCATCCTGCTTTGCACAGAGGTTCACGAGCAAGGAGAGATTGTACGTTCTGCCGAACTCCACCTTTCTGGAAACGAGGAATCCCTTCAGCAGTTTTTCTACCGCTTGCTGGGCGTGGAAACAGACGGCGCTTGTGACCACTTCCCCCTCGGGCAATTTCATTTCGTGTTCGATAGTCCTGATATCTTCTACTGCCTTTATCAGCCACCTTCTAACCGTCTCGTCCATCATATCACGACACCCTCCCTCATAGCTTCCCGGGTGACGGTGCCTATTTCATTGCTGCGGCGGTCCACCTCATCAATGCTTTTGATCATAACGTCCACGTCAATCAAGAATTGGGCCAGCTTTCTTTGTATCCTGGTGGAGAGGTCTATCTTTGCCGGAACAGACACCTGCGGGCGTACTACGACCAGCAAATCATAGTCGCTAAACTTGTCGAAATCGCCCCTGGCCCTGGAACCGAACAGGATAATCCTGTCAGCTTCTATTCCTTCTTCGCCAAGAGCGTCAAGGATGTTCTTCTTGATAAGTTCGATTTTGGTTAGCATCTCTTTAACCCATCAATCTCTTAAACTCCGGCTCGATCTGCCGGATTTCCACGGCGTGCGCCCCGAGCTGCGGCGTCAAAACGCTCTGCCCGTTGACATACACGACATGGGGCGACCACGGTTCCAGCTCGTCGATGATGAACTGCTTGTCCCGTTTGAAATCAGCTTCGTCCCAGCCATCGTCGTATTGCCTCCACACAATGGCTACGTCCTTCCCCTCTTTTTCACCAAGAATGAAAAGGTACTTGTTTTTTTCGTCATTGCGAGGGCCGGCCTTGCGGCCCGAAGCAATCTCCCTCGCCTTGATCTTCTTCACCTTCAGCCCCAGGAGATAGTTGAAGGTTTCCGGAATATCCACCGCCATCTCTTGAGACTCCCCCACCTCCTCGACGTTGACTCTCAGCCGGTAGGAGAAGGGGTCCTTCAGATTCTCGACATTCAGGAGGCTCGAATTTCCCCTGGTCTCATAGTCCAGGAAATACTTCAGGAGATAATCATCCCCCAGCGTCATTTCCGCCTGCTGGTTCGGAGTCACTTCGATGTTGTCGAGAGTATCTTCGTATTGCTCGAGGAGGTGGTATTTCAACATGTGGCTGACACCCCCGCCTCCGGCAGGCTTGCCCTCTTTCCACTTCTCGCAAAATATAGCTTTTTCTAGCCGGGGCAGCAGGACAGTCTCAAACCAGTCACCCATCTCGACCAAAATGTATTTTCGTGTGGTGCCGTAGTCCCGATTGAGATTGATGACCGCGTGCCCGGTTGTCCCAGACCCGGCAAAGTAGTCAAGGCAAATCGCATTGTCTTCGGTGCCGGCAAAGATGGCATCCTCTACAGTATGTATGGATTTCGGATAGGAAAAAGGATTGTGCTCACCCATAATGTCACCTAGCAGGTTCGCCCCGAAAGTCCCTGCGTTGTACCTTGGTCCTACCCAGTTGCTGAACAAGGCCGGCGTTCTGTCTTTCGCCTCAATAACCTGATAAATGGTCATGTTGTCGCTGCATCGCAGCTTCTTGTCCCGAATCAAAGGAAGACAGGATTCGTATGATCGTCTCCACACTCTTTCTTCGCCGGAGCTGCCCAATGGATAAACCCTCAACAATCCCCCCTGTGTCCTTTCAGTGGGATATTTGGCGTCAATGTTGGGTGGAGGTTCGGTGCCGACGACTTCCACCTTCGCTTGGTCGACAAGTAGCGCATAGAAGCTGTTGGGTCTGCCGTGGCGAAAATTACTCTCCGCGGTGCCGCTGCGCTTGAAAGGACGCAGTTCAACCCCGTCTTGGGTAACCCGCCCTGTTAGAGTGCGGTCTGAGGACGCAGCGACACAGGCGAGCATATATTCATGGGTGGTTGCTAGTGTTTTGGCCTTGCCGCCCTGCGGATGATGATTGACGACAATCATTTCCCTTCGTAGGAACGGAAAGTTCTTGTCGATCAACTGGCAAAGATCGACCATTTCAAAGTCGTCAATTGCGATAAACACGATCGGGTCGTCTGAAAGCATGCCCAATGATGTGGCAAGCCTGTTCTCCATGAGAGTTAGCCATGAAGAAAATAGGTAGCTGTTCTTGTAGAGTATCTCTGAGTCCCCAGTGTTGTACGGCGGATCAATGTAAATGCACCTGACCTTTCCCCGGTACTTCTCGGTGAGAAGATTCAGCGCCTGCCAGTTTTCGCTCTTGATGAGCAGGCCGTCCAGAAGGTCGTCCAGGTCCCGGTTCTCAGTGAGCTTCTCCAGCAGTGTTTCCTTGAATGCCAGCGGAAAGTACCTGGTATCCACCGGGTATTTCCTGGTCTTCAGTTCCACCTCGGCGCCTGGAATCCCGAAGCCCAACTCCTGCCATTCCTTCTTCTGTCCTTCGTTCACCCACACCTCCCCAACTAACTCCTCCGGCAGGCGGTCGGTGGTGATGACGTACTCGGTCTTCAGGACAAATTTCTTTTTCTCCCACAGCCGTTTCTGGAAGTCCTCAATCTGCGACAGGAAGGCTATGACATCCTCGCCGACCTCCCGGACTACCCTGGCCCGGGTGAGGTGCCTGCCTATTCCCCCGGAGACGGACTCTTTTTCCAGGGTCTCGATATCGATGACCTCAGCCTTGATGAAATAGTCCAGTTGCTCCGAAAGGAATCCCTTCAGGTCTCTGTGGACAAAATAGTCCCGCGTGTTCTTGTTGGTGAAGCGTGAAATCCGGTAAAGTAGCAGGGGCTTGCGGTCTTCCGCTCCGGCGTCTGCCTTGCCGGTGGGGGCGCGGGGGGTCGCCAGTGCGGACTTGAGCCTGGCATCGGCGACCGCGGACAGGGCCTGGCCGTAGCTCTTCTGGTTGATCCTGTCCTGCTTCAAGGTGTTGCTGCCGCCCTCGACGCCATAGCCCGTCACCTCGGCGGAGGTCAATTCGCGGTACTGGAAACGAAGGAGTAACGTCTTATCCCCCTCACCCTTGCCCTCTCCCACGAGGGGGGAGGGAATTTGTTCCCAGCGGGTTCTCATCGTCCAGGAGGAAGAACCTTTCTTTGGTGGCTTTGTTGGAGCCCAGCTCTTCCCTGGCGGCAACCGTCCGGAAAACTACCCTGTAGTCGCCGGACCTGAAGGCGTAGTCGCGGAAGAGGACGCCGGTCTTGACGTAGTACTGGTCCTAGTTGGCCCAGTAGAGCTTGACCTCTTCCCCGTCATAGGGGATGGCATACTTGTGGCCCTTGATGGAATAGCGGTGCTGGGGCACGAAGTCACCATCGGCATAATAGCGGGAGAAGAAGGTATGCAGGTCATTGAACACCTGCAGCCTCACCTCATCAACGGTCGACGCCTCATCCTTCCGGGACTTCACGGCAAGGAAATCGCCGCCGAGCGGGGTATGCTTGAACTCTCCCCTGAGTTCACCGGCAGGGGTGAACGCAGCAGGACCCAAACCCTGTATGGCTTTTTGCCTGGCTTCCTCAAGCCTCTGGCCGGCGCTGGCCAGCGTTTCGCCCTGGTGTCTGGCGAAGGCGTCCACCACCTTGCTCTTGAGGTCTTCGCGGATGAACTTCCGGACCCGATCCCGCTTGTAATTAAGGACGCGGTAGATTCCGAAGTCGAGGTCGGAGGCGTCGAACTGAAATAGTTTTTCCAGCAGGCCCTGGAACCTTTGCAGGCTGTCCATGATTACCCCGCCTTACTATCGCGAAAACAAACGGCCAGCCACGGCACGCCATGCCGCTGCGGCTACCGGGCAACACAGGCCTCCGCGCCTGCGAGCCATCGTGGTCATCGCCGATGGCACTCCCGTGCGAGCGTTCAGGACTGGCGCCGGTCAATGTCTATGCGCCCCGGGTCGCTCCCTTCAGGTCCGGAAAAGGTCGCCGGCCGGGAACAGCACAATCATACCAGATTTACAGGCCAGGGAAAATGACCGTGCGGAAGCCGAAGCCACAGACGAATAGGAGATAAATAATGGGGGCCATTGAAAGTCAGAAAAAAGCCCGGACCACCGGGCTTGCAGATCAGGCTACGTGCTTGGTTGCGAGAATTGGCGATCCCGATACATCGGGCCGACTACGCTCAGGCGAAAGATTCTTCGACTACGCTCAGAATGACATGGCAACCACCCCGATGCATCCGGGCAACGGTGCGCACCCTTTAAGGGTGCGGCTACGGCAACATCATTACCCTGATTCAGGCGAACACCCAGCAGCGCCGTCCCCGACTACTGAATCCTGAGGATAACCGGCGCCTTTTCCCAGAGCTGCTCAAGCCCGTAGAACTCGCGCTCCGCCGGCCCGAACACATGGACGATAACATCGCCCAGGTCCAACAATAACCACCCCGAACTGTTTCCGCCCTCCCAGGCGACAATCCTATCCCCCTGCTCTTTCAGCACCTTCCCGATTTCTTCGCCGATGGCTTCGGTTTGACGGCCAGACTCACTGGTGCAGATCACGAAGTAGTCAGCGAAGCTGCAATACTCCCGCGTGTCGAGCACCAGGACATCGCTGCCCTGCTTCTGGGAAACCGCCTCGGCCACCATTCTAGCTTTCTTAATCGATTCCAGTTTCTTGGTGAACCTCCACGTGTAATTATAGCATATCCCCGGCGCCGGCCCCGCCGGTCAAACCCGCACGACCCTACTTTGACTCTCCCGGCCGCTCGTCCAGGAAGCCCGCTGTGCGCAAGTGAGCCACAACGGCGTCAACAATAATCTCCGCATCAAGTATATTAAGCTCCGACTCCTCCTGGCTGATACGTCTGTCGTAGTCGTAGTCACCGATTCGCCGGTCGTCAAACAACCGCTCGATAATACTATGAAAGTCCCTGGGAAAAATACCCTCTCTAACATACTCTTTGTTAAAGGCACCCAAAACCTGCATGTGCTTTGAGTAGGTCAAACCTTTGGTGAGCAGCAAGGTCTGCAAGATATGGAAAACGGCATAATACGCTCTCGAAGCCGCGTCATCATAGTGGTTCTGTCGATGCAAGTCCCGGGCGCTTTCCAGCGCTCTCCGAGCCTTGCTGATCATTATGGTCAATTGCTCCTGCAGTTCCGGGTCCGGCTTCATAATGGAACGCCCTCGCGCCGGATGTTGATGAAAAGGGGCTCATACTTCTTCCGGTCAAAGTATGATCGTTCGTAGACGAAGATGGATATCATCACATCGTACTTCCAATCTATTTCGTTTTTCAAACGGCGGATCCGTGCTTCGAGTTCCGGCGACTGCTCTTTCACCAGCGCAACAACATCATAGTCGGAGTCCTCGTCAAAATCACCTCTCGCCCGGGACCCGAACAGGATGACGCTGTCGAGATCATCGCCAAGCTCTCTCTTGAGAACCTCCGCTAACTCTCTTAACGCGGGGTCGCGTACGGTCGTCTCCATTCATTACTCCCGGGGCAACAAAAGGCCGGGACAAGTCCTGCCGGTCCGATGGGTCCGCAGTCCCCACGAGACCCCGAAAGAAAACCCCCAAAGAAAGACCCTGTATCTGGGCCTTGCAAAGCTCAGCTTTGGGCAGAGGGCTTCTCTGGAGCTCTCCTGGAGCCAACTTCCATTATACGTTTGCGTGCTCCCGAAGGCAAGCAACGGTTACGGAAAATACCCTTGCCAGGCATTTGCAAAACGCCCCAGTCTTGTGTATACTATATTGTGGTTTTAGTCTCAGGTTATCACAAAACTCCTTCTAATTCTTTCCCTTCGGCGGATGAGAGAAGTGTTGGATGACCTCAAACTCTAGCCAAATTTGGTAAAAAGGAGGTCATCCTATGGAAGACAAGTCAATCCGCTGTTCAGATTGCAGCACCACGTTCACATTCACTACGTCTGAGCAGAACTTTTACGCGGAAAAAGGCTTCACCAACGAGCCCAAGCGCTGTCCCGCCTGCCGGCGAGCCCGGAAGCAGCAGACTCAGGGATCGTACCAGAGCCGCGGTGCGTAGACCTAAGATTAACCTGTAAGCAGAAAAAAAGGGGTGTCGACTGACACCCCCTTTTTTTGCCCCGGGGCCGCCGAAATGTGGCTGCGTATTTTCGAAAAGCGTGACGACCCGGCCGGACATCACGACAGGGTTCTCCATGCAATCCTCCATACGCCCATGGCGCACCATCAAGGATGAAGACGAACGAGCATGGTCAGACCACCGTAGCGGCACGGCGCTCCGCGCCCGTAGGGGCGAACCCGTCCCGACGCACCGCCCCGATGCATCGGGGTCGCAGAGCAAAGTGTGTTCGCCCGCCGGCGGGTCCCGACTTGTCGGGAGGGGTCTGCCCCTGCGGCTGTGGGATTGCTTCGTCCCGACGAAATCGGGACTCGCAATGACATTTTCTGAGCAACCAACCCAGGTTATGCGCCGGAATTGCATGGAATCAGCCGGATCGCATCCTGCGTTTGCAAAACGCCCCGGCCTCCTGTATACTGTGACTGTGGTTTCAGTGTCAGGTTATCATAAACTCTATAATATGCTCGCGTTCCGGTTGATGAGAGAAGGGTTGGATGACCTCAAACTCTAGCCAAATCTGTAAAAAGGAGGTCATCCAATGAGCTTCGAAGACAAGTCAATCCGCTGTTCAGATTGCAGCACCACGTTCACGTTCACTGCGTCCGAGCAGAAATTCTACGCGGAAAAAGGCTTCACCAACGAGCCCAAGCGCTGTCCCGCATGCCGGCGAGCCCGGAAGCAGCAGGGCGAAGGTTCCCAGCGCAGCTACGGGCAGGGACGGTAGATTCGCCGTTCTATCCGTCAAAGCTAAAGAAGGGGTGGCAATGCCACCCCTTCTTTTTTGTGTCTAACTGTTCCGTCTCGACGAAGGGGTTTCACCCTCGCATCTGACACGGCAATCGAAACCACGAATGAACACGAATTGACGCGAATATTTGTCGTCTGGGTAGTCCGCCCGATGCGCGGGGGACGGTGAGCCCGCCGAGAGATGGCCCATGTCACAAGCGGGGGGGGGGGCGGCAATCTGCAATCTGTAATCTTGAATCTGTAATCTTCTCGTTTGTGGCTGCGTCCGGCGGAATGCTACAATATCTGTAACTTCAAAACCAAGGTAATAGGTTGGCAATGCCCCTGGATGCTATTGTCGTAAAAGGCGCCCGAGAGCACAATCTAAAGAATATTGACGTAACGATTCCCCGGGACAAACTCGTGGTCGTCACCGGGGTTTCCGGTTCCGGCAAAAGCTCCCTGGCCTTCGATACCATCTTCGCCGAAGGCCAGCGGCGCTATGTCGAGTCCCTCTCGGCCTACGCCCGCCAGTTCCTGGGCCAGATGGACAAGCCGGACGTGGACTACATCGACGGCCTCTCCCCGGCCATTTCTATCGACCAGAAAGGCCCAGGGCGGAATCCCCGGTCCATCGTTGGCACCGTCACCGAGATTTATGACTACCTGCGCCTGCTGTTTGCCCGGGTCGGCCACCCCCACTGCCCCAACTGCGGACGGGAGATCACGCGACAGACGGTGCAGCAGATAGTGGACTCGGTCCTGCGGCTGCCTGCAGGCAGCCGCATCATCGTCATGGCCCCCCTCATCAAGGACCGCAAGGGCGAGCACCTGGCCATCTTCGAGGACCTGCGCAAGGCGGGCTATGTCCGCGTGCGGGTGGACGGCCGCATCGGCGACCTCTCCGAGGAATTCCACCTGGACAAGAACAAGAAACACTCCATCGAAGCCGTGGTGGACCGGCTGGTCATCGAGGCCGGCTCGGCCACCGGCCGCATCGCCGATTCAGTGGAGACGGCCCTGAAGCTGGGCGGCGGGGTGGTCCTGATTTCCGTGGCGGACGGCCAGGAACTACTTTTCTCCGAACACTACGCCTGCGTGGCCTGCGGCATCAGCCTGGGCGAAATCGCGCCCCGCAACTTTAGCTTCAACAGCCCCCACGGGGCCTGTCCCGAGTGCACCGGCCTGGGCATCAAGCTGGAAATCGACCCCGACCTGGTCATTCCTAATAAAGAGCTGAGCATCACCGAAGGCGCCATCCATCCCTGGTTCTACCATTCGTGGTATTTCAGCGAGATAGAGGACCTGGCCCGCCGCCACCATTTCAGCATGCGCGAGCCGGTCAAAAAACTCACCAAAGAACAGCTCAACCTGGTGCTGTACGGGGAAGAAGGCGAAGCCTACAAATACAGAAATCGCTACGGCAAGATCCGCGAGTACCACGCCGGCTTTGAAGGCGTCATCCCCAACCTTGAGCGCCGCTACCGCGAGACCGAATCAGCCCACTCCCGGGCGGACATCGAACGCTACATGTCCTCCAGCGTCTGCACCCGCTGCAACGGCAAACGCCTCAAGCCCGAGGCCCTTTCCTTCACCGTCGGGGCGAAGAACATCATGGACGTCACCGGCCTCTCGGTCAGCCAGTCCCTCGACTGGCTGGACGAAATCTGGGGCGACGGCCACACCTCGCAGGTCCTTTCGGAAAAGGAACTGATCATTTCCCGCCAGATAATCAAAGAAATCCGCGCCCGCCTGTGGTTCCTCAGAGACGTGGGACTGGAATACTTGACCCTGGACCGCGCCGCCGCCACCCTTAGCGGCGGCGAGGCGCAGCGCATCCGCCTGGCCACCCAGATCGGCAGCGGTCTGATGGGCGTCCTTTACATCTGCGACGAACCCACGGTGGGCCTCCACCCGGTGGACAGCCACCGTTTGATCGACACGCTGAAGCGGCTGAGGGACCTGGGAAACACTATTCTCGTGGTGGAACATGACGAAGCGGTCATGCGGGCCGCCGACCATATCATCGATATGGGACCGGGGGCTGGCGAGAGCGGTGGGTACCTGGTGGCCACCGGGACTATGGATGATATCATGGCGTGCCCGACCTCCCTCACCGGACAGTATCTCTCGGGCGCTAAGGAAATCCCTCTGCCGGGAGAACGCCGCAACGGCAACGGAAAGAAGATAATCATCCGGGGCGCCCGGGAAAACAACCTGAAGAACATCGATGTTCCCATTCCGCTGGGCCGGCTGGTCTGCATTTCCGGGGTTTCCGGCAGCGGCAAAAGCACCCTCCTCGACCAGATACTGTATCGAAAACTGGCCCAGATTTTCTACGGCGCCCGGGAGAAGCCGGGTGACTGCGACGGCATCGACGGCCTGGAAAACGTGGACAAAGTGGTGAACATCGACCAGTCGCCCATCGGGCGCACCCCTCGCAGCAACCCCGCCACCTACACGGCCACCTTCACGCCCATCAGAGATCTTTTCGCCACCGTCCCCGAAGCCCGGATGAAGGGCTACGGGCCGGGACGGTTCTCTTTCAACGTCAAGGGCGGACGGTGCGAAGCCTGCCGCGGCGAAGGCTACATCCAGATCGAAATGCAGTTCCTGCCGGATGTTACCGTGCCCTGCGAAGTCTGCAAAGGCAAGCGCTACGACCGCGAGGCCCTGGAAATCCATTTCAAGGGCAAGAACATCGCCGAAGTCCTGGAAATGACCGTGGACGAGGCCCTGGAGTTCTTCAAGAACCTCCCCCGGATCAGGAGCAAGCTGGAGACCCTTCACGACGTGGGGCTGGGTTACATCAGGCTCGGCCAGCCGGCGACGACCCTTTCCGGAGGGGAGGCGCAGCGGGTGAAGCTGGCCACCGAGCTGACCAAGCGCTCCACCGGAAAGACGCTCTATTTGCTCGACGAACCCACCACCGGCCTTTCGTTCAACGATGTGGCGGCTTTGCTCCATGTCCTGCACCGGCTGGTTGACGCCGGGAATACCATCATCGTCATCGAACATCATCTCGATGTGATCAAGAACGCCGACTACGTCATCGACCTCGGCCCCGGCGCCGGCGACAAAGGGGGCTACCTGGTAGCTGCGGGCACGCCCGAGCAGGTGGCCGCCGTCCCTGGTTCTTATACCGGCCAGTACCTCCGGCCCCTCCTCGCGCGCCACGCGGTCCGTAGCGGCACGCTGCCGCGTGCCCGGCGGGGGGCGTAGCCCATGGCTTCAGCCTTGCCGGGGCGGGGCACTCATGGGGGATCTCCCCGGTACCAGAGGCCACCGTGCCTGTGATCGCTGAACATCCCGCCGCACCCGGAAACTCCTCCGCGGCTACCCAGTGGGTCGCCCGGCGGTGACACACGTCCAAACCCGGCTCTTGCCGCTATTTGCCATCATGTGCTAGAATGTGCACGTGCTAGACACCACAGGGCAGACAATGGCAATTTCCGAACATTGGTTCACAGTTGAAGAGGCCGCACAGTACCTCCGTGTTTCCAGGAGGACCATCTACAAACTGACTCAGGAAAGCAGACTGGCCTCTTTCCGCATGGGGCGGGAAAGACACCGGCGCTTCCGCAAAGAAGATCTGGACAAGGTCCCACTTCCCGGCAAGCAAGCGGGGGACCTGCAGGGGGTATTGGCGCTAACCGCAAAAAGCGACCCCGTTCTGGCGGAAATCTGGGACAACGAAAAGGACGCGGCCTACGACGAACTATAAACGCGGCGATGTGGTGCTGGTAAACTTCCTTTTCGCTGATGAAACCGGCATCAAGCGCCGGCCCGGGCTGATCGTGAGTTCGGAAGCCTATCACTTGGGAAGGCAAGATGTCGTCATCGCGGCGGTCACCGGCAACACAGAGCGTCTACTGGCCGGCGACTACATCATCACTAAATGGCGGCAGGCAGGGCTGCTTTTCCCTTCCGTGGCAACCGCAGTCATCCGTACGATCAAGGGCGGGATGGTAGCCCGCAAAATAGGTTCCATGGCGGCGCCCGATATGGAAGCCATCGATCGGAAACTTCGTCTGGCCCTCGCCCTGTAAGGAGCAAGATTCCCATCGACCCGCGTTCCCCTGCCTCACCACGGCGCGGCGAACCCCTCTTCGGCTGGATACTGGTAGCCGCGGGCACCGCCATCATCGTCATCATCAACGGCACTTTCTATTCCTACGGCGTCTTCTTCAAACCCCTCCTGCTGGACTTCGGCTGGGCGCGGGCCGAGCTGTCCGGCCCCGTTTCGCTGCGGCTGCTGGCTACGGGCGTCTTCGGCATTATCGCCGGCGCCATAGTTGACCGCGGGGGACCCAGGTGGGTAGTCTCCGGGGGAATAGCGTTACTGGCAACTGGTTATCTGCTCACCGCCCGGATGACCAGCCTCTGGGAGCTGTACCTCTACCTGGGCTTGATTTCAGGCATCGGCATGGGTGTGCCCTACCCGGTGATCACCTCAGTCGTGTCCCGGTGGTTTACCAGGAAAAGAGGACTGGCCGTAGGCATCATCCTGGCGGGCTACGGCATCGGACAGGTCATCTTTCCCCCGCTGACTGCCTACTTGATTGCCGCGTTCTCGTCCTGGCGCACAGCCTTCGTTGTTCTCGGCCTTATCGTCGCCGGAGTCGCCATCCCCCTGGGCTTCGTCTTGAAGCGGCCGCCGGCGGCCGCCGCAGCCACCGCGGCGTCTCCCGGGGGCAAGAGCGATGCGGCCGCGGCGAAGGAAGACCGGTGGAGCTTCAAGGACAGCTTGAAGACACAACCCCTGTGGCAGATCGGCGCCCTTTACCTCCTGTTTTCGATCTGCCTCCAGGCCATCATGGTCCACCTGGTGCCCCATGCCATAGATATGGGCATCGACCCGCTGGCCGCCTCCATACTGTTGACGATCGTCGGGGGGGCGAATGCCATCGGGCGCATCGCCGGGGGCGGCTTATCGGACAGGATCGGCACCAAGAGGACCATGATCATATCCATAGTCCTGCCCGGCCTCATGATCCCCAGTCTGATCTTCGCCAATAGCCTCTTCTGGCTCTACGCCATCGCAGCAGTATACGGCGTCGGCTATGGCGGGCTATCCAGTACCGTGCCTAAGCTCACGTCGGAATACTATGGCCTGCATTCCCTCGGGGCGCTCCTGGGGATCATCCAGTTGACCTTCGCCGTCGGCGGCGCCATTGGCGCGCCCCTCACCGGCGCTGTTTACGACCGGACGGGAAGCTACACCTTGGCCTTCATCCTGTTGACCGCTTTTCTGGCCATGGCCTTTGTCATCTGCCTGGGGATCAAACCGCCGGAGCGGATGCGAAGATTCTAAGATTAAAAGATTCGAAGACTCCCCACCCCACCGCCATTCCCGCACCCACGCTGTGATTCCCGCGTAGCCTGTCCTCGCGAAGGCGGGGAGCGGGAATCCTGTAGCCGCAGGTCTTTAGCCTGCGGGGGCGGGGAAGAACACCGTGCCCCCGGAACCAGTACCTGTTAGGGCGTTGTCAGTCCGGTGGTAGGGCAGTTGATCAGTTGGGCCAGGGTTTCCTGAGACACTCGTCGTGGTTATCCAGGTTGCGCATGACGAGCGTCTTGCCTGCCGCTCGAAAGTCATCCGATACTTGTCATCGACCCGGGCTTCGAAGATACCGGGGAAACTCTCGACAGGATGACTCCGCAAACCGGGGTGACGGAAGTCGGCCTCCAGCAGACGAAGCGCCTTGTCTACTTTCCTTTGTAACACCCCGGACAGCCGTTCATATTGCCGGCCGAACCGCTCTGTAAACTCAACCGGCATTACCTGGCCCGCCCGGCTTGCTTAGCCGGGCTTTTTCTGGCCCTGCCGTGAAGGCACTCTATCGCGCTTTCAGCATTTTCAAAATGATGGACGCGTCCCGCGCGAATATCGTCGTCCGCTTCCTTTTCTCCCTTTTGCCATCGCTCTGTCCAGAACCACGCCTGGTCTTTATCCACCAGCCTCCTTACCTTGAGCACTATCTCCTTACCCTGAAGGCGAACGTCCAGGAAATCACCTTCTTCGATTCCCCACTTTCTGCCGGACCGACAAGGGCAATGTTAGTTGCGCCTTTTTGCGGACTTGAACGAGCTGAGACATTAGAATGCTCCCATAGTTGGAGATTCGAATATTCTTTCTTTCTTCTGCGTTCAGGATAGCATTTCGACGCGTGACGGGTCACCTGCCACCGGCCTGAGATTTGTGTCATGGCCACGCACATTTTGGCGCATGACGCCGGTGTCAGCGCCCTTCTCAGTCGCCAGGGGCGGTCGCGAGAGCAGCGGTCTACCGCATCGTGGCCCCGCCGGCGCCGGGTGTCGCCCGGCCGCCGGTGGTTGGTCGCTGGGGCGGCTGCACCGGCGCGATGGGGCCACGCGCGGCGGGGCCGGAAGGGCCCTTGCCGCGGAAGACAGCCCCGGTGAGCACCCTTATTCCCACCAACACGATGGCCAGGCCGCACACGCCGGCCAGGATCACCATGATGTACCAGATCACCTCCACGCCCGCGAGAGTTACGCTCAATATGATCGGCACACTGGCGGACGCGCTGCCGGCGTCGACATTGAGCGGGATTCCCAACACAGATATCGATGCTTTCACTTCATAGCTTCCCGGGGGCAACCTGAGAGTCAGCGTTTCTCCCAGGCCGACAAACCCGGCGCCCGCCAGGCCGCCGCCGGAGTGAACAGTGACCCTCCCGTAGTCAAAAATCGACCCAATCGGCTTTTCCGGCGGCTGGAACATGTCTAAGAAAATGTCGAAGAAGCTCCTGGCAGGTATTTCGGGCTTTATGTCGGCGCCCCCCGGCACCATGGTGAACGTATAACTTTGCTTGACCCCGGGAGGCGCCTTGGGTACTGTCATCCCGGGGACGGCAGGAGTCGGATGAGGGGTTTCCGTCATGGTGACTTCGAGGGATACGGGCCGGCTCACATCAAAATAGCCGATAAGCTCGTTTTGAGCGGGGACCGCCTGCCTGACGGCCAGAATCCGGTAGCGGGTCAGGTGGAACTTTATGCCGGTCAAGGTCCATTCCCGCTTGAACCCGGCCCGGCCATCCATCACGTAGGTCAGCACCACCTGGGCAGGGTCCCTGAGGCTTTGAATGGCATCGGTGATGCCTGTGGTTTGCTCCCCGCTTATTGGTCCCATGATGCTCAGACCGGTTTTGTTCTTCACGGTGCGGGTATAGGTGAGGTCGTTGTCGTTGCAGTGGATTTCTCCGAGATACTGGTTCTGGGGTTCCGTCCAGTCCTGCTCCGAGTCTTTCACAAACAAAATACCGCCCGCGTGACTGGTTGTATCCCGGGGCGGGGGAGGGCCTTCGATGGTACCCCTTGGAGGGGGATCCGGCAAAGCCGGCTGCTGGGCAATCACGGGTAAGACGATCACCATGATCAAGGCAATGGCGGCCAGGAGGGACCCAATCAACGTCGGTATGTTCTTCATTTCAGTACATCCTTTCCCTGGAGCTGCGGTTCGTTTCGCAAAAGACCATCCAGGCTTGCACGGACGCTTATACTGGCTATTATACAATAGCGGTCAATAACCGGTGCGAAGGACCGTTACTCAAGAACGATCCCTTGCCACAAAAGCAACCGGGGGCTATAATAGTCGAAGATCTCGGGGACGGTCCGGCGGTCAAACCAGGAGCATGGGCCCGTCCGGGTTGTTAATCCGCATCCCGGCCTCTTGCCAGGACAGGCTCTTTACGGGATCTCGTTGGTCTGGTGAACAGGATCTGTCGAACAAACTCCGTCGGGCATCGACCGGGTCGGCGCCGGTTTCAGGGTCAAGGGGTCCCTCGCGCCGTCCTCAAAGCCCGTTGTCTCAAACCCCCGGCGGAATTCGCAGAAGGGAGGAAACCGTGGTAGACCAAATCGCTATCTGGATCTATTTTGGGCTCGGCAGCTTGATGCTATTGCTTCTGATCTTGAGTTTCATTCTCAGCGGGATCGCGGATTTCGTGCAGGATGTAGTCAGCCCGGTAAGCGACTGGGCGGGAGACAACCTCTCCTTCGGACACGAGGGTTCCTTCGAGTTTTCACACCTGCTGAACAGCGGCTCTATTCTCGGGTTTCTGGCCGGTTTCGGGTTCACCGCCGCCTTGATGATGGCTGGTTACGGGGTGGGCGCCGTCAGCGCGGCGCTGTGGGGGCTTCTGGGCGGGGCTGTCCTGGGGACCATCCTGGGCCTCATATACTTCGGATTGAACAAATCGGCCGCCACTTCGTCTTATGACCTCAACGCTCTGGCCGGCTTGACCGGAGAGGTAACGGAACGCATCTTCAGCGGCAGCAAGGGGATGGTGGTATGCGTCCTCAAAGGGGTGAGGGTCTGGAACGTGGCCCAGGCAATTGATGGCGGCGACATCCCCGCGGGCACTCCGGTGAGAATCGTAAAGGCCGTCGGTAGCACGCTGTATGTACAGAGGGAGGGTTAATGCTGCCCTCCCGGCTGCGGGAACGAGCGAAAGGCGAAAGGAATAAGGAGGCAAAGAATGTCAACTATTGCAGTCGCTTCGATAATCGGCCTGGTGGTAGTGGTGGTGCTGGTCCTGATAATCTGGTCCAGCCGCTACGTGAAGGTGGGACCGCATGAAGCCATGATCATGACCGGGGCCGGCGGTCAAAGGGTGGTCATAGCGGGCGCCACGTTTGTCATGCCCGTCCTTTATAAGATGTATAGACTCGACCTCCGGGCGCATACGGTGCCGGTGGAACGCGAGCAGATTTACACCAAGAATCGCGTTCCCGTCAAGGTTGAGGCCGCCCTGGTCTACAAGATCAAGGGTACGGAGGAAGCGGTCAAGCTGGCCGCCCAATCGTTGCAGGAGAAGACTACCCAGGATGTTTCCGAAATGATTCAGAGCGTCGCCGAGGGCGCCTTCCGCGATATCTGCGGTAAGATGACCCCCGAACAGATCAACGAAGACAGGGAGGAGTTTCAGAAGCAGGTCACCGAAGCCGCCCGGGTCCACTTCGACAAGATTGGGATTGACCTCATATCCTTTGTGGTAAAACAAATCTCCGATCCCAACAACTACTTCAACAACCTGGGGGCCCCGCGCCTGGCCGAAGTTGAGCGGGACGCCCGCCAGCGAAAGGCTGAAGCGGACCGGGCGGCGACCGTCACTGAAGTCGAGCAGAAGCAGGCCAGTGAAGTACGGCGCGCCGAGACCGAGGCCGAGATCCTCATGGCGCAGAGGGACCGCGCTGTCCGGGAGCAGCAATATAAGGCCGACGTGGCCGTAGAGACCGCACGGGCCGAGCAGTCCAAGCCCAGGGCCGAGGCTACAGCCAAACAGGAAGTCGTGGCCCAACAGATTATCCTGGCAGAACGGGAGGCCGAACGTAAACAAAAAGAGCTCCTGGCGACCGTCGTTCGCCCCGCGGAAGCCGAACGGGACGCCAGCGTGGCCAAAGCCGAAGGGGACAAGAAATCCGTCGTGTTGAAGGCCACCGGGGAGGCAGAAAGGATAAAGATCACCGGCCAGGCCGACGGCGAGGCATCCCAGGCGAAAGGCGAGGGCGAGGCCGCCGCTATCAAGGCCAAACTGGTGGCTGAAGCCGACGGTCTGGAGCGCAAAGCCGATGCCATGACCAAGTTTACCGACGCCACCATGAAACTTGAGATAGCCAAAGAACTGATTCGCAACCTCCCGGAACTGGTAAAGGCGGTGGCAGCCCCGATCCAGGCCATTGACTCGATCAAGATTGTTGACTTCGGCAGCGGCAACGGCGACCGGGCCGCCGGGGGGAGCAATCCCGTCGAGAGGCTGCTGGGCCTGTCTCCGAAAACCCTGGCGATAGCTGATGAAACCCTGAAGACAACGCTGGGAATGAGTCTCGCCGATATGGTGCAACTGGCCCGTAAAGGGGATGTTACGGGCTTGACCAAACCAGCCGAAGACAATCCCACCCAGTAGGGGCGGTTCGTGAACCGCCCGCCGGAATGTTTGTCGTCTTCATCCTTCACGGTGCGCCATCATCGCATGCGTGATTAAAACTTGAATCTGCAATCCCGTGAAACGCGGCGCGTAATCGTCATCGGCGGCGGGGCCAGCGGCCTGATGGCCGCCGGCCGCGCCGCCGAGACCGGCGCCAGCGTCCTTCTGCTCGAAAAAACCGACCGACCCGGGAAGAAACTGCTCATCAGCGGCAAGGGCCGCTGCAATGTGACCAACACCAGAGAGCTGGACGACTTTATTGCGATGTATGGCCCGAACGGCCGGTTCCTCTACAGCGCCTTCCACCGCTTCTTCCGGGAGGAGCTGCTGGACTTCCTGCAACGTTTCGGCGTCGAGACCAAATCGGAAAGGGGCGGCCGGGTCTTTCCTGTCAGCGATGACGCCCGCGAGGTGGTCAAGGCCCTGGAGGGCTACTTGGCCGGATACGGTGTGGATGTTCGCACGGGCGACAGAGCGACGGGCATCGGCGTCCGGGAGGGACGGGTGACCGGCGTAGAAATCCCCGGGAAATTCCTGCCGGCAGGCGCGGTGGTGCTGGCCGCCGGTGGGGCGTCCTATCCCCACACCGGGTCTTCGGGGGATGGCTACCGCATGGCCGCGGCCCTGGGACACACCGTTACGAAACTCAGGCCGGCGCTGGTTCCCCTGGTGGTCTACGAGGCCGAAACGGCCGGGAGCATGCAGGGCGTCAGCCTGCGCAACGTGCGGCTGACATCTTTCCGTTGCCCCGCCGACCAGATAGACCCGGCCTTGACCCCGGCCAGCGACTGGGGACGCGGCGCCGGGCGCAAGCGCCCGCCGCCGCCCGTCATCGAAAGCCGCCAGGGAGAAATGATGTTCACCCACTTCGGCATCGGCGGCCCCGTCACCCTGCTCATGAGCCTGGCAATGATAACCGCCCTGGAAACCGGCCCGGTAAGCGTCTCCATCGACTTGAAGCCCGCCCTCAACGACCAGCAGTTGAGACAGCGTTTGCAGCGCGATTTCGAAGAGCAAAGCAAGCGCAGCTACCGGAACATCCTCAAGGGGCTGCTGCCCCAGAAAATGGTCGACCCATTCGTCGGCCTGACGGGGATTCCGCCGGAAAAGCCCGGCCACCAGATAACCGGCCCAGAGCGGGAAACCCTGCTGCGCCTGCTCAAGTCCCTGCGCTTCAACATCAAAGGTCCGCTGTCCATGGAAGCCGCTATCGCGACCTCCGGGGGCGTTTCCCTGGACGAAATCGACCCTCGCACCATGGCCTCCCGTCTGGTGAAGGGCCTCTACTTCTGCGGGGAGGTGGTGGACCTGGACGCCGACACCGGCGGATTCAATCTACAGGCGGCATTTTCCACCGGATACGTCGCGGGAGAGGAAGCAGCGAAGTCAGTCTAAGCAGTCGAACAGTGACCAGTCGAGCAGGCCGTAGCGGCACGCTGCCGCGTGCCATTCGGTTCGATAGTCGGCAGTCAGTTGCCGGCAGTCGATGGTCGGCAACCGGCAGTCAACCAGCCGGGGCTATTCACTACTCACTACTCGCTACTTCCTGCCTGCTACTCTTCCTACTTTTCCCTACTTTTCCTACTCTTCCTACTCTTCCTACTCTTCCTACTCCACCCCGAGCACCTCCACCCCGAACTCCTTCAACGCCCCGGCCAGGGCGCTCAGGGGCAGGCCCACCACGTTGAAATAGTCGCCCTCGATCCGGTCCACGATGACGGCCCCCAGACCCTGAATGCCGTAGGCCCCGGCCTTATCCAGGGGCTCCCCCGACCCCACGTATGCGTTGATCTCTTCTAGCGACAGCTTCTTGAGGTACACCGTGGTTTCCACGGACCCTGTTCGGGACTTGCCGCTGCCGGTGTCCAGGATAGTGAATCCGGTTACTACCAAATGCGCCCGTCCGCTCAAGGCTTTCAGCATGCGCCCGGCCGCGGGCGGCGATCCCGGTTTGCCCAGAATGCGCCCGTCCAGGGCCACGATGGTATCCGCCGCGATCAACAGAGCTTTCGTGTGCCGGCCGGCGGCGTGTCTCGCTTTTTCCAGGGAGAGCCGGCGGGCCAGTCCGTGCGGTGAAGGGGAGCGGCGGGGAAGCTCCTCCTCATAGCCCCCGGGGTCGACCACGAAGTCCAGGCCGATTTGCCGGAGCAGCTCCTTACGCCTGGGAGAAGCCGAAACCAGGACGATTCTCTGTTGATCCATGCTGAAAGATCAGTGGCACAGGCGTCCCGCCTGTGTTGGCCGCCATCGCCCCATGTTCATGGTGCGCCGGCGGCGCGTGGGTGATTTGTCATTCGTCATTGTCGTCAATCCAGCCCTCGCAGGCACGGCGGCCTGCGGTACCGGGTGGTAGGCAACCCTCGCAGGCACGGCGGCCTGCGGTACCGGGTGGTAGGCGACCCTCGCAGGCACGGAGGCCTGCGGTACCGGGTGGTAGGCGAC
>JACQUA010000356.1 GCA_016210565.1 Chloroflexota bacterium
CTGGATAGGCAGGTGCGCGAAGAGGGGGAAAACCCGTCCATCGGCATCATCCTCTGCAAGGAGAAGGATCGCACGATTGTCGAGTATGCCTTGCACGATGCCCGCAAACCCATCGGCGTGGCCACCTACCGGTTTATGAAACGTCTGCCCAAGGAGCTCAAAGGCCAGCTGCCCACACCCGAAGAAATTTCCAAACTGTTGGAGGATGTGGAATGAGCCTGTATTCGATCCGAGCGAACATCCATATCGAGTTGAACGATCTCAACGCCGAGGCAGTGGAACTGGCGGCGAGGATTCAGAGGAATTTCGAGGAGCTAGGGGGATGAGCTGGGACACGATACCGCTCGGTGAATTTCTGACTCTTAAGAGGGGCTACGATCTGCCCAGCACACAAAGGCAAGAGGGTATTGTTCCTGTTGTCTCATCATCAGGTATAACGGGCTTTCACAATGAAGCGAAGGTAGAAGGCCCGGGTGTCGTAACTGGCCGATATGGAACACTTGGTGAAGTGTTCTTCATTCAAGAAGACTTCTGGCCACTCAACACGGCTCTATATGTCCAGGACTTCAAGGGGAATGACCGGCGGTTTACGGCGTACTTCCTGAAGAGCATTCTGAAGGGCACCTCAAGTGACAAAGCTGCTGTGCCAGGTGTTAACCGGAATGATCTCCATGTACTGATGATAACTGTCACAATGGATTCTAGGGAGCAGAGGGAAATCGCCTCCATCCTCTCCGCCTACGACGACCTGATCGAGAACAACCGGCGGCGGATTCAGTTGCTGGAGCAGGCGGCGCGGCTGCTTTACAAAGAGTGGTTCGTCCACCTCCGCTTTCCCGGACATGAGCATGTCAAAATTACCGACAGCGTGCCCGATGGGTGGGAGAAGAAGACGGCATTTGATGTGATGGAAGTCCTTAGCGGCGGAACTCCTAAAACCAATGTATCACATTACTGGGATGGTGGTATTCCTTTTTACACCCCTAAAGATTCGACAGGCTACGCATACATTTTTAAGACCGAGAAGACACTTACGGAAGAAGGGTTAAGGAACTGCAATAGCCAACTCTATCCGAAAGACACAATTTTCATCACGGCGCGTGGAACTGTGGGCAAGATCAACCTTGCTCAAATCGATATGGCAATGAACCAACGAGATACGTTCAAGCTTATTCCATTCGTTGTTCCAGACGACAAAGTCATTCGGACTTTCACGGATTACGCATCTCCACTTCTCCGGCAGATAGACCTTTTGTCCAGTCAAACTAGGAAGCTTGCCGAAGCTCGATATCTACTCTTGCCACGTCTGATGAGCGGGGAGGTCGCTGTGTGACCCCTGATGCGGCACTGGCAAACATCAGTTACGATTGCCATGACCGGCAGGTCTCCTGGCATGGCGTTGGCATGGTTGACGGGGACGCTTTCGATTCCTTCATGACGAACGATGTTGCATCCCGTCTCCACGATGAGGAAGGGGCCAAAGAATTCGAGGCTCATCTGCGTGGACTTGCCACCACGGGCTTTGCGCGCGCGAGTCTTGAAACGATCCTTGCGGCAGAAGTTCCAGAGGAGAGGGACTGGGCTGTCGGTGAGGCCATGGCGGAAGCCTACCTGGGACGGGAGCTCGATATCACCTGGCCCTGGAACATGAAACGGGACAAACGGACGCCCAAAGCCAGCCTGCCGGGCACCGACCTGGTGGGCTTCGAGGTCAAGGATAATGTGGTCCGGCTGGTGCTTGGCGAGGTAAAGACATCCAGCGATATTGACACACCGCCCAATGTTATGAACGGCCGAAGCGGTATGACGCACCAGATCGACAATCTGGCGAGCAACCTTGGGCTGATCAACCAGCTGCTCAAGTGGTTGTGGCCCCGCTGTAAAGGCACCGCGCACGAGGCGTCCTTCAATGCGGCGATTGCGCTATTCTTCGACTCCGGCAACAAGGCTGTTGCTCTGTTCGGCGTACTGGTCCGCGACACCCGGCCGAATGAGCTGGACCTGAAAACCAGGGGCCAATCGCTTGCGGGCACGCTCCAGGCTCCAACTACTTGTCAGTTGGTCGCGATCTATCTTCCTTGCGCTATTACAGACCTTCCGACGCGTGCTTCGAGAGGTGGGTCATGAGCCATTGGCTACTCGACAAACTGCGCGAAACAAGGGAGCGGGCGCTGAAACAAGCGAACCGTGCGCAGATCTGCCGCGAGCTCCTGGCTGCCCCTTTCAGCGAAGACGCAGAGTTAATTCGACGCGCCGCTGAAGCGTTGGAGATGGCTGTACTTGATCTGATTCTTGAAGGAATCGCCGACAACGAGAACAGAGAGAAGGAACTGAGAACAAGTGCGGCTGACGCATTCAGACTCCTGCGCGTGCTGCCGCGCCCAGATGATCCCATTGGGACTGCGATGCTTTTGTTGCGTGCCGGTGCGCTTGCTGTGCTGGGCGACAAGGGATCGGACGCCGCGAGATGGCTGCGCGAAGACGAATGGCCCGAACTTCCGTTGCTGTCAGACGATTGGCGAAAACGCACCTGGGCTACCATCCTCGATATTTGGCTACGGTCGATTCGCAAGAATGGATGGACAGATCGTGACACGATATTGGAGCGTATTTCCGCGTTGCGCGATTCGCAGGCGACATTCGAAAAGGACTATCTGAACGAGCAGGAGCCCGTGCACGCAAAGGCCTCTTCCCTTGAATTGATCGGTCTCTACCACCTGGCCAAGGCTGCTGAGGTACTTGCCTATTACATTACCGACGGTGTGGTGGATGGAAAATACCAGATCCGTCCAATACTAGAAATGCACTTCGACCGGGTGCTTGCTGTCTGCGATCATGCCCAGATGCTGGAGTTAGAGCCATTGGCCAGGCTCCTTTCTGCCTGTTCATCGCAAATGGTAGACAACTCCATCTGGACGATCATTCGATCGGTCAATTCACGGGTGACGCGTTTTGTCAAAACCCTGGTTGACCGAGGCCGGGGGGACCGCGCCATCTTTGATGTATTGCCTCCACAACGCCGCACCCTTGCGGAAAAGGGCTTGCTCGGTTCCAGCCGCCGGGCGGTTGTGGTGAGCCTGCCCACGTCCAGTGGCAAGACTCTTATTGCGCAATTCCGTATCCTCCAGGCGCTGAATCAGTTCGAGCATGAGCGAGGCTGGGTCGCCTATCTGGCACCGACCCGGACCCTCGTAAACCAAGTCGCGCGACAACTGCGGCGCGATTTCGAACCTTTGAATATCTTGGTTGAACAGGTCAGCCCGGCCCTGGAAGTCGACAGTATCGAAGCCGAGTTGTTGCGCCAGCAAGACCCGGCCCAGGAGTTTCGTGTACTCGTCACCACGCCAGAGAAATTGGATTTGATGCTCCGGCAAGGCTGGGAAGCCGAAATTGGCCGTCCCCTGACGCTTGTTGTCGTGGATGAGGCCCACAACATCCAGAATGTTCGCCGAGGGCTGAAGCTCGAGCTGCTACTCGCAACGATCAACAACGAATGTCAGCGGGCCCAGTTCTTGTTGCTGACCCCATTCATCAGCAATGCACGGGAGGTCGCTCGGTGGCTTGGAGGTCAGAATTCTGACGATATCAGTCTCGCGCTCGACTGGCAACCCAATGATCGAATCATTGGAATCGTACAGGCGGAGCCAGGAGACGCACTAAATCGCGGCAGTTTCGATTATCAGCTACGCATGGAGACCATACACACCACCAGAAACACCCTCGCCATCGATGATTTCCTGGCCATGCCGAAGAATGCGGATATCGCGGCGACATACAACAAAGTATCCAACCAAAGCGCATTGGCAGCCGTCACCGCACAGCGTCTGCATGAACGAGGGCCGGTGATTGTAATGCACACTCGACCCGACTGGGTATGGACATTAGCAGATAAGTTTCGAATCGAGGCTAACAGGCTACCGACCCATACAGAGAAGATCGCTCTCGTACAACAGTTCTTAAAACTGGAGTTTGGGGCGAATTTCCCGCTGAATGACTTGCTTTCTTACGGCATAGGTGTCCATCATGCCGGGCTCTCTGACGATGTTCGCGCCCTTATGGAGTGGTTGTTTGAAGAAAACGAGCTGAATTTTCTCGTGGCAACTACCACCATCGCACAAGGTGTGAACTTTCCGGTTACCGGTGTAGTCATGGCTTCGCATCAATATCCTGTCGAACAGAGGATGGAGGACATGCCGCCCGAAGACTTCTGGAACATTGCAGGGCGGGCTGGAAAAATTGGCCAGGGAAGCTTGGGTATCGTTGCTTTGGTGGCGGACGATCCAGACAAGTCTGCAACCCTTCGCGAATTCATCAACCGGCAGGCAGGCGACCTGAATTCTGCTCTCGTCACGCTGGCAAGGGAAGGCCGAGACATGCTGAGCGACCTTGGAAGGATTGTTTACAGATATCCCGAGTGGTCCACCTTTGTCCAATATCTGGCACACACTTACCGCCAGATGGGCGAACCTGAAGGCTTTGCGGACGAAATCGAGCAGATCCTCCGTGGGACGTTTGGATTCGAGAAGTTACGAAGCCAGGATTCTGCTTTGGCGAATCGCCTACTCGACGGAATTCATCGTTACACAGATTATCTCAGGGAGCCGGGTCAACCTCTCAAACTGGTTGATAGCACGGGCTTCTCCCTGCAAAGTATACGGACTGTCCTTAAAGCAGTCGGTGACGAAGGAATCCGGGGCGAAGCATGGAATGTGGAGTCGCTGTTCAGAGACGACAATCGGGATCTTCAAGGAATGATGGGTGTCTTGCTCAGAGTTCCCGAGTTGCGCGAAAACCTTAAAGCCGCGACCGGCGGCAGGTCCCCCGACGGCAACAAACTCGCGTTGATCGTGAAAGACTGGGTAAATGGCGTTCCCGTTTCAGAGATCGCCAGTCGTTATTTTATGAAGGAAGGGGGTGACATTACAAAAGCTATGACAACATGCGGTCAAAACCTGTTCGGCAAGTTGACTCAGACAGCCGCATGGGGTTTGGGAGCCTTGCTGTCGATTACAGGGCGTGGCTTGTCTGAAGAACGATTCCGGTCTTTGAGCAATCTTCCCTCGCGCGTGTACTACGGTGTCAATGACGATGCGGCGATTGCTCTGCGGTTGTTGGGTGTTCCAAGGGCTGCTGCAACGCCTCTCGCTACGTCCATGGGTAACATCCTTAGGGAGCCGCTTTCCAGCGTTAGGGTACGGCTACGCTCCATGGATACGTTGAGTTGGGGGCAGGCACTCGGTCAGCGTGAAGGCGAGATCTATCGTAAGGTTTGGCGTGTACTGGAAGGATTGGAGTAAACCGAGGAAAAGCGGATGGCTGCATATACCGAAGACACCCTGGTCCAGCAGACCACTGCCGAGTATCTACGCGACGAGCTCGGCTGGAAATCAGTCTATGCCTACAACCAGGAGACCTTCGGCCCTGATGGCACGCTGGGCAGGGCGTCCGACCGGGAAGTGGTGCTGACGCGCTATCTGCGGAAAAAGCTGGAGGAGCTCAATCCTGGCCTACCCGGGGATGCCTATCGGGACGCCGTGCGGCAGATCGTGGAGACCAGCGCCAGCCAGACCACGTTGGCTACCAATCGGGAAAAATATGCCTTGCTCAAGGACGGGGTGCAGGTGAGCTTCCGCAATGACCAGGGCGAGCTGAAGAAGGAGCGCCTGCGGGTCTTCAA
>JACQUA010000369.1 GCA_016210565.1 Chloroflexota bacterium
AGGCAGATTTCGGCGTCCTTTATTTGCCTGGCGCCTCCCTCCCGGCGCAACTGGATGACGGCTTCGGCCAGCCCGGTGAAGTCTATATGGTGGTGGGAGGAAAGCAGACCTCCGCCGGTATTGACGGGTATGTTGCCGCCGGGGCCGATGTTTCCGGCCTCGACGAAGGGGCCGCCTTCTCCCTTTTTGCACCAGCCGTAATCTTCCATCTGGAAGAGGACCTCTCCGGTGAAGCAATCGTAGAGCTGGGCGCAATCGATGTCCTTAAGTTCGATGCCGGCCTGGCGTAAGGCGGCTTCTTTAGCCGGCTGGACGTCCAGTTGGGTGTAATTGGCGTTCTCCCACCATAGCTCTCGCATGGCCTCGCCGAAGCCGAGGCCCATGATGTAGACCGGGGGTTTTCTGAGGTCTTTGGCCTTCTCGGCGGTGGTCATGATGAAGGCGGTGCCGCCATCGGTCTGGAGGGAGATATCGAGGAGGTGGTAGGGCCAGACGAGGACGGGAGACTTCTGATGGTCTTCGATGGTAATGGGACGGCCGTACATCTGGGCGGCGGGGTTAAGGCAGGCCCAGGAGCGTTCGGCGACGGCGATGGCCCCGAACTGCCGGCTGGTGGTGCCGTACTCGTGCATGTGGCGGGAAGCGAAGAAGGAATGGTCGCTCACGGCCCGGACGGCGCCGAAGGCAGGACCCCAGTATCCCGGCCTTTCGGCGGAATGAGTGGCTCTCCTGGGGACATGGCTTCCTGACCAGGCCTCGGTGCCGTAGGCGATGGCGACGTAGCTGGCGATGCCGAGCTGCAAATAGCCCATGGCGGCGGCGATGGCGTAGGCCGCCCCGGCGCCCCCACGGCCTATGTGGAAGTAGAACTTGGCGGGCAGTCCGAGCACCCTGGGAAAACCATCGGTCCAGTAGTAGAGGACGTGGGAGCCGGTCTCGCCCTTAACATTGATGCAGCCGTCGATGTCTTTTCTCTTGAGCCCGGCGTCTTCGATGGCCAGTCTGACCGCCTCGGTCTGCAGGGTGCGGCCCCCGTGCTCGGGCCAGCGTCCCATCCTGGTTTCCCCCAGGCCCACTATGGCAAACTTGTCACGCAGGTCATCCATAACTTATCTCTCCACCTTTGTGTCTCCTGGCAACGATAAGTGGTTGATATACTATCGCTGTTTCCACCGCGCTGTCAAGCGGTGTTGTTGTGCTGCGGCGTCAAAGCCGGAAGCGGCGCTATTCCGCCGTTGAAACGCAACCGGGGCGCCGCGCAATGGCTGATGAATCATCCCCCTCTTTCGATATCCCTCAGCAGTTCTTTCATGGCCTCAGCAACTTTCGGGGTGCGCAGATCGATTTGCGGGCCCTTCTGGTACAGTTTTTCACCCGGTTGTGGCCGGAACATGAGAGGCACGCCATCCAGGGGCACATCCACCCTCCGGCTGGGGCTGCCCGCCCCTTTTGAAAAAAGAGTCTGGCCTTCTTTGCTGAGTAACCAGTTTATGTAGACGGTCGCGGTGTTGGGGTGCGGAGAACGGGTCGGAACAGCCAGCCCCCCGAAGGAGGTCGTGAAGTAGTCCCCCTCTTTCGGGATTCTTATGTTTACCGGCGCCCCGAGGTTTATGAAAGCCGTCTGGTACTGGTTGCTGCCGCCGAGGGAGAGGGCGTATTTCCCCCGCGCTACCGACTCCATGAGCAAACGGCCGTCTTTGACGATGGCCGGTTTCTGCTTTGTGAAGAGTTCCCTCACAAAAGCCAGACCGTTATCCCAACCGTAGACTTCCACCAGGTGATTGATGATCGAGACGCCCTCGCCTACGTCCGTAACCTGCGGCATACCTATCATTTCCTTGAACCGGGGCTTCAGCAAGTCACGGTAGGACTCGACTTCCTCCGGCTTGACCATCTGTGTGTTGTACATCAAAGTCCGGGCGACCACCATCAGCATCTGGCCGACGGACCGCTCCCTGTCATATTCGCCAAGTTGCCACAGAGTTCCGCCGTACCAGTTGTTGCTGTCCAGGACCTCGGGGAGCATAAGTCTCGGCTCGATGGAACCGAGAAGACCATCTGGCTTCATGGTGTTGAGAAAGGTAGTGGTGCCGGCCATGAAGACGTCTGCTATGTGCAGTCCTGCCCTCTGCTCCGCCTTAACCCTGTTGGCCAGTTCGGTGCCTACCAGCGGAGAAAACTCGACATCGATGGCGTATTTGTCCTTGAAGGTCTTGCTCAACGAAGCCCTGAGCTCGGCGCCGAGGACGGCGGTGTTATACACATTCAGGGTGCCCTCTTTTCTGGCCTCCGCGACCGCTGTTTCCCATTTCCCCTGTGCCGGCTGCGTTGGTGAGAGGGGTCTTTCTGAGGAAAGCGGCTTCTGGGTGGTGATTGGCGACGTCACCTCGGCAGGCCGACAGGCGGCGAAAGCCAAAACGCCAAGCAAGACGCCGGCAACCAATATCGTGACAACAGCGCTCGCAATGACTGAGGCGGAGCAACGCCTGTGCTGGTCGCTTTCGGGCACGCCGCTGCGCCCCGCGACCGAGTGCCTCAAGTCTATTCCTACAGTCTCTGGGGAGCGGAACACATTCTGATGACGGATTTTCGAGAGCGCATTCTTCATGTTACCTCCTTGGGACAGCAACTCGGCTATTGTGACTTGGTGGGACGGAACTTGGGCAATGTAAACGAGACCTCTTTGCCTGCGGAGAGGCCCCTGTGGTCTTCAAAAACTACCTCCACCGGCATGCCTATGTAGACCTGCGGCGGATCGCACTGGACCACGTTACTGGTAAGCATAGGCCCCTCGTCCATCTCGATCAAAGCGTAGGTGTAGGGGACATCTTTCCTGAAGGCATAGTGAAAAGCCCGGTAGTGAATGAGAGAAGCGAAGACCTTGCCTCTCCCACTGGCGATGGCCCACTCCATATTGCCGAAGAAAGGCTCATTGGCGTGGTTGCGGCAATAAGCTACCGGAAAATACCAGGCCCCACAACGCTTGCACCGGAAAAGACGGAACTCATGGCGCGCCAGGGCCTCCCAGAATGGCGCCGTGTCTGGTTCGAGAACGGGGACTGGTCTTTCTATCTTTTGAATTTGCTCCATTATTACCTCCCGAGAATAAGCGTGCTGTGGACGGAAGACATGCCGTAGGGGACGATTTCTCCGCCGTGGCCGGTAACGAGGGCGAATTCGGCATCCTTTAGCTGGCGTGCTCCGGCCTCGCGGCGCAGTTGGATGATGGCTTC
>JACQUA010000363.1 GCA_016210565.1 Chloroflexota bacterium
CCACGCCAACCCCGACCTCCACCCCTGCACCTACCCCGTCTCCGCTCCCCTCCTTTGTCCCCGGAGACATCGACGGGGACCGCGATGTGGACCTCGAGGACTTCGGCGCATTCCAGAACTGCTTCGGGACACAGACCGGCAATCCTGCCTTCAATCCCAACGGGGACTTCAACAAGGACGGAATCATCGATATCTTTGACCTGGTCAAGACCGGACTCAACTTCCTCAGGCCATGGTGACAGAAAGGCCGCCTGGAGTAGGGGTATAGCCTTGTTGTCGCGATTCGAAAATCCAAGATCCGATCTCCCCCGCCGGGCCCCGTAGCAACTCGTCCAGGCAGAGACCGGTTTTGACAGGCCCGTCTCATTCCCCGTATACTGAGGCCATATCCGAATAGAAAAGGGGGTAGCCTTGATGTTAACAAGGTATCTTTTTGGAATCGTCCTTGGCCTGGGCCTCCTGGTTGCCGGCGCTTGCGGCGGACCGCCGCAAGCGCCCTCCCCCGCTGGAGGCCCTCCTCCACCTCCGCCAAAAGCTGCCGGCCCCGGACAGCCCGCCACCGCCAGGTGGGAAGACCTGCAGGCCGCAGCCCGGAGGGAAGGCCGCATCATGGTCTACGCCGGGGCCATTAACCCTGATGTCAGGAAAGACATGACGCTGGCGCTGGAGAACAAATTCGGCCTTCAGACCGAGTTCGTTTCGGGGCGCGGCGCCGAGACCATCGCCCGCTACCTCAGAGAACGGGAAGCGAATATCAGCGCCGCCGACGTGCTCATCGTAGGACATACTTCCCACGTCGGCATTCTGAAACCCCGGGGATTCTTGAGACCCCTCCAACCCCTCCTGGTCCTTCCCGAGGTCACCGACGCGGCCGCCTGGCCGGACGGGAAGATGCCTTTCCTGGACAAGGACGGCATGATCATCCCCCTGGTGCCGTCCTTCAGCCCGTTCGTCGCCATCAACACCGACATCGTCAAGCAGAGCGACATCCAGTCCTACCGGGACCTGCTGAAACCGCAGTGGAAGGGCAAGATCGTCCTCTTCGACCCCAACATCACCGGCAACGGCAACACCTGGGCCGCTTTCATGCTGTGGGTCGTCTATGGCGTCGAGCCGGGGAAAGCGTACCTCGGGGAACTCGCCCGGCAGGACCTCTTCATGACCCGGGACGCCCGGCTTCAGATCGAGTGGGTAGCCCGGGGCAAATACCCCATCGCGGTTGGCCCGACCGTGGCCGCCCTGATGGAGTTCCGGCGGGCCGGAGCGCCCATCGACGTCGCCCTCCCCGCGGAAGGAGGGCAAATTATACCCGCCGCCGATACCCTGGGCGTGCCCCTGGCGGCGCCACATCCCGCGGCCCAGGCGCTGGCGGTCAACTGGCTCCTATCGAAAGAGGGCCAGGCCCTCTATAGCAAGGCCTCGGGCAGGCCGGCGGCCAGGGCTGACATTTCCACCGAGGGCATCGACCCATTCTTCCTCACCCCGAAGGGCTACAAGGTCTTCCCCACGGATGAAGAGTTCACCGCCTTCAGCACCAGCGACACCCTCATGAATATCACCAGGGACATCTTCGGCCCGCTGCTCAAGTAGATTCAAGGATTAGAAGATTCAGGAAACAGGTAGGGTGGGTTCGAACAGCGACCATGCTTCGTCGCCACCCGATGTGCTTAACCCACCCTACGGTGCTCAAGGAAATCAACAACTCACTTTCTTCATCCGGCACAGCAGCGCCTTCAGCTCCGGGTTTCCCGTCACGGGGTCGCCCGGATCCAGTGATGTCAGCAGGTTAACATTCGCCTCCGGCCAGCCGTGGGACATCTGCACCACGCCCGGCTTTATCGCTGCGCCCACCCTGGCCCTCACGGTGATCTGTCCCCGCCGCGTCTCCAGCATGGCAATTTCCCCATCAGCGATTCCGCACTGCGCCGCCGTCTCCGGGCTTAGCTCGGCCTCCGCCACCGCCGCCAGCTTGCGCAGACGGGCCACCTGCCGGAACTGCGAATGCAGGAAGGCCATCTGCCGCGCGCCGGTGGTCAGCACCAGCGGGAACTGGGCCGCCAGGTCCGGGTTCGACAGGGGGCTCTCCGACGGCTCCCGGTGCACCGGCACCTGGCCGCGATCACCCAGGCTGGGGGCCGAAAGCTCCACCTTCCCCGAAGGCGTGCGGAACCCCTTTTCCTCGTAGCCCTGAAACCGGGTCTGCCCGTAGTACAGGCCCGCCGGCGACTGCTTGAGTTTGGCCACGCTGAGCCCGGACGGCTCCAGCATGTAATCGAAGGCCTCTTCGAGGTGGCGCCATGGGAACTGCTTCTCGTAGCCCATCCAACGCGCCAGTTCCAGCCAGAAGTCCAGGTCGGACCGGCACTCCCCCACCCGGACCGCCGGCGGACGCAGCATGACGTAGGGCAGTCCAGGGACGAGCCGGTACATATCCACGACGTTCAGTCTCTCCGCGAAGCTCGCCGCGGGCAGGACGATATCGGCCAACCTCGCCGTTTCCGTCATGAACATATCCATGACCACCAGGAAGTCCAGACTCTCCAAGGCCCGGCGCACCTTTTCGGACTCCGGCCACGTTAGCAGCGGGTTAGAGGCTGACACGATCATGGCCTTGATAGGATACGGCTTCCCGGTTAGAATCGCGTCCGGCAGAAGCATGCTCTGGCACTCGCCGAACGTCCGGCCCATGACCTCGTAGAATAGCGGAAAGCGATCGTATCCCAGCGGCGGCGCCGACACCAGGAAGGGCAGGCGCAGCGAGCGCATCGGCAGCCGGGGCGGCGAAATGAACCCGCCCGGCGCATCCAGGTTCCCCGTCAGGGCCTGAAGGATGGCCATGGCGCGGGAGTTCTGCACCCCGGCCGGCTGCTGGTCCAGCGTATTGGTCCCCTGGACAATACAGGCCGGCTTCGTCGTGGCGAAAAGCCGCGCCCCCCTTCTAATATCATCGGCAGGGACGCCGGCCAGTCCCCCCGCGACCTCCGGACTGTAACCCGCGGCGGCGGTTTTCAGATCCTCAAGCCCCACGGCCCAACGCGACACGAAGTCCCTGTCATACAGCCCTTCCGAAATGAGCGTCTCCATGAAGGCCAGGGCCAGCGCGCCGTCCGTGCCGGGCCTCGGCTGCAGGTAGACATCGGCCTTTTCCGCTATTGGAATCCGCCTGGGGTCTATGACAACGAGCTTGGCCCCCTGCTTCAATGCCTTCCTGACGCGCCAGGCCACCGGCGGGCAGGAGGCATCCGGATTGTTGCCCCAGAGGACGATACACTTCGCATTCTCCGCATCGGCCACGAAGAACTTCCCCGCCGTAAGAATGTACCCGATCAGACGGCTCCGGTAACACATACTGTCCACCGAAAAGACGTTGGGCGTGCCGTACACGTCGGTGAATCGCCGTATCAGGTCGATGCCGGCTATGCCCTGGGTCAGGAAAGACATGCCGAAAGCCACCGCCAGGGCCTCGGGGCCGAAATCCGCCCTAGCCCTGGTCAGCCTCTGGACAATGGTGTCCATGGCTTCCTCCCAGGAAATCTGCCGCCAGCTATTGCCATCCCTCCGCAGCGGGTGATGAATCCGCTCTTGGCTATAGACAAGGTCTGGAATGGCCAGGGCTTTGGGACAGAGCCTGCCTTCGTTGACGGGGTGCTCCTTGATTGCGGTGACCCTGACCAGGCGGCCTTCTTCGACATGCAGGTTCAGCCCGCAGCCTCCGCTGCACAACTGGCACGATGTCTGGACAATTCTGTTCTTGCTTTCTTCCATGGTGACTGCTATTTTATCAAATACCGCACCCGGCCGCCGACGCGGTTCTCCAGTCTCCCCAGGGATTTCAGATCTCACCCCGATGCATCAAGTCGGCATTGCTTGGCCGGTGTTCCGGCTCTCACAGGCAGGGACGCCTGTGGTACCGGGGAGAGTGTGCTACAATATTCACCGGGTCTCAAACAGCCCCCGGTTCAGGAAAGGAGGATTCTATGTTCACGTTGAAGTCGCCGGCATTCTCCGAGGGGGGAACGATTCCCGAGAAATACGCCGAAAAGAGCCTCATTTCCCCACCCCTCTCCTGGAGCGACCCCCCAAAAGGCGCCAAGGGCTTCGCCCTCACCATGACTGACCCCGACGTCCCCGAAGCCTTCAAGCTTCCCCACGTATTCGTCCACTGGATGGTCTACAACATCCCCGCATCCACCACCTCCCTCCCGGAAGGGTGCAGCCCGAGGGGCAAGGGGCTTCCCGCCGGGGCGAAGGAATTTAATAGCGATTACGTCACCTTCAAGACGCCGGGGTACGGGGCGGGCTCCGGCGGCCCCTGGCCGCCGGACGCCGCGCACCGTCATGTCTTCACCCTCTATGCCCTCAAGACCGACAAGCTGGATATCCCGGCGGCAGCGGACGTCGGGGAGTTTGCAAAGGCCGTCGTGCCGCAGACCATTGGCACAACCAGCCTCATTGGCGTGTACGGTCCGGCCAAATCGAAAATGCCGTAGCGGGCTGTCAGCTGTCAGCCATCGGCTATCAGCTTTCAGCTTTTCGCGACAACTGACGGCTAGTACTTAACTGCGGAATTCGGCGAAAAGATTCTTCGCCTGCCCCTTCGCTTCGCTCAGGGCTACGGCTCAGAATGACAGGACTGGCCGGCTGTCACCCTGAGCATAGCGGAGGGCCTTTTTTCGTTGTTACTCTTTCTTCTGAAGTTTAGCACTGGCCTCCGCGTTCTCTGCGCCGCCGCGGTGAAGATCCCCCGCTTGGTCATTCGTCATTCGGACTTCGTCATTTTGCCTGGAAATACGTACCCTCACGTATTCAGAAAATAGCGGTCTGACGGTATCATCGAAGTGGCATGTCATTTCGAGCGCCGTCGAACGGTTTTCCAGTCGAGCAGTACCAAAGGCCCTTCGACTTCGCTCAGGGTGATAGTTGGGAAACTCTGTCCGGCCCGCGACAAGCCGCCCTGCGGGAGGGAAAACCGGTGATAGAGACGAAGCAGATACGCAAACGCGACGGAACGGTGGTCGCCTTCGACCCGGCCAAGATCGAAGACGCCATCTACAAGGCCCTCGTCGCCACGAAATCCGGCGATCGCCAGGTCGCCGCTACGCTCACGCGCCACGTCGTCGATGTCCTCGAACAAAGGTTCGCGCATTCGGTCCCCGGGGTGGAGGACATCCAGGACGTCGTCGAAGAGGCGCTGATGACCCAGGGCTATCCCGCCGTGGCCAAAGCCTACATCCTCTACCGCGAGCAACGGGCCGACGTCCGCCGCATGAAGAAGCTCCTTGGCATCCGCGACGACCTGAAACTCGGCATCAATGCCCTCAAGGTGCTGGAGCGCCGCTACCTGATGAGGGACCCCGACGGCAACCTCATCGAAACCCCCCGGGAGCTCTTCCACCGGGTGGCCCACGCCGTCGCCGCCGCCGAGACCAGGTTCAATCCCGGGGCGGATATTCACGGTCTCGAGAAGAAGTTCTTCGAAATGATGAACAACCTCGAATTCATGCCCAACACTCCGACCCTGATGAACGCCGGGGCGACTCTGGGGCAGCTTTCGGCATGCTTCGTCCTGCCGGTCGAGGACTCCATAGTCGAGATATTCGATTCGCTCAAGCACATGGCCATGATCCACCAGTCCGGAGGCGGCACCGGCTTCACCTTCAGCCACCTCAGGCCGAAAGGGGACATGGTCCGCTCCACCAAGGGGGTGGCCTCGGGTCCCGTTTCCTTCATGAAGATATTCGACGTCGCCACCGGCGTCATGAAACAGGGGGGCAAGCGGCGGGGCGCCAACATGGGCATCCTCAACGCCGACCACCCCGATATTGTGGAGTTCGTCCTGGCCAAGGGCGACGAGACCGCCCTGGCCAATTTCAACATCTCCGCCGGCGCTGCCGATGCGTTCATGGAAGGGATCAAGAAGGGCGAGAAGTGGCCGCTCATCAACCCGCGAACAAAAAAGGAGGTGCGCCAGACCAGCGCCCGCGAGCTCTTCGATCTGATAGTGAACAACGCCTGGAGGAGCGGCGACCCGGGCCTCATCTTCCTGGACGAGATCAACCGGCGGAACCCCACGCCGCAACTCGGGCGGCTGGAGGCCACCAACCCCTGCGGCGAACTGCCCCTGCTCCCCTACGAAAGCTGCAACCTGGGCTCCATCAACCTCTCCCGCATGATTTCCGGCGAGCAAATCGACTGGCAGAAGCTCAAACAGACGACCCATCTCGGAGTCCACTTCCTGGACAATGTCATCGAAGCCAGCGCTTTCCCCCTGCCGGCCATCGAGCGCATGACCCGCCAGGGAAACCGGAAGATAGGACTGGGGGTGATGGGCTTTGCCGACGCCCTGGTCAGGCTGGGGATTCCCTACAACTCGGAGAAGGCCCTGGCGACCGCCGAAAGCATCATCAAGTTCATGCTGGGGGAAGCCAGAAAGGCCTCGGTGAAGCTGGCCGAAAGCAGAGGCGTCTTCCCCAACTTCCGGGGCAGCGTCTATGACCGGCCCGGCGGCCCCCGACTCCGCAACGCCACCGTCCTGTCCATCGCGCCCACGGGTACCATCAGCATCATCGCCGGGTGTTCCAGCGGCATCGAGCCGCTGTTCGCCCTGGCCTTTGTCCGCAACGTCATGGAAGGGACCAGGCTGCTGGAGGTCAACCCCGTCTTCGAACAGATCGCCCGGGAGCGGGGGTTCTACTCGAAGGAACTCATGGAGAAGGTCGCCCTGACCGGCGCTCTCAACGGGATCGCGGGGATTCCCGAAGACGTCCGGCAGGTTCTGGTCACGGATTTCGACATCGCGCCGGAATGGCACGTGCGGATGCAGGCGGTTTTCCAGAAGTACTCGGACAACTCCGTCTCCAAGACGGTCAACCTGCCCGCTGAAGCCACGCCGGAGGATATCCGTCGCACCTATCTCATGGCCTACGAGCTCAAGTGCAAGGGGATAACCATCTACCGCTACGGCAGCAAGAAGGACCAGGTGCTCACCCTGCCCGGTCCGGCGCCGGAGGCGGCCACCGAGCCCGGACCGTTTGTCACCGCCGGGTCTGAATACTCCGGCGGCTGCGTCCTCTGCGGGCAGTGACGCCGCGTACGCCGTGTAGGGTGGGTTAAGCACAGAGGGGCAGTGGGGAAGCGGGGTGGCTGTGCGAACCCACCAGACCGGGGCGGGGTGGGGCCGGTACGACAGGCCACCGTGCCTGTCGGGGCTGGACATCCTGAATGTCAATCCACATTCCCTCAACACCCGTGGTGAAGCTCCCTTGACCGTAAGGACACGGTTTCTTCCTTTTCGGGAGCCCGCTAGTGGCCACCGGTGATTCTGCGCCCGTTGGGCTGCTTTGTCGCCGGGCGGTATATAACGACATCACGAATGTTCCGTTGAGTTTCTGGTAGAATATCCAATGTGAGCAGAGCACCCCCGCCCCACAAGGAAAGGACTTGAGAAAAGGAATACTTCAACTCGCAACGATCTCGTTGGCCGTGTTTTCCGTCCTGGCAACGGGTTGTTTACCGGGTTATTCTACACCGGCTGGCAACACATCGACGCCGTCGCCTCGGAGCGCGACCCCACCTCCGGAGTTGGCCACGCCGGTTTCTTCCCGACAGTGGCGGCCACCAGAGCTGCAACCCCACTGCCGGTCCTATCTGACATTGCGGCAATTCCAGCAACAGAGCCCACATTGCCAGCCGCACGGCCCGAAACTTCTAAATTCAGTGAACCTTTGAAAGAATTCATGTTCTACAGGAGCCTGAGCCCCGACTTCGACTTCTTGCCTGCCATGGAAAAGGCACTATCTACTTTCGAAGGGCGTGGTGGCATTCCCGGGACCGTGAATTTCAGACAGACGTTGTCTCCCGCTCAAATCAAGAGTCTGCAAACGGACTACGGAATCAACTTCGCTGGCCAGGAGGATACGACCCCGACCTACCGAGTGGTAATTCCAGATGGTAGTGTAATTGCCATTTCGGTGTTGCCCTATGTTGAGCAAATCGATTCATCCGTTTTCGCGCTACCTCTACCGCCGGAGCCCGGGAAGACACTGGGGCAGGAAAAGATCGGTGGTGGGCTCGTAACATTCATGCGTGATATGGAGTATCGATGGTGGACATCGATACCCGAGTACGTAGAGACCGTGAGAGCCTTCGACCAGCTCGGCGGGGTCAAGATCGGCATCAGCTTCGAATATAAGCTGAGCCGCCGGGAAATAGAAGCCCTTGAAACCTGGTTTGGCATCAAGTTCTTCAACTTAGGTAGCACTTTACAGGACCTTACCCCTTCTTATTCCGCCGCGATCCCCCCGGGGAGCATCCGTCCAGTTTCCCGCATCCCCTTTGTGAAACAAATAGAGTGCTACACCTGGCCGCCGACGATGCCATCCCCCAGAACAACCCCGCCCCCAGCAAACCCGGGCCAGTCCGGTCGCTGAATGACAGCGACTTTCTCAATACGTCCCGCGGCTTTGATATGGCTCAAGAAATCGCCCTTTACATCCACATCCCTTTTTGCCGGCAGAAGTGCGGCTATTGCGACTTCGTGTCCTATGCCGGGCGGGAAGCCGAGGTACCGGCCTACGTCAGCGCCCTCAAACAGGAGATGGGACTGCGGGGCAAAGGCCAGAGAGTGCGCACCCTCTACTTCGGCGGCGGCACGCCCAGCCTGCTGTGTCCCCCCGACGTAGCTGAAATCCTGTCCGCGGCCCGGTCCCATTTTGACGCGCCGGAAGACGCGGAGACCACCCTGGAGGCCAACCCCGGAACCATCGACGGGCCGTACCTGGCTTCGATCAGGGATGCCGGGATCAACCGCCTCTCCCTTGGGGTCCAACGCCTGAACGACGGAGAGCTTCGGCTGCTGGGCCGCCTGCATGACGAGGGCGAAGCCAGGGAGGCGGTCCGGTTGGCCCGTCAGGCCGGATTCACCAATCTCAACCTGGACCTCATCTACGGCATTCCCGGCTACGGCCTTCCCGGCGCCGCCCTGGAAAGCTGGCAAGCCACCCTCAGGGAAGCGGTCGCGCTTGGCCCCGAACATCTCTCGCTTTACTCCCTCACCCTGGACGAAGGCACCCCGTTGCACGATGCCGTTGCGGACGGCCGGCTGCCGGCGCCCGACCCTGATGCCGCCGCCCAGCAGTACGAATTCGCCGAGGACTTTCTTGACGCCGGCGGCTACCGGCACTACGAAATATCGAACTGGTCCAAAGAAGGATTCGAGTGCCGGCACAATCTCGTCTACTGGAAGAACGAGCCGTACCTCGGCATCGGGGTCGCCGCCCATTCCTACGTGGACGGCCGCCGGCTGGCCAATACGTCCGACATCGCCGAGTACATAACAGCGATGGCTCAGGGACGGACCGCCATCGTTCAGGACGAGGAAATCGGCCCCGACCTGGATCTGTCGGAAACGGTCATCCTGGGGCTGAGGCTCGTTGAGGGAATCAAATACACGGATCTGTGGAGGCGATTCGGCATCGATTCCCTGAGGCGGTACCGGCGGCAAGTCCGGGAACTGCTGCAGGCCGGGCTGCTGGAATCCGACGGGACCTTCCTCCGCCTGACCCGGCGGGGCCGGCTGCTGGGCAACGAGGTCTTCTGGCGCTTCCTGCCGGGGAACCAAGGCGAGGACCAAGGCGAGGAGGACGGATAGTTACACACAAAGTAGGGGGGCGTAGTGCATGGCTTCAGCCTTGCCGGGTGGAATGGACCGCGTAGGGTGGGTTAAGCGCAGCGGGGCGGCGGGCAGGCAGGGTGGCTGTGCGAACCCACCAGGAGGGATTGAAGATTGCACATTCAAGATTAGAAGAATTCCTCCCGCCGGTTGGTCATCCGTCATTCGGACTTGGTCATTTCGTTTGGTGGGTTCGCGCAACCACCCCCAACAGAGCTACCCCGATCACGCTTAACCCACCCTACCTCATAGTTCCCGCCCTGTCCAGATTGACCTTTAACGCATAACGTTATAGAATCATTCTATGATTCGCTCCTTCAAGGACAAGGAGACCGAGAAAGTGTTTAACCGGGAAGTTTCGCGCAAACTTCCGGATGATATTCAACAACCGGCGTTACGCAAGCTTCGAATTCTAAACAATGCTCAAACATTGCAGGATTCGGGCGTTCCACCTGCCAACCGGCTCGAAAAGTTGAGCGGAAGGCGGCACGGCCAATACAGTATCCGGATCAACGACGATTGGCGCATCTGTTTCGAATGGCGTGAAGAAGATGCATTCGAAGTAGAAATGACGAAATTCGAAGTCCGAATGACGAATCAAATTCCCATGACCAATGACGAATGTATGTGTCGTTTGAACATTTGAGTTTGGAGCATTGTTTGGTCATTCGAGTTTCGTCATTTGTCATTTTGGTTCCGGCTTGTCCGGGTTAGGAGAGTCCGTCATGACAGACCAGAAGTTGAATCCCATTCACCCCGGAGAAGTCCTGTTGGAGGAATTTCTCAAACCGATGGGCCTCAGTCAAAACAGGCTGGCCCTGGACATCGGCGTTCCGCCCCGACGTATTAATGAAATCGTGCTGGAAAAGCGCCGTATTACAGCGGATACCGCGCTCCGGCTGGCCCGCTACTTTGGCACGTCTCCCCAATTCTGGTTGGGGCTCCAGAATGACTACGATCTCGACACAGCCAGTGAAGCGCTTGGCAGCCGTCTGGAACGAGAAGTGAAAGACCATAGCCCGGTCGGGTAAATCACAACAATCAGCCATGCCGACGAGTCGGGACCCTGAACAATGAAAATGGCTGGATGACCTGTCATTCTGAGCGAAGCGAGCGCAGCGAGCGCAGGCGAAGAATCTTTCGTTGGTCGTGCAGCGCTGACAAAAGACCCTTCGCCTGCCCCTTCGCTTCGCTCAGGGCTTCGGCTCAGGGTGACAATGTCATTGAAAGCGAAGCGAGCGCAGTCGAAGAATCCTTCCGGCGGTACGGGGGACAAAAGACCCTTCGCCTGCCCCTTCGCTTCGCTCAGGACTCCGGCTCAGGGTGACATTTCCGGAACAATGCCAAAGCCAAATTAAGCAAGTAGATAACCAATGGACCAAACAACAACCCGCAATTTCTGCATTATAGCTCATATAGACCACGGGAAGTCCACGCTGGCCGACCGCCTGATAGAGCTGACGGGGGCGATGCGCCGGGAGGAGCTGAGGGATCAGGTGCTGGACAGCATGGACCTGGAACGGGAGCGGGGCATCACCATCAAAGCCAAGGCGATGCGCCTCCCCTATCAGTCTAGCGGCGGCGCCAGCTACAAGCTGAACCTCATCGATACCCCCGGACACGTTGACTTTACCTACGAAGTATCGCGCACCATCGCCGCCTGCGAGGGCGCCGTTCTGGTCATCGACGCCACCCAGGGCATCCAGGCCCAGACCCTGGCCAACGTCTACCTGGCCATGGAACACAACCTGGAAATCATCCCCGTCCTCAACAAAATCGACATGATCGGGGCCGAACCGGAACGGGTCCTGGACGAGATCAAGACCGTCCTCGGCTACGAGGCCGACCAGGTGCTGCTCATCAGCGCCAAGACCGGGCAGGGCGTCCCCCGGTTGCTCGAAGAAATAGTCCGGCGCATACCGCCGCCCCGAGGCGACGCCGCGTTGCCGCTGCGGGCGCTCATCTTCGATTCCCATTACGACCCTTACAAAGGCGTGATCGCCTACCTTCGCATCACCGACGGTCACATCGACAAGGGCAGCCGGCTCCGCCTGATGGGACAGGGGACCGATCTCGAAGTCCTGGAAGTGGGCTATTTTGCGCCGGAGCCGCACCCCGTCCAGTCCCTGGGCGCCGGCGATGTGGGCTACATCGCCACCGGTCTCAAAAACGTCAGGGAGTGCCGCGTCGGCGACACCCTGACCCTGGCTTCCGACGGCGCCACCGAACCGCTTATCGGTTACCGGCCGCCCAAGCCGATGGTCTTCGCCGGCATCTACCCCACCGAAGCGGAAGACTACCTCAGCCTGCGGGAGGCCATGGAAAAGCTCCAGCTCAACGACGCCTCCCTTTCCTACGAAGCGGAAACCAGCCCCCTACTGGGTCATGGCTTCCGCTGCGGTTTTCTCGGCCTGCTCCACCTGGATATCGTCTGCGAGCGACTGGAGCGGGAGTTCGGCCTGTCGCTGGTGGTCACCGCGCCCGGGGTCAGTTATACCGTGACCAAAACCAGCGGACAGGTGCTCACCGTCATCAACCCGACGGAGTTGCCCCAACCCAACGAAATAGAGAAACTGGAAGAGCCCTGGGTCAAGATATCCGTGATCACCCCCTCCAAGTTCATCGGGCCGCTCATGGAGCTAACCATGGAATGCGGCGGCATTTCGAAGCACATGGAGTACCTGGGCCAGGCCAGGACCCTGGGCGAACTGGGGCAGCGCGTCCAGCTCGAATACGAAATGCCCCTGCGCGCCATGTTGACCACCTTTTACGACCAGTTGAAGAGTCGCAGCCAGGGATATGCTTCCCTGGACTACGAGTTCATCGGTTACCGCGAGGCCAAACTGGTCAAACTGGACGTGCTGGTCAATGAAGTTGTGGTGGACGCCTTCAGCCGCATCGTGCCGCCGGACAAGGCCTACGACACGGGAAGAAGCATCGTGCAGAAGCTAAGAGAGGCCATTCCGCGCCAGTTGTTCAAGGTGCCCATCCAGGCGGCGGTTGGGGGACGGGTGCTGGCCCGGACCGATATCGCCGCCAAGCGCAAGGACGTGCTGGCCAAGTGCTACGGGGGCGACGTCACCCGCAAGCGCAAGCTGCTGGAAAAGCAAAAAGAGGGCAAGAAGAAGATGAGAATGATCGGCCACGTTGAGGTGCCCAAAGAGGCTTTCATGCACGTGCTCAAGCTGGAATGAGTTCTTTGAGTTCTTTGGGTTCGTTGAGTTATTGGGTTATTGAGTTGAGCAGTGTAGGGTGGGTTAAGCGCAGAGGGGTTTTGAGGGCATTGTGGTGGCTGCGCGAACCCACCGGTGGCACAGGCATCCCCGCCTGTGTGGGCATGTACTTTCATCCTTGAAGGTGCTTGGCCGGCACAGCATGACGAGATGTCACCCTGAGCCGGAGACTTGAGCGAAGCGAAGGCAGGCGAAGGGTCTTCGCTCCCCCACCTGAAAGATTCTTCGACTCCGACTCGTCCCGATACTATCTGGACTCGTCTTTGCTCAGAATGACATTTGCATCCTCACCGGCGCCCCCTGGCAAGGGGGCATGGGCGATTGATTCCTCATTCGGACTTCGTCATTCGTCATTCATTGGTCATTCGTCATTCGAATTTCGTCATTTCCTCAGTATATGACCTTCTCTTCCACCAAACGCTGAAATTCCTCTTCACTCTTGCCCAGCAGGTCGCAGATAATATCGCGGCTGTGTTCGCCGAGACGGGGCGGCGGGTGGTGGGGAGCCGGATGCCCGGTGATTAGCCAGGGCGCGCGGACCTGGAGCCCTTCCCCGCCTGCGGGATGCTTCCGGCGCACAAAAAAGTCCCTTCCGTTCAAATGCCGGTCGGCAATCAACCCGTCCAGATCGTGGGAAATCCCGGCGGCAATTCCCGCTTTCTGCAACACCTCCACAACCTCCCCGGCGGGACGCTGGCGTGTCCATTCGCCGATGCGTGTGTCCAGTTCGTCCTGGTTGGCCAGACGCCCGGCCGCCGTGGCAAACTTCTTCTGCCGCGTCCATGGCGGGTTGCCCAGCAGACGGGACAAGGCCCACCACTCCCCGTCGTTTCCCACCGCGATGGCGACCCAGTTATCATCTCCCTGGCAGCGATAGCACCCGTGGGGGGCCATTCCCTCGTTGCGGTTCCCGGATGGCTTCTTGACCTCCCGGTTCATCCCATAGGCCATGAATATCTCGGGAATGGTGGACATGACCGCCTCGCTCATGGAGAGGTCGATGTACTGCCCCACACCGGTGCGGCGCCGCTGATGAAGAGCCGACAAAACGGCCAGGGCCGCCGTGCAGGCCGAAACATGGTCGCCCCAGTAGGCGCCCACTGACTGCGGCGGGCCTCCGTCATAGCCGGTGAAAGACGAGAGGCCGGTGAAGGCGTGCATGGTCTGGGCATAGGACAGATAGCGGCTTTCCGGCCCCGTCTGCCCCATGCCGGTGATGGAAATCATGATGATGCGGGGATTGACCGCTTTCAATGCCCGGTAGCCCAGGCCCAGGCGGTCCATGACGCCCGCGGCGAAGTTCTCCGCTGCCACGTCCACCACCCCGGCAAGCTCCCTGGCGATGGCTTTCCCTTCCGGCGTGATCAGGTTCAGCGCCAGGCTCTTCTTGTTGTAGTTCAGGGAATAGAAGTGCGCCGAGTAGTCCAGGGTGCCGGGGTCGCCTTCCCTGAAATGCACCGACGTCCGGCGCATGATGTCCGGACGCTGCAAGCTTTCCACCTTGATGACCTCGGCACCCAGCGACGCCAGGAACAGGGTCGCCTGAGGTCCGGCCTGCCACCAGGTGAAGTCCAGGATGCGGACGCCCGAAAGAGGAAGACGCGGTTTCTTTTTCATTCTCGCTGAACGGGTCACCTTTGAACAGTCTGGAAAGCCTGTTCTACCACAGTAAGACAGGCTTTCCAGACTGTCTCTTGCTAGAGTCTCTTTCTAGATTGTCTCCGTTGCAAAGCACGCTGAATAAGTGACTCCGGTACCCTCAGACAATTCCGGCACGCTGCAAATCCGCCAGTTCCTCCGCCGGCATTCCCAACATCCCCTCATAGACCTCCCGGTTGTGCTGGCCGAGGAGCGGGGCGGGGCGGGACGGCGGGGCGCCGGATAGTTTGAACGGCGGGCCGGGGTATTTGAGCTTGCCTGCGACAGTGTGCTCTATATCTGTGAAATAGCCCCGCGCAGCGGTCTGGGGGGACTGGAGCACGTCTACGGCCGTATTGACCGGACCGAAGGCCACCCGGTGCGCCTGCATCAGATGGTAGATTTCCTGCCGGGTATGCTGCACGGTCCACCCTACCAGGTTTCGCTCCAGCGCCTTCCAGTTGCGGCACCGGTCCACATAGGTCTGGAACTCGGGCCTAGCGCTCCACCCCGGATTGCCGATGACTTCGCGGAAGGCCTGCCAGTGACTGTCTTCCACCACATGGAATTCAACGTAGCCATCCCTGCAGGGTACCGGGCCTTCCATAGTGCGCGACTGCTTCTTCCGGTCCTGGCGGATGCCCTCGTAGGAGTAAAAGGCGATGCTCCGGGCCAGAGCGAATGCCACAACCTCCTGCTCCGAGATGTCCACCAGACACCCCCGGCCCGCCGTCCGGCCGTACAGGGCGCCCAGCGCCGCCATGGCCCCAACAATACCGGCGGCGAAGTCCGCCTGGTGGCCCCCGGCCTGCAGCGGCGGCATGGTCTCCCGGTCCTCCACCCAATCCGGGGTGAACGAGGCCATGCCGCCGCTGTGAAAGGCGATAAGGTTGTTGCCTTTCCGGTGGCGGGCCGGGCCGGAACTACCAAAGGGCGTTATCGAAACATAGACCAGGGCCGGGTTGATTTTCCGTAGACTCCGGTAACCTATCCCAAGGCGACCCACCATTCGGCGAGGGTGGTTTACCACGAAAACATCACTCCGCCTGACCAGCTCCTTGAAGACAGCCAGCCCCCGTTCGGTATGGAGATTCAGCGTAATGCCTGATTTACTAGCGTTCAGGTACAAAAACAGGCCGCTCGCCTCCGCGCCGGGATTGTTCCAGGGGAACGGGCCGTAGCGCCGGGCTGGATCACCCCCGCCCGGTTCTTCAACCTTGATAACCGTGGCCCCCAGGCCGGCCATAAGCCTGGAGCAGTACGGACCTGAAATGAAATCCGCGAATTCCAGGATGGTCAGGCCTTGCAAAGCGCCGCCGGTATCACAGGCGTCCCCCCAAACCGGTACCACAGGCGTCCCCGCCTGTGACGCCGTGTTTTCTTCCCGCTTTGTGCGACTTACGGCTACAACTCCTTCGCTATATGCGTCTTTCGTTTACTGCTCGCGCCAATCTCAGTGAAATCTGGTGGTTATGTAAAAGGGAATGACGTCGTGCAGTGGAAATAGCTGTTTAACCTATTTGTGGACGGTTGCTTAGACCAGCACCGGCCAAGTCCGGGTCTCACAGGCACGGAGGCCTGTGGTACCGGGCCAACGGTTAGACCGTCACCGGCCAAATCCGGCTCTCACCCCGGTGGTGGGTTCGCGCAACCACCCCACATCAACCCCACCGCCTTGCGCTTAACCCACCCTGCCCGCTTCAAATCCCCCTGTATCCCCCTTTTCCAAAGGGGGAAAGGGCGCCCTCTATCTCATCCCGCCACTGCGGCATCCGCCGGGCAAAGGCGCTGGCCAGGCCGAAGCAGCCGGTAAGCATCATGTCCCCGTAGGGCGCCACGAAATAGGGGTGAAGCCTGGACTCCCGCATCATATGGCGCTGCGGCCCGCAGATGGCCAGGAAGAAAGGGCCGTCATCCCCTTCCAGGATGAAGCTGCCGTGGCCGCCATCTTCGAAGACCTCGCCTTCCCTTATTTTCCCTGCCGCCAGCCTTTGTATCAGGTCGTCCATTTTCGCGGCATTGAGCAATCCAGTGTGGTGCTCGAAAAGCCCGAGGGCCTTTTCGCCGTGGAGGTGGAAGGCCAGGGTATGGAAGTTGCCCACATTGGCGACCACAACATCGGGGTGTCTCATAACCTCCTCGTCGAGAAAAGAACCGAGCGCCGCGGCAGGACCGGTATCCATGATCAACAAGGGTACGGCGCTGTCCACGCTGCCGGCGATGGCCTGCATGCGCGTCAGATAGGGTGGCAGCTCCTCCCGCAAATAGGCGAAGGAGACGAGTTCGTTCCGCTCCTGGACTTTCCGCTGCAGGTGTTGGAAGCGAAAGACGCGGTCACTGAACCCTTCGGGGGCAGCGCCGTGGTCCAGCGCGGCGACGGCCAGGCCGTCCCAACTGGATGGCGCTCCAAAAAGATCCAGCGTCCGGCGGATAGCCTCCAGGTCTATATCCCTCATCTCGATGCAATTGACCCCGGTCAGTTTACCGGCCTCTTCCACCGAGACCAGCTTGACGCCGAGGCGCCGCACTTCATCGAGATCGTCATCGAAGGTGCAGGCCGCCTGGGGGGTGGCAAAGGCCTGTAGATCGTGCTGGAGGTACTTCTCGAGGGCGTGGCGGCTGGGGCCGCCGCCCATGGTGACGCCGGAAAAGAGGAGCTTTTGCTTTCTCTGCGCCGCTTCGGCGATCTTCCTGGCCACGACCCTTGTGGGAGATGGCATGACCATCTTGACGCTGTTCTCGATGCTGGTCGTGGTGTCCAGGAGAAGGATGTCCTGGGTGCCGCCGCCCACATCTATCGCCAGGAGCCGCATGGCCTTACCGGATGACCTCGGCCCGCATATATGGCCGGAGGACCTCAGGCACCACCACGCTGCCATCGGCCTGCTGGTAGTTCTCCAGGATGGCGATGACGATCCGGGGCAGGGCCAGTCCCGAACCATTCAGCGTGTGGGGGAACTGGACTTTGGCGCCGGGTTCGGGCCGGTATTTTACATTGGCCCGGCGGGCCTGAAAATCGCCGCAGTTACTGCAGGAACTGACCTCCAGCCACTCCCCGGAGCCAGGCGCCCACACTTCGATGTCGTAAGACTTCATTGACGCGAAACCGATGTCACCGGTGCAAAGCTGCACGATGCGCCAGGGGAGTCCCAGCTTCCAGCAAACATCCTCGGCATCCTGGACCATCTTCTCCAGCTCTTCATTCGAGGTCTCGGCCGCCACGAATTTGTACATCTCCACTTTATCGAACTGGTGACCCCTCTTGATGCCGCGGGTATCTTTGCCCGCCGCCATCTTTTCCCGCCGGAAACACGCGGTATAGGCCACGTAGTAGAGGGGCAGCGTCCCCGGCTCAATGATTTCATCCCGATGCAGATTGGTAAGAGGCACCTCGGCGGTGGGCACGAACCAGAAGTCCTCTTCCGCGTCATGGTACAGGTTGTCGGCGAACTTCGGCAGATTGCCGGACCCCACCATGGTCTCTTTTTTGACCATGAACGGCGGATAGATTTCCCGGTAGCCATGCTCGTGGACGTGCAGGTCGAGCATGAAATTGATCAGCGACCTCTGGAGACGGTAACCGAGCCCTTTGAGCACATAAAAACGGGAACCGGATATCTTGACCCCCCGGACGAAGTCGATGATGTCCAGGGCCTCACCCAGTTCCCAGTGGGGCTTGGCCGGGAATGACAGGCTCCGCGGATCGGGACCGGTGCGGATAACCTTATTGTCGGCGCTATCCCGGCCTACTGGGACGGAGGGGTCCGGGATGTTGGGGACGCGCAGCAGAAGGTCGTTCAGTTTTGGCTCGATGCTGGCCTCGATGTCATCCTCCAGCACCTTGATCTTTTCGCCCACCTGGCGCATCTCGGCGATGAGTTCGGGCGGCTTTTCCTTGATCCTGCCGATTTGCTTGCTGACCTCGTTGCGCCGCGCCCGGAGGGTTTCCACCTCCACGAGGTGCTTGCGGCGCTGCTCGTCCAGCGCCAGGATTTCATCAACAGGCGCAGTGTCGTTCCGCTTGACCAGGGCCTCGCGGACCAGGTCGGGATGTTCGCGAATGAGCTTTAAATCTAACAAACTGGTTCCTCAGTTAGCTTTCAGCCGGCAGCTATCAGCCCTCAGCGCACTTCACAGCGCGCCAACGCTGAGGGCCAAAACCCGTAGCGACACCCCCTGCGGGTGTCGGACCAAGATTGTCCACCAACAATGACACGACAGGGACAAGGCCCGTCGCAACGGGGCGCGGCATACCGTGCCGCTACTACGGCTTCTCTGGCAACCGCCCCCGCAGGCTGAAGACCCGCGACTACAACCCCGACGGCCGACAGCCTTATTTCGTCTTCAGTTGCGGGAACAGTATCACTTCCCGGATCGATTCCTGGTTGGTAAGCAGCATGACCAGGCGGTCGATGCCCACCCCCAGCCCCCCGGCCGGAGGCATGCCGTATTCCAGCGCCGTCAGGAAGTCTTCATCAGGGGTCTCGGCTTCCTGGTCGCCGGCTTCCCGCGCCTTGAGCTGCTGCGTGAAGCGTTCCCGCTGGTCCAGGGGATCGTTCAATTCGGTGAAAGCGTTGGCTATTTCCATCCCGCCGGCGAAGGCTTCGAAACGTTCCACCAGGGCCGGGTTGTCCGGCTTCTTCTTGGCCAGGGGAGAAAGCTCGATAGGGTAGTCCGTGAGAAACGCCGGCTGGACCAGGTGCGGCTCGACGAACTTCGACAGAAGTTCGTCGATCAACTTCCCCCGGCCCATGGTGGCATCGACGGGGATGCCCTTCTCTCGCACTTTCGGCGCCAGGGACTCCACGTCAGGGAACTGCAAGAAGTCAATGCCGGCGTGTTCGATTATGGCGTCCCGGAGGGTGACCCGCCGCCAGGGAGGAGTCAGATTTATGGAATTCCCGGCATAGTCAACCTTGCAGCAGTCTCCCACCACGCCTTGAGCCACGCTGCCGATCATATCCTCCACCATCTTCATGACATCATTGTAGTCGGCGTAGGCCTCGTAGCTTTCCAGGCTGGTGAATTCGGGATTATGCCTGGCGTCGATTCCCTCGTTGCGGAAGATGCGGCCGATCTCGTAGACCCTGTCTATGCCGCCTACCAGGAGCCTCTTCAGGTGCAACTCCGTAGCGATGCGCAGATAGAGGTCTTCATCGAGCACGTTGTGATGGGTAATAAAAGGCCGGGCCATGGCGCCGCCGGCGTGGGACTGCAATATCGGCGTTTCCACCTCGATGAATCCCCGTCCGTCCAGAAAACGGCGCATCGCCGAGACAATCCGGCTGCGCGCCAGGAAGATCGTGCGTATTTCAGGGCAGGAAATCAGGTCCAGGTAGCGTTGGCGGTAGCGTTTCTCCACATCGGTCAGCCCATGCCATTTTTCCGGAAGCGGTTGCAGCGCCTTGGACAGGAGGGTCAAGCGGCCTACTTCGAGGCTGGCTTCCCCGGTGTGGGTGCGGAAGGGCCGCCCCGACACCCCGATAATATCCCCGATGTCCAGGAGCTTGTAGAGCTCGAAATCCTTCTCCCCCACCCTGTCCCGCCGCAGATAAAGCTGTATCTTGCCCGAGGCGTCACGCAGGTCCATGAACGCGGCTTTGCCCATGGCGCGGTGTGCGGTTATGCGGCCGGCCACGGTGACCTCTGCCTGGGCGCTTTCCTGCGATAAGAGGGTCACGACCTGCTGGGCCGTGTGTGAGGGATGATAGCGGTGGGGATACGGGTCAATGCCCAGGGCCCGGATTTTTTCCAGCTTTTCCAGCCGGTGCTGGACCAGAACATCGAGCCTGGATAACATGATCAGAAAATACCCGTCACCCTGAGCGAAATCGAAGGGTCTTTCGTCCCTGGCCCAAGCCAGACCGGAGAGCCTGTCCTGAGAGGCGACAAGGACTCTTCGACTTCGACTCGTCCCGACGCTATCGGGATTCGTCTTCGCTCAGAATGACACTTTCATCGTTCACGGCGCGCCATCGGCGCATGGTTGAGTGATCAGCTAACCTCTAAGATCTTCAGCTTGATCTTGCCGGCCGGCACCGGGACCTCCACCGTCTCGCCCTTCTTCTTGCCCATGAGCGCCTTGCCCACGGGCGACTCATTGGAGATTCGACCGTTGGTAGGGTCGGCTTCTTCCTTGCCGACGATGGTGTACTGCTCCTGAGAGCCATCGGGGTGGCGGACCTTGACCGTGCAGCCCAGCGTCACCGCGCCGGCTTTCTGGCACTCGTTGGGAATCAACTTGGCCCGCTGGATCATTTGCTCCAGTCTCATGATGTGGCCTTCGATAAAGGCCTGCTCGTTCTTGGCCTCTTCGTACTCGGCGTTGTTATCAGTCCCCCCCAACTCCTTCGCTCTCTGGATCTTGGCGGCCACGTCAGGGCGACGCACAGAGAGCAGGGTTTGCAGTTCCGCCTCCATCCTGGACAGGCCCTGCTGAGTGAGGTAAACTTCTTTCTGTGCCATTAGCCCCCTCGCCTCTGGTTCTATTAAAAAGAATGAGAGCCACAAACGAATTTAATGGCTCTCGGTTTTTAATATTATACGATGCAGGCGGTTGTTTGTAAAGAACGGAACGAACGCCGTAGCCGCAGGCTTTATGCCTGCGCGGGCGGAGCCAGCGCAGGCATAAAGCCTGCGGCTACGGCAATATCCGCTACCGCCAGTTGAAGCTATCATCCCTCAGCCCAACCCGGTACTGGGCTATGAACAAGGCATCGTTCATGTCCAGTTTTTCCCCGGTGACCGTGCTTTCCAGCTTGACGCTGGCCCCGTTGACAATATGGGTGAAACTGGTGGTCTCCCCGGGTTCCCGGATGCCCACCCGGTACTGGGCGATGAACAACGCGTCGGACATGTCCACCGTCCCATCATTCCGCGCGTCCCCACGGCGCACCGTAAACGTCTTGACGCCGTCCGCCGGAATGTTGGCCCCGGATGTCACGTCCAGCAGGCTCGTGAACGTCAGAGAAATTGTCTGTGCTACCGAAGCCGACCCGATGATCCGCGGCGCCACTCCCACCAGCGTCAACGGCGCCTGGGGCGCTGAACTACTCTGCGTGGCGCTCACCCTGGTGCTCCCGGCAGCATTCTGAATAGTCGGAGTGACCGTCGAGAACGGGCCAGCCCCTTTGACATCCATGACATTTATGGCATTGCCCGTGCTACCCCCCGCATAGGCCAGGGTGAAATCAAAGGCCTTGATCCCGCCAGGCGCCAGTACATTGGCATCACTGGAGGGATTGCGCACACGCTTGATCTCTATGTTCAGCAATACTATGCCGTCAGCCCCCACGCTCTGGCTGAAGCCGGCAATGTGCTGCACCGGGAGTATGACAACAGTAATCACACCTCCCTGCCCGGTTATTGACACACCGGTGAGATTCGCATCCGCACCAACGATATTCTGGAAGTTAACAGGAATCTGGCCGGAAGAAACATAGCCCTCCACCCGGAACGCCAGGGTGGCCACTTCACCGCTTCCACTATGCCCGGAAGCCCGGACCGAGGCGAAGCGCACCAGCCCTGTAGAGCTGGGGAACACCTGCGGGTTGACGGCGTACAGGGCATTCTGCGCCAGGGGTATTTCTCCAGGAGTCACCCCCAGCAGGGTGAGTTTGGAGCGGTCGTAGGCTATGTCGAAAGCCATGGTACCCAGGTTGCTGGCGCCCTGCAGGTTTATCTTCAAAGAGATGGTGGCGCCGGGAGAGGCCGTTCCCGACTCAATCGCTAATACGGGGGACCCGTCGGCGCGGGGCCCCGCCGGACCGGCGGCAGGTGTTACGACCGCGCCTACCCTGCCTGCATTGGGTGGCGCAGGTGTAGACGCAGGGGTGACTGCCGCCGGCTTGGCCTGGGCCGGGCTGCGGCGGACGGGTCCCGGCGCCATCCCGGGAGGCCGCTTCACCGGCGCCAGTTGCGCCGCTGCCGCAGACCCGCCACCCCCGACTGAGGTGCTCACAAAGCTCCCGGCATCCGGTTGAGCATTGCTGCCCAGGGAGGTGGTCAAGCGTGTTGCGACTGCCCCCATCGCCGGGGCCGTGGAGTATATTTCCATCCCGCCCCCTCTATCGGAACTGAACAGGATGCGCTGGCCGTCGCGGCTCCAGGCGGGATCGCTGTCCATGACGCTGTTGTTGGTCAGGCGCGTCACGTTGCCGCCGCTGGCAGGCATGAGATAGATCTCAGGGTTGCCGTCCCGTTCCGAGACAAAGGCTATCTTGCTGCCGTCCGGCGACCAGGCCGGCTTGTAGTCCGCTCCCTGACTGTTAGTCAATTGCACCGGACTGCCGCCATCGGCGTTCATCACCCAGATTTCCATATTGCCGCTGCGGTCGGAAGCAAAGGCAACCTTCGACTTATCCGGCGACATGGCGGGATAGCGGTCGACGAAAGTGTTCTGGGTGAGCCGCGTCGGAGGAACCGGCTGAACCGTTGCCCGTATCATCAGGTTGCCCCAGAACTCGGACCAATCTGCATAACGCACCACGCTGCGGTCGCTGAAGGTGGACGAAATATCTTTCCCCAAACCAGGCTGGGAATCCGCCAGGTATTTCACTGCCACCACATAGTCGGCAGGCACCTGGATGTTGCCTGTGTCCACAGTATGCCAGCTCAGGCCCGTTGGTGTGGTATTGGCTTCGGCTATTACGGTAGTCCCCGGCTTATTGGCAGCACTATCCCAGTTCAACACCATCCACTTGAACTGCCCGGGATTAGTGAGAATATAGAACTTCAACCTGGTAAGGGTACCAGGCCAGGTGGAGAAGTGGACGCCAAGCATCTGGTCCTTAGCCACGCTACTTGCTTGCTCGGCAGTGCCGTCGTCATAAGCTACCTCGCCGGTGGGGCCAATCACGGCGGGTATGTTCATGGAATAGATTTCGGGGTTGCCTTCCTTGTCCGAAACGAACAGCGCCTTGTCCGCCCCTGCCCAGCCGGGGTCATACTCCGCCGCCGGGTCCTGCGTCAGCCGGATTGGGTTGGCGCCGTCTTTACCCATCGCCCACAAGTCCGGGTTGCCTCCCCTATCCGAGACAAACAGGATACGGTCCGGGTTAGGCGAGAGCCTGGGTGTATGGTCTGCGGCTGTATTATTGGTTAACCTTTTGGGTGCCATACCCCCCGGCTGGCTAAGATAGACCTCCTGGTTGCCATCCCGGGTGGAGTTGAATACCATGAAGTCCTGTACCGAAGAGAGGATGGCAGGTCCGAACTCGGAGGTGTTGCCATTGGGGTGAATAACTATAGCATGGATTTTCCTGCCGGGGGGCACATCGGCGTTGACATAGAAATTGTTGCCGTAAAGGGCGGATGACCCGATATGCTTCTCCCCTTCATCATCATCGTCGGCGTAGACCTCCACGGTGCTGCCCCGGGGTGCGCTGACGGTGCCGGCTATGCTGTATCCCCGCCAGGTTACCTGGTTCACCACCGGCGCCTCAATCTCTCCATTGCCGCCCGTTAGCAGCTCAATGCCCTTGAGCACATTCCCGGTGATGGAGTTTCTACGGATGGTATTATAAAGGGTAGTTGTCCCGTCCATCCGAATACCGTCAGCGCCGTTGTCCGTTATCGTGTTATCAGCTATCATATTCCTGGAGGCGCCGCCGGTCAGCAGGATGCCCTCCTGCTTGTTGGAGCTGATGGTGTTCCCCTTTATCCTGACCTCGCTTATGGAATCCTGTAGCTTGATGCCCACCCCATTACCCCACTGCCGGGTGCCGCTCTTGAATTCCGGGGTCTCCCCGATATTGTTGGAGAGGATGGACAGCTTGGTGAGGCTGCCTTTGGCCAGGATACCTATGGGATTAAACTGGATGTTGTTGCCCTGATCACTGGTAGGCCCTCCTATCAGGATATTGCTGCCATCATAGACCCCGACGCCCTCAGCTTTATTACCATCTATGTAGTTGCCCAAAATGTTTACATTGCTGGTGGTGGAGCCGGAAATCATGATGCCCTGCAGTCCATTGCCGCTAATCAAGCCGCCGCCCAGGTAACGGCGGGACTGGCCGATGGTGACATCCTGGCTAGCAGTTACATTAATTCCGGCGCCCTGGTTGTTGTTGACACTGAAGTCCGATTCAAATGGGCGGACCCGGTAGATTTCTATCCCCCCGCTATCGAACAGAAGAATGCCTGTCCCCCCATTCTCCTGCACATCAGGGCTTTCAATCTTGATGAAATCCGAATCCTCCACCAGTATGCCGTGGCCAACATTCTTCTGGAAGCGGCCTCCGGTTACCCGGACATCCTGGGAGCTTTCTATGGACAGGCCCCGGCCCTGGTTTTCTGAGGAATAGAAGACGTCCGTGATGCCGCCCGCCCCCAGCTTGATGGCCTTGAGCACCGCCTTCTTTGCCTTGTACAGATAGATGCCATGTCCCGTATTCTTCTCTACCAGCACCGAGGGCAGCGTGGTATCGGTGGTCTGGGAAAGCTGGATGCCGTGGCTGCCCGCCTGGCTTACGTTAACGTCCAGCACATCACCTACGGAGTTCTCCACCAGAACCCCCTGCCGGGAGGTCTTATTAACACCGACTTTGATGTTATGGCGCCCCGGGTTGGTTCCCCCTATGTATATCCCGATATTGTGCCCGTCGACATAGCTGTAAGACTCCACCCCGGTTATAGGTTTAAACTCCCCGACCACTACATCGGTGGAGCTCTCCAGGTGAATGCCGTTGCCAGCGGTACTGTCCACGGTGCGAACCGTCAGGCTGCCCGAGGAAGGAATACTCTGCGTAACGCTGCCTACCCTGATGCCCTCGATGAGTGCCAGGGCAAAGGGCTGTTCGTTGGCGCCCCAGGTTTTCCTCACGTTTAGTATCTTGAGGCCGCCGCCCAGATTAACCCCCAGAGCCGTCTCCTGCACTACCGTCCCAAAGGCACCGTCGGCAATGAGCATGCCTAGCCCCTGGTTCTCTCCCATCCAGGTCCAGTCCCATCCGGTCCTCTGCTTGAAAGCGGTTACATCACTCGCTTTGATGCCACCAACCTGGGTGCGCTGTATCACATTGAAATCGGTGCCGGCGCCGGTTATGGTGATGCCGTTGCCGCCGCTATATCCTATGTAGCCCAGGGAAAGTTGGTTCCGGCTGGCGCCGCCGGTGATGCGCACACCGTCCAGAGCATTGCCCACCCCGGTGGGCGAATCCCAGGAATTGATAGCACCAATCAAGAAGTCTTTCAGCAGGTTGTTAGTGGTACCGGCGCCTTCCATGAGCACCCCGTGCTGCCCGCTGCCATGGATCCACGCAGATGAGATATCGTTAAAATTGGCTCCGTTCCGAATATAGACGCCATTCTTGCGATTGCCCTTGACCATCCACTGACCGCTCACCTCGATATCGCCGATGAAGCCGCCGACTTCATTATAAGCCGTCCCCGGACCTTCTACCACCACTCCATTTTCATTTTCCGATGTCGCATTACTATAAAGCTCATTGAAACGAGAACCGCTGCCGATATGTATGCCATTGCCGGTATTATTAAGAGAAACAACGCCGGGCAGCAAATTCAGCCTGGTGTTAACCAGTTCTACGCCATGCAGGCCGTTCTGCTCGTACCGAGCATAAGCGACGTTATTGCTGCCGCCGCCGTTGATGTAGAGACCGGACTTTCGGTTTCCCTTGATGATAACGGGTTTAGTATACGAGATATACCCGATCCGGTTGCCCATGGTGTCCCGCAATTCAATCCCGTATTCCGCGCCGGTTATAGTAACGTCATCTATCCGGTTCTCTTTCCCTCCCACGATAAGAATGCCGTTGCCGGCGGCTCCGGTAATGGTGCTCTTGTTAAAGAAGTTATTTTCGCTATTTTCGATGAAGACGCCGTGCCCGCCGATATTGCGCAGGCTAGCCTGGGGAATTTCATTCAGGCCGCCGCCCTTAACATAAATGCCATGGCCGCTGCTCTCCAGAACCTTCACATTTAGTTTGTTCTGAATACCGCTTTCAATGAAGATGCCTCTTCCTCCCAGGGTTTTCAGGCTCTGTGTCACATTTACCTCGTTGTTGTGGCCGCGAATAGTTATGGAATCCGCCCCGGAAGTCCGGCTTTCCACGATACCCAGAGAGACCAGGCTATCGCTCTTGAGGATAATCCCCGGCGTTCCAAGAATCAGCGAAGCGAAAGAGCCGCCAGGGCCACCTACCCTCATATCCAGGACATCGCCGTTGTTTAGCTCCAGATTGGCAGCCTGGTATTCTCCGGCGACCATGATAACGATGCCATCGGGCTGGTCGCGGGCAGGGTCTATGTCAACATAGTCGCCCTCCTCCATGGTCTCCGGGGTGGCATCCAGGTCTTCTTCCATGGTCATGTAGGGTGCGCTCTGCCCCCCGCCTTTGTCGGGATGCAAATGGTCAATACGGTAGGTCCTCCGGTATTCTTTGCCGGCATGCCCGGTCAGGGTCTCGGTAGTTGACTCTCCTTGTGTAAAAGGGTAGGTGACCACCTGGTTACCGTTCTGGTCTGTAGTAACTGTCTTCTGCTGATAGTAATGAACAGTGATCTTAATATCCTTATCATCCCAGCCATCTAGGTAGGGATTCAGGGCGCGCCGGGCCAAAGCCGCCGCCTCGTCCAGGGAGATCTTGCCGTCCTTGATAAGTCCGCTCAGGGGGGAATGAACCGGTATGTTGCGGTAGTAGGGATCGGCGCGGGGGCCTGTCTGCGGGGCCTGTATGCCGGCCAGCCGGGTGATGGTGATGGAGGCAGAGCCGGCGGGTGTCCACACCACCACCTGGAGCTGCTGCCCCGCCTCACCCGCCGAGGGCATCTCAAAGGCGAGCTTATCACCGCTCACGGAAAGCACCCTGCCATCGGCAGCGTCTGGCCCGACCTTGACTTTCACCTCATCGAGGCTGGCGCCGAGTCTTCCCCCCTGGAGCTCCACATACTGCCCCACCATGGCTTGTGCGGGGGTTATGCCCGATAGAGTGGGCGAACCCAGGACGGTGAAGGCCAGGTCCTGAGAATATACGCCCACCTCCTGAGAATATATCTGCACCCGGGTGGCCCCGGGCTGGAGAGCGGGCACCCTGGCTTTTACCTCCGTCGGGGTGGTGCTTTCCACGATGGAGGCCATGCCCCCAATATATACCTTGTCAGCAGTAGCGCCCGAGGGGGGCTTCAACCCCAGCCCGTTGAAGGTTACCAGTGTTCCCTTGAAGCCAGCTAAAGGATTGGCGCTGCCGGAGGGTACGGGAGCAAAGCCGCTGGTGGGACTGATAGACAGCAGCCTGGGGATGCGCTTGACCTGGAGCGCCTGTGACGCTTCAGAGGGCAACCCGCTATACGGGGTTCTTAACCAGACTTTAGCGGCCCCGTTGGACTGGTCCTCCGGCACCTTGAACTTCAGACTCTTACCGTCGGTGCTGACCTCCAGCGCCTCCGCTTTGGCAGCGTCTTGCCAGAACTCGCCCAGACGCACCTCGTTGTTGACCTTATTCCGGTAGTCGAAATTCTTCCCTTCCAGGGTCACCGTTTCACCGGGCGTGGCGGTCCCGGGGGTGACTCTGGTAATCACCGGTGTAAAGGGGCTGCCCACCACTACTATCCAGGTCTCCAGGGGTGTTGTATAACCAGGGAGCAATGGGAACACTACCATCGTACCCAGCCGGTGAAACGCCTTTAGCCCGTCAAGAATGGGGCCGGGGTATACAGGGAACACCCCCAGCGCCTTCGCAATTGTGGACTGGGCCTGCTGCATGCGGAGACCTGCCATCTCGCGAGCCGCAATGGTCAGTGTTTCTTTCAACACCTCATAGAAAATGGACAAAACAGTCCTGGTAAGTTCTCCAGAGGCAATGCCCTCTGAACCCTTCAGTCCCTTCACCATAGCTACTTGAATACTCTTTTTGACCGCGTGGGAGAAGATCCCTTTCAGACCCATTTTACTGATCTTGTCGGCTGGTACCTGAAACTTGCTGAGTAAAATAAAACTGGTGAAATCGATGGCCACCATAGCTATATTCATGCCCAGGGCAATATAGAAACTCCGCTCCCCTTCGGGCAATTGCCAGAGAAAATCAAATTCGCCCGCATCGATCCCGCTGCCCAGCCTCCCGCTGAAGTTCCTGACCACATAAACCCCATCCCGGTTCGGGTCAACATGCAGGTTCATATCCGGCGTGGCCACCCCCTCCAGGGAGGGGAAGACCTGAGTAACTCCCCAGGTGATGCCATCAAAGATGCCATCGAACACCGCTCTCAGAGGGTCAAAAAGTATTAAAGGGTTCATACCACCCGTCTTTTCTATAAAGAATTCCTCAGCACCTTCCATCAGGCTTTGGGGGGGAATAAAAGTGAAATCAGAATATGTCGCCCGGGAAAGGACCTGCCTGGGCTTCATAGCCGCTATGTTCTGCATACCCAGAGGGAAGGTATCATAAATATCCTTGACCTCTGCCAGCACCGCGAGCCAGTCCAAAGCGTTGCTCCAGTCTGTTTCAGGGATTATGCTACCCGGCTTTTCACTACCTTTGATTCTGGTGAGTCCCGTATCAGGGTACAACGCCTCCCAGGTCCAGCCCCCTGCTTCCTGCTGGGCGGAAGACAGTTGGAGTAATCCCAAATTGCCCGCTTCTGCCCACTTCAACCCTTCATTCGCTATCGCTCCTCCGGCTATCTGCTCCAATCCCGCAACCCGCCCTGGCAACGCCTGAGGAAGGGAAACCTTGAAGCCGTCCGGTATTCGCCCCAGGACCGAACCTACCGCGTCGCTGTAAGCAGTAGCCAATCCGGCATCCCCAAAGGGCTGTGGCCCAGCCTGGTAAAGCGTCCCCAGGACCTGGGCCAGCACCGCTACCTTGGGGTCATCCTGGATGTAGGTCATGTACAGCCGGGCCTGTTCCGGGAAAGGATTGGCGAAGGTGGGGTTTATAAACAGCAACGCGCGGGCGGTGGACAGCAGGTCCATGTTGGTTTCCTGTGGTGTCAATACCTCCTGGGAGGCAGGCCCGCGGGCTATATCCACCAGGAGCAGGATCCGGTCGCTGCCATCTTTGGGCACGCCGTAGTGGGTGGTGATGCCGTAAACGGCCATGGGGACCGAGAACTTACCGTCACTACCCGGCTCCACCTCGTCCCCGTAGCTGTTGACCACGCCATAGTCCGTAGGAAGGCGCCCCTGGTAAGGAACCAGCTTGCCGGGGCGGTTTACCATCGTCTCAAAAGTGAAGGGACTCACACCCTCCCCCCCCGGCGTCACCACCCTGACCCGGCTGATGTCGGCGCCGGCAGGCACTTCAGTTTCGAGGGTTTTCCCCGTAGAGCTGTGGACCGGCGCGGGCGTGTCCCCGAAAAACACCATGTTTTCTTCCAGGGCGCCGGTCACGAAGTTCTCCCCGAACAGGGTGACCCGGGCGCCCGCCGGGCCATGATTGGGAGCAAAACCGGCAACCCGAGGCGGCGAACCACCAAAATCCAGCGTCAATTCGCCTTGCGGTACCAGACCCACGGCGGTCCGCAGGATCTTGGAGGCGTCATCGCGGGTCAACTGCCCATCGCCCATCAGTCGTCCCCCCGTGCCCGGCAGGGGATGGACATCTCCGCGGGCAATGTCATCAGCAGTAGCGGTTCGAAATCCGTCCACAATCCGCATGACCTTCAGCACATCCCGCCCATCAATGATTCCATCGCCGGTAAGATCACCCCGCACAGAGATGCTGCTCTCCAGAGGAGCAGCGCCGGCAGCGGCGTTTTCCGCCAATGACCTGCCCTGGGGGAGTAAGCCGAGCACCATCATGACAGCCATGGATAAGCACACGAAACGGACTAAGCTTTCTTGACGCCTGATCATAGCTGTACTCCTTAACTCGGAAGCCAGGGCCAAGACGATGCCGTGAAGCTGGGTCGCGCAGGCGGTGACGGCCGCCTTTTGGGGCAGGCACGAGACGATGTTTACAGGACCCGGATTCACCCATGGTAGGGGCCAAGCCACGCCATCACTGCGTTTCACATCTTCCGGGATCCAGCAACCGAACGATTCTACCACCAAGAATTCCACTCCGTCAATGTGCACGGAAACACATGAACCCCAAAAACAGCGGTCAACGGTGTTCAACGTCATCCCGAACTTCTTTCAACGTCGGACCGAGCAAGACCGTCACTCTCGCGCGCATTAACAATTTCTTAACAATCCCCCTATAATATTGGTAACAGAAGAAATTTCTTGGATTTGCTCTGAAAATGTCACCCTGAGCGCAGTCGAAGG
>JACQUA010000348.1 GCA_016210565.1 Chloroflexota bacterium
ACGTTCAACTGGACAGCGAAAATGTCACCCCCCCCGGTCATCGTTGATGGAACACCTCATCCCAGAAGTCGCGTTTAAGTTGGGCCTCAATGAGGCGTTCAACGGGTCCCGGAGGTGGATACTTAGGCCGATTGAAAGTTTTCCAGGGGTGATTCTCGCTAGGCTTCCAGGTATGAACTCTCCGAGACCCCGTTGGTTTGGTGTGGTTGGTATGAGATTCCGGTTTAGGTTGTGCGGGCATGAGTCTTAGGGTGTGGTGCTTGTCCTGGTAAAGGGCAGAGATAGAGCCATCGAGATGGGTTAGTACAGTCACTCGGGCCTTTGGCTTGAGGGGCTGAACGTCTCCCTGAGGATTGATGAGCTGGTAAGTAGAGTGGTCGCAGCTAATGGTGGAACCGGGGGACGCCGACCGATGTGTATGAAGGGCCAGGGTACGGTTGAGGAAGTCCGATGAAGGCACGGGCTGAAAAGCGGAAGCGGGGTCGGCGGGTTCGACTGAGAAACGTTGGTTGAACCGGACGATAAAGGCAGGCAGGAAGGCGTTGGCCTGCTCAAGGGAGGAGATGCCTGCAAGGCGCATTTCGATGAGGAGGCGGCCTTGAAGGGTTCCCCAGAGACGTTCGACACGACCTTTCGCCTGAGGAGAACGCGCAGGAATATGTCGAACCCCCAGATCCCTGAGAGCCCGGCCAAACTGAGTGAGAGGCTTCTGGACTCCTGCCAGTTCATGCTCGACGGTAAGTTTGTCGGCCTTTGGGGAGAAGAAGATGGTGTGGCGGTCGGAGTAGAGACTTCGAGGGACTCCATGATTGAGCAGTACTTGAGACAGGACATGAAAATAGCCCAGGATCTCTTCCTGGAGGCTGAAATAAAGGCCCAGGATTTGTCCTGTAGCGTCATCGATAGCTCCGTGGAGATGCAGGTAGGGTCCGCGGTCCTCGAGCCATTGGTAAGGGCTTGAGTCGCACTGGACCAGAAGACCGGCTTGGGGCATACGGTCCCGTGAACGCCGTCGGCGGGCGCTCTTGTGGCCATAGCGTAGAGGGATCCCAGCGGTCTTGAGGATACGAGTGATGCTTTTGGCGCTGAGGTGGATCTGGTGGTACTCAGAAAGAAGCTCGGACATCTGTTGGCAGCTGGCCCCGAGATAGGGTCCAAGAGCCAGTTCCAGGATTCGTTGACGCAAGGGTTCTTCGAGAGCATTACTGGGTTTACGGCCTCGATTCTTGTGAGCGAGGGATGCCACGCCTTCTCCGAGCAAACCTCCCTTAAGGCGTTTGACCTGGCGGATACTCAGGCCCAGAACCCTAGCTGCCTCTCCGGCCGTGACTGTGCCCATGACCACCTGTTCAACCACATAAACACGACGTGCTTCCTTTGCGCTCAAACCAATGTCTCCCATCATAGGACAGTAGTTCGACCCCGGGGGGGGGTGACATTTTCGCTGTCCCCTTATGGGGTGACATTATCGCTGTCCGACGACACAACGTCGATTTTTCCACTTGCAACGTAGACGCACCTGTGCTAGAATCACATTGGAGCCCAACATACGTTCGCCCATGACCCGAAAAGGACAAGCTGGTATAGTCAAGACAGGACTCTTCCCGTTCGATACAGCTCACTATCCAACCCTGCCGACAGCCTGTGGACGCACGAGTGAGACGAAAACTGCCTTGAGGTCAGCCAGCCCACGGCTAGAGCCGGGGGCTGCGGTGAAACCCAGACGCACGTCCGTGGCTGACCGGCCTGCGCCCGCGAAAGAGGGCTACGCTATCCCGATCATGACACCCTGGGGTGCGAAAGCCGTTCCAGGCCTTGTCGTCCGGCATTAGGCAGGCATACGGGGTCGAAGCCAATGTGTCGAGCATGACAAGTCGGGATAGCTTTGGCGAGGCTCACATGACCGGGTGCGGCGGAGCGGCCTCGTTGCGGAGGCACAGGCGAGAGGACCGCACATCCTACCGACTACGCAAGAGAAAGAAGCCGCCCTTCATCCCCAGGCATGACTGCCGGGGTCTCAGGGCGGTATCAAGGGGTGAAGTCCGACGTGCCACGAGAACTGACGATCCGCGACCCCGTCCACGGCTTCATCCGGTTGTACGACCGCGAGTGCGATCTCCTCGATACACCGCCTCTTCAGAGGCTTCGTGGCATCCGTCAGCTTGCCATGGCATATCTGGTCTACCCAGGGGCTCTTCATACGCGCTTTGATCATACCCTCGGAGTAATACATGTGGCGGCAAGGTTTGCTGGAGTTCTCGGGGTGGATCCTGCCAACACCCGCCTCGTTCGGTTAGCCGCCCTTCTCCATGACGTTGGTCATGGGCCGTTTTCGCATGTCTCCGAGTTTGTGTTTGCCTGTGTGACACCGATCAGCCAATCCGGACGATACGAACACGGTCTTGAGCGGAAGCCCCATGAGGCAATCACAGAGAGGATCGTCTTGCAGCATAGGAGTCTAGCAGGGCCACTATGCGGAAATGACCGGCCCGATATCGTCGACTTGTTTCGCGGACATGGGAACCGGCTTTCGCACGAGATCCTTTCCGGTGCCCTTGACGCAGACAAACAGGACTATCTCCTACGCGACAGCTACTTCTGCGGAGTACGTTACGGCATATATGATATCGATCAGCTTCACAACACCCTGCGCTTGGGAACTGACCCCCTCAAGAACCCGTACCCCCTTGTAGAAGCTAACGGGATACACACCCTCGAACAGTTCGTACTGGCCAAACACTATCTCACCACGCAGGTCTACAGGCACAAGGTCAGACTGATCACTGACGCCATGCTCGTGAGAGCCATCTCCCTGGGTGTCCGAATGGACCAAATTCAATGCCTGACAAAGCTCTACCAGTATGAGAAGCTTGATGACGAATTCCTGGAAAACTACCTGGCGTGGGATGATAACAGGCTCATCTTGGAGATGTTGAAACCGGAATATGAGCAGACGTTTGCAGGGCGGCTCTTTCGAAGGCTGGTGACCCGACAGCTTTTCAAGAGGGTCTTCCGAAGAAGGCTGAACGACTTCTCCGATAACGTCAAACTGAGCTTGCCGCAAAAACTGGCGGAACCCGTACCCGACCTCGAGGCAGAGATTGCTGAAGTCCTTCGGAACAGCTTCAATCACGCCCACCTGGATTCCCGCGATGTGATCCTGAATCTCATAAACATCGGCTCCGTCCGAGCTCAATCGAGAGGTTCAGAGGGTTCGATAATGGTTTTTGACGGCTTCAGAGCGGTACCCTTCGAAGATGAGTCGACCCTGTTCAGGTCTATAGATGAATCCCTCAACGAACAATGGGTCGAGTGTTACGCTCCCATTCCGCCTCTCGGGGAATCACAGAGGAAGGAGGCTTTCCAACGTGTAAGTAGCGGGATTACCGAGCTTCTGGAGAAAGTCCTGGGCAGCGACGGTCCAGCGAACTCTAGTGCACCAGGAGGTTGATTGTCTTGCTAATCCCGTCGAACATTGTGCTCCTCAGCATTGAGGCTTTCGGTGGGTCCATTACCGGAAAAACGTTGCTTCAGAAACGCCTTTACTTTGTAAGTAAACTGATTGCCCGGGATATGGGTTACCGTGCCCACTACTATGGCCCCTATTCGGACACCGTGGCCGCCGCGCTAGTCCAATTGAAAAACCTTGGATTCATCGAAGAGGAGGTTGTTGGACTCGGTAGCACCAATCTCACGGGGTTCGAGGTACGGCGGTTTGACTACCGCTTGTCCGACGCTGGCAGAAAAGCAGTGGCATGGCTCAAGGCTAATTACTCTGATGAGGCGGCAAGCATCACCGGCGCTTCGCGCAGGCTTCTCGACGCGGGAGACCTTGACTACGTGATGATGAGTGTGGCCGCCAAAGCACACTGGATTTTTGAAAGGGGGGCCGATCCCGCTACTCCAGCACAAATTGCCGAAGAGGCAAGTACGTTTTCGTGGACAATCTCTGAGACAGAGGTCTGTGACGCCGTTGGATTCCTCAAGCACCTAAACCTTGTCAACTCCTACCCAACACGGGGTACGTAGGATTGCAGGGCAAGAGGAACCCACTCACTTTCAGGTTTCAAACATATCCTCGATCTGTGCGGGAACTTCCCGACAAAGAGGAATTCTGGGATCCGCGTTCCCTTGCCCGCAAAACACGATCATTCAGTTGGTTAGTTCGTATGTCCTCGGCCTCCAATGCATGGAAGTCTCACATCACGCTGAGGAGATTACGGAGCGATGGGTGGTTGCAAAATCCGGGATCGGTTCACGGTTTCATCTCTCTTGAAACCAGGGAGGCGGATCTTCTTGAAACACGGCCTTTGCAGCGCCCGAGACACATCCGGCAGCTGGCCCTCGCTTCCCTCGTTTATCCGGGTGCTGCCCAAACTCGGTCGCGGCCCTGTCAGCCAGAAGTAGCAGGGGGTTGAGCAGAATGCTCGTCACACCAAACGTGGTGTTGCTGTCCATTTCAGCATTTGGAGGCCATATTCCCGGAATGACATTGCTTCAGAAACGGCTCTATTTCACGGGAGAACTCATCGGACGCTACTTGGGCTACCGGGCTCACTACTATGGCCCTTACTCGGATGAAGTGGCTGACGCAGTTCTCCGGCTGGAGAACCTGGGTTTCGTTGAAGAGAGAGTGCTCGGCATGAGCGAAACCAACGACTCCGGATTCGAGACTACGCGATACGACTACCGGCTGTCCGACGACAGCACCGATGCAGTGCAATGGCTCAGGGAAGACTACTCGGAAGAGGCTTCCGCGATAGAATCGGCAGCAATGAAGGTCCTGGACGCCGGAAACCTCGAATACATAGCTTTGAGTCTTGCTGCAGAGCTGCATTGGATTCTCTTGAACCGGGATCATTGGAACCGGAATCGGAAGTCACCGATTTCAGGAGCTGAAATAGCCTCTGAGGTTCGCTCCCTTCCGTGGGTGACCGGCGACGAGAACGTCCTCAGCGCGATGAGTTTCCTCGAGCGTCTCGGGGGCCTGGACCATGCGGGGACCTCTGTCGGAGGAGGCAGATGCGGCCCGGGGGTTCAATGGGATTCTTGTGTCAGGAGGTAGTAATCCCGGCCATTCCAGGCCGGGGTGAGATAGATGGGAGGATAGCACCGGTGGGCCCGAACCTTGAAAGCCTCGATCTTCTGAAAACCAAAATCATGCCGGTGCTGAAGGAGTAGCGGGTCACAGCCTGTTACCTCTTCGGTTCTCGTGCCACCGGCGATTTCTACGATGACAGCGACGTGGACCTCGGGCTCCTCTTCTGCCCGTTCAACCGATCCCAACACACCCTGGAGCTCGAGCTGGAGTTGGCGGCAAAGCTGGCTAACGTTCTTCATCCCACCTGCCTCCCGATAAGACGCACTCGATCCTGCGGACCCGCCTAGGGGATTCCGATGCCTTCTGCCGGTGCATCCTGGTCTGCATCGACTCCCCGGATCACCGCTGGGCCGGGGACCCGAGCGGCCAAGCCGGCAGGATCCTCGAGTTTGTCCCTGATGAGCCTCAAGAAACGCACCGCCGGTCCCCCGTCAATGAGCCTGTGATCGTAGGAGAGGCATAGAAACATCGAGTGTCCTACTACCACCGAGTCCTGGCGAACCACGGGCACCTTTCGGATCGTCCCCAACCCTAGTATGCATGCCTGGGGCAGATTGAGCAACGGAACAAAGAAGGTGGAGCCAAAAACCCCCGAGTTGGTGACGGTAAAGGTACCATCTTTGACATCAGAGGGGCTCAAGCTGCGCTGTCTGGCCCTCTCGGCCAGCGACGAGATGGCGCCGGCTATCTCCCGGAGGCCCAATTGCGTATTCCGGCGAAAACCTCCACGCGTTCCGGACGAAAGCTTCCAGTCAGTCCGGAGGAAACCTTCCAGCAATTCCGGAGCAATCTTTCCACGCGTTCCGATCCAATCTTTCCACCACCGGGCCGCATGATTTCTCACCGGTTACCGGAACGAGAACACGGCTCCTCATTGCATCTCAGTCTGAAAGGGTCTTTCCCGTCTACCACCTCCCGCAGAAGCTCTTTGCAGATCCGCCTCAGCGGTCTGCTTGGGGGGGATTCGGCTCTAGAACGCTCTGATTCGCCACGGCTTCGGCTCTGACCTTCCGCATGGACTCCCCCTTTAGGACTAACTTGTGGGCGTTGTGGACGAGGCGATCTAGGACAGCATCGGCGATGGTAGGATCCCCGATTGCACTATGCCAGTCCTCCACGGGGAGCTGGCTGGATACCACGGTCGAGGCCACCTGAGTGCGATCGTCCACTATCTCAAGGATCTCCCGACTTTCGACTTGGGTCAGAGGTGCGAGACCCCAGTCATCGAGGATCAGTAGGTTCGTCTTCATGAGCTTCTTGACGAGGCTTGCGTATGACCCGTCCCCCCTTGAAAGCGCAACATCTGCGAGGAGCCGGGACACACGGTAATACCTGGCACTGAAGCCTTGCCGGCAGGCGGCGTTAGCGAGGGCACAGCAAATGAAAGTCTTGCCCACCCCGGTCGAGCCTGAGATCAACACATTGTCATGGGTCGAGATCCACCGGCAGGTGAACAGACCCCGCAGGACGGCACGGTCTAGCCCCCGGGGTTGACGGTAGTCGATGTCTTCTGGACAGGCGTTAACCCGTAGTCTTGCGTCTCTGAGCAACCGGGCCAGTCGCCGGTTCTTGCGGTAGATCAGCTCGTGGTCAACGATGAGTCCAAACCGCTCGTCGAAAGATAGATCGTGGATATCGGTCTGTTGTTCCTGGGTACGGTATGCCTCGGTCATTCCCTGAAGCCGTAGTTCCGATAGAGCCTCAACAGTCTGTTGGTTCAGCATTGTCCTTCTCCTTTTCCGCTGTAGTATTGCGGCCCCCTGATATTGGGGTGTTTGAGGACGGCCTGTCTTTCAGGAGGTGCCTGAAGGGGGAGCTTGTCCAAGCCTTTGTCCAGGATCGACCGCACACTTCGGTACGACAGGGCTCGGCAATCCAGAGCGCGTCTCGCAGCCGCTTCAAACCGTTCAGTGGGGTACTGAGGGGCGAGGCGTATCAACCCCAGGCATGCACGATATCCCTGCTCCGGGTGGGGTCGGGACTCGAGGATGGCTCTTACCAGTTCCGCTGTGTTGGGCCCTGCGGTCTCCGCCCACTTGATGATGCGTGAAGGGGTCCAGGCCAGATACTCCCTATGGGCAGTGGGGAGATGCTTAGGATCAGTGACGAATCTGACCTTCCCGGAACTTCGAACATGGCTGGCGACGCGCCGGCCTTTGTGGAGCACCTCAATGCTCGTGAATGTGGCCCGTACCTCCACCTTCTGGTGGACCAGTTGGTACGGTACGCTGTAGAGACAATGGTCGTATTCCACATGATAGTCGATGTTCACCCGGACGGTCTTCCATTGAGCCAGCTCATAGCGCTTGGCAGGGAGGGGTCTGAGCTCCGGCTTGTCCAGTGTTTCAAAAAGGGACAGCCGTGAAGCCTTCATCTTCTGGAAGAGCCTCCGGTTCAGGTCCACCAGAATCTCCGAAATGGCCTGATTTAGGTCAGACAGGCTGAAGAACGTCCGATTCCGAAGTGCTGCCAGGATCCAGCGCTCCACAACCTGCACTCCCACCTCGACCTTGGCTTTATCCCTGGGTTTGCGCGGCCTGGCTGGGATCACGGCAACACCGTAGAAATCAGCCATTTCCTGGTAAGCCGCATTGACATCGGGATCATAACGGCAAGCATGGCTTATGGCGGTCTTGGTGTTGTCTGGGACAACAATCTCAGGTACTCCCCCTAGAAATTCGAAAGCCCGGCAGTGAGCTCCAATCCAGGCAGCCAAGTCTTGCGACGAACTGGCTTCTACGTATGTGTAGTTGCTCGCACCCAATACGGCAACGAAGATCTGTGCCTCATGGGTTTCACCGCTCCGTCGGTCCACTATGGGAACCGTCTGGCCTGCATAGTCAACGAATAGCTTCTCTCCAGCCCGATGGACCTGGTGCATCACCACGTCGAGCTTGCCACGCCACCGGCGATAGAGGTCGCAGAACTGGCTGTATTGATAGCCGTTCGGGTTGTCCTTCTTGTATTCGATCCACAAGAGCTGGAGAGTGACGCCTTTACGTCTGAGCTCTCGGTGGATCTTCTCCATGTCCGGTGTTGGTCTACTCCCCAAGTCCTTCTTGGGTTGGCCGGGATAGAGCATTGCCTCCAAGGAGCCCTCGTCAAGCTCCGTAGGGAGGGGCCAGGAAAGCCCTGCTGCGTCCAGCCGGTACGTGAGTTCGTTCACTGTGGTATGACAGATCCCCAAACTGCGGGCTATCTGACGATTCGACAACCCTGACACGTGTTTGAGCCTGAGAATTTCTTTCACCTGTCGCATAGATACCCTCCGATTGGCCACGGTGCTGACCCCTTCCCTATGGTTTGAGCAAGGGGTTCAGGCCCTTCCGGCAAAACCCTGTGGCCAGCTACTTTTCAGCTCAGAAGCCGGTCCCGTTCCCGACCGGGAATCACCTGGCGGCATCGCTAGCTTCCAGAAACTAGGTGGAAGTTTTGCCCGGAATCGGTGGAAGTTTTCGTCCGGAATGAGTGGAAGTTTTGACCCGGAATCAGTGGAAACTTTCGCCCGGAATCGGTGGAAGGTTTGCAGTGGAATCAGTGGAAACTTTCAATCGGAACGGGTGGAAACTTTGCCCCGGAATACGCA
>JACQUA010000358.1 GCA_016210565.1 Chloroflexota bacterium
TCCATGCCCCATCCCCTGCTGGGGGCGCTGCTGCTGGCCACCATCGGCCTGGTGATTTTCAGGTCTTTCATCATGACCCGGATGCAGCGGGAGATCATCGAGCGGCACGTCCGCGAGAAGCTGCTCCGTCAGAAGAAGAAGGAGCTGCGCTTCTCCGGCAAGGTCCAGCGCCACTTCTTGAAGAGGCCTCCGGAGATCCCCGGACTGGAGATCGCCGCCGCCTGTCCGCCCGCCTCGGAGGTCTCGGGGGACTACTACGACTTCCTGCCGGTGGACGAGGACCGCTGGCTCTTCATCCTGGCCGACGTGGCCGGCCACGGGGTGCCGGCGGCCCTCTTGATGAACGCGGCCATGATGAGCACCGCAACCGATAGGGCGTTAGTCGGCGTGGCCACTAACCCGTTGTCGGTTTGTATCTTGCTTTCATCAAAAATGAATAAAGCCCCTGCCATTTCTGCTTGACAGATAAGTCCTTCGATCGTACAATCTTCTCGTCGTCAAGAGGCCCCTCGTTTGGTATTTGCTTCTTTGGGTTTGCCGGCCTCTTTCTCAACAGGCCTGTCGTTACTGCTTCCTTCGCCACCGATTCCGAAAAGGCAGGAAAGTCCCATTCCCTGGAGCAAGGAGATGTAAGATGCTGCCCCCTGCCCCACTTCACCATTATAGATCTCTTTTTGCAATCTCCGCGAAAGCTTGGACACTTCTTCGGGTTTCTCTGATCACAATCGCCAAGAGACTCCCTTCTATCCTTCTCTGCCTTCTGCTTCTCCTGGTTTTCACTCCTCCCCTTCCCGCCAATGAGGTGGCCACTGTCAAACGGGTGGTGGATGGGGACACGATTGTCATCATCTACCAGGGCAAGGAAGAAAGGGTCAGGTTGATTGGTGTGAACACCCCCGAGACCAAGGACCCTCGGAGGCCCGTGGAGTATTTCGGCAAAGAGGCGTCGGCCTTCACTACGCGGCTCCTCCCCCCAGGAACTCAAGTCCGGCTGGAGTTTGATTGGGAGAAGCGGGACAAGTACAGGCGCATGCTGGCCTACGTTTACAAGGGGGCGATACCCTGGTCAATGCCGAGATCATCAAACAGGGCTATGGTCACGCTTACACCCGCTTTCCCTTCAAGTACCTGGAGGATTTCCGCCGCTATGAGCGGGAAGCCAGGGAGGCGGGCCGAGGGCTGTGGGGAGGTAGTGGGGCCAAGGCGCCGTCTACCCCTGTTCGTCAGGGGAAGATCACCGGCAACAGGAAAAGCATGATCTACCATGTACCTGGGGGCCAGAGCTACGAAAAGGTGGCTCCGGAGAACCGGGTCTACTTCGACACCGAAGAGGAGGCCCAGCGGGCGGGCTACAGGAAAGCGAAGAGGTGAAAATCCTGGTCCTGATCTCCCCGAAGAGGAGAATGACCACCCGGGAGTCAAGGTCAGAGAAGAAGGAATCGTTTTTGCCGTTATGCGGCGAAACACCGAACCCCAACCCGAGGAGAGGCCAGGTGCAGATAGAACTGAAATCCGGGAAGATAAGGCTGGTCGGTGAGCTTTTCACCCCCCCATCCCTGGCCGGGATACATCCTGCTCTCATCATCTGCCATGGAGTGCCCCAGGCTCCCCCCGACCCTGCCGATCGAGGATACCCGCTGATGGCGGAGCGATTTGCCGGGGACGGGTTCGTAACCCTCCTGTTCAACTTCCGGGGAACCGGGGAAAGCCAGGGCAATTTTCACCTTTTGGGCTGGGCCGAGGATCTGAGGGCCGCTCTGGACTATCTCTGCTCCCTGGCCGAAGTGGACCCGAACCGGGTCTCTACCTTAGGGTTTAGCGGAGGAGCAGCCGTTTCTATCTACGTGGCCGCCCAGGATGAGAGGATCCGTTCCCTGGTAGCCTGTGCCTCCCCGGCCAATTTTGATACCCTCTTTCGGCCAGAGTCGGCTCAGAGCTTTGTAGAACAGGCCCGCCGGCTTGGAATCATTCGGGAGGCCTCTTTCCCCCAGGATTTAGAGGCATGGTTGGAGGAA
>JACQUA010000349.1 GCA_016210565.1 Chloroflexota bacterium
GCTTGGACTACCCCTCGGTAACGAAGACCTGGTGTTCAGCACCGTTGAAGGCAAGCCGCTACGCCCGAACACGATCACCCGGGCCTGGGAAACGCTGGCCGCCAGGTGTGGCCTCAAGGTTATCCGCCTGCATGACGCCCGGCATACCCACGCTTCCCTTATGCTGAAGTGGGGCATTCACCCCAAAGTTGTCCAGGAACGGTTAGGGCATTCCAGCATCGAAATGACGATGGACATCTACTCCCATCTGATGCCGGGCCTCCAGCAAGCCGCCGCCGACCTTTTTGGCCAGAAGCTCACCGGCAAAGCGGAAAAACGGGCCTCTGGAAAAGCCGGGTAGCAAACGGGTAGCAATAACCGAACTGTCAAGTCGCCAGCGGGCGAAAACAGATTCAAATAGGGGCCTTTTCGAACGGGTGGAAGCGCATACCGGGTTCGAACCGGTGGTCTCCTCCTCGAGATGGAGGTGTCCTAGGCCGCTAGACGAATGCGCCCCGGTTTAAGAAAAGGCAGGCGTGTTGCTAAATTGTCCCCACCAAGCAAGACTGAAGCCAGGCACTCGCTCCCCGCCCCCGCAGGCTGAAGACCTGCGGCTACAAGGTGTACGCTACTGGAACGGGTACTTGATGGGCTGAAAATACGCTGATGCGCTCTTATCCGAGTTCATTGTTATCTTGACTGTCGTGTTCGATCCCGTGACGTTCCCGGCCCACTCCACGAACTCGATGCTGCTGCCGGACGGGGATGCCGTCAGGGTGACTTCCTCGCCCTCATCGTATATGCCCGAAGCCGGTGTAACCGTACCATAGCCGGGCGGGTTGACGAAGGTGGAAAGGGTGTAGATACGGACGAAATTGGCGGTGACGCTCTTGTTCGAGTCCATGGTAATGGTTATCGCGGGACTATTGCTGGAAACATCGCCGGTCCACGAGACGAAACGGTGGTTGTCCGGCGGCCTTGCCGTCAGGGTGACCCTGGCCCCGCTCTCCTGGGGAACGCCCGGGGAACTCGAATCGATAAACCCCCTCGGGTTCACCTTCGTCTGCAGGTTAAATACGCCTTTTTCGAAGACGGCGCCGATATTCATGTCCTGTTCCACAACCACAGGCATCGGGTTCTGAGTTCCCGAGGCGTCACCGGTCCAGGACTTGAAGAGGTAGCCTTGCTGGGGCCTGGCGTCGACCAGAATGGTCGAGCCGTAGTCGTAGGATCTCAGATTGGGTGAAATGGAGATAACTCCTCCCCGGAGCGCCGGCGCAACCGTCAATTTGAAGCTCTTTCTCGAGAAACCAGCGTGAATGGTCTTATCCCCGTCCATGACCACGGTAATGGTGGTGACCTTGCCCGCGGCGTTGCCGCGCCAGCCCTGGAATTCATGGCCCGGTTTCGGTGCAACGCTGATGGTCACCGCGGCGTTCTTCGGGTAGCGGTTGCTGGGACTGTAGGGGCTGATGGTGATGTCGCCGTAGTGCGGGTTGGTGGACTCAATAATCAGGGAATAGTAGGCCGTGTCCGTGGCGGGGGCGGACCCTGACCCCGGGGCCCGGGGGGAAGGCGTCACCAGTGGGATGGGTGTGGTGACAATCGTTTCGTGAGCGATGATAACCGCCCCATGCGCCGCGGGTGTTCTGGGAGGTGTTTCAGAAGGAGTGGCTGTGGGGGTGGGGGAAGCCTCCACAGCCACCCCGGAAGAAACCGGCGTTTGGACAGGCTGGCTATCCACCGGTTGTGGGGTGTCCCCCCGCCCAACCGTCATCGTCGCGGAGGAGACCGGTCTTTGGCCGCGCTGACTGTCTGGTTGCTGCCTCGCCGGCTCCGGGCCGGTTGCCTCTGCCCCGGTCGGAGCCGCCCTTTCACCCGAGGCCCTTGGTCCTTCGCAGCCGGCGGTCGCCGCCATGAAGGTGGATGCGGCAAGAACAAATACCAGGAGGGCTAAACAGGCATTCACAGGCAGGGACGCCTGTGCCACCGGACTAAGGGGCCGTCTTTCGCCATTGGTCATTCGGACTTCGGATTTCGTCATTTGTGCGTAGGTCTAGCTGTGCGTCAGTTTATGACACTGGGCGCAATACGAGTGCGTGCCCTTCGTGACCTTAACGAAGCGGGCATCGCCGGCGCCGCCGCCGTGGCAGAGGGTGAAGCTGCAGTCCTTGATGGCGGGTCCGGACGATGCAGGGTCGTGGTGGGGAAAGGCAATAGTCCCGACCTGAGTGCGAGGCGTCGTGTGGCAGCTTGCGCAATTACCGGTCACGGGTGTGCCGTGGCATTTGGCGCAGCCCTGCGAAGAGTCGCCGGCGGCCGCGTGGGCGACCCGGATTCCTGCCTCCGGATGTTTCGCCTCCGGGCGCACCAGGTATCCCGTAGCGACCGCACCTGCAGCCAGTACGGCGCCGGCTATGACGAATGTCCATATCTTGGGTGTCTTCATTTGGGCCCCCAGACCAGAATGACGAATGACGAAATTAGAATGACGAATGACCAGGTAACAACGAATGACGAAATTCGAATGATGAATTAATGTTCAAGATTCGAATTCGCAATTGGTCCGCTGTAATTCGACATGGATGGGTCATTCGTCATTCGGGCTTCGTGATTTCTTGGTTAAGGCGCGGTCCTCAGCCACTCGGCCAGCGCATTGATCTCGGCGGCGGTCATAGTCCCTTTGAAGGGCGACATGCTGCCGGTGGATATCTTCGTGACCACGTCTGCCTGGGTCCGGTTCCTTGATGCCAGGGCCGCGGCGGTCAGCGCGGGCCCGGTGCCGCCCTGGCGGTTGTTCCCGTGGCAGGAGCCGCAAAGGTTGTTGGCATAGAGGGGCGCGGCATTAATGGACGGCGTCGGCGAGGGTGACGGCGATGGGCTGGGACTGGGACTCGGCGATGGAGTGGGAGTGGGACTCGGGGCCGCCGTCGGACTGGGTGATGGCGAAGGACTGGGTGATGGCGAAGGGCTCGGACTGGGCGAAGGGGATGGACTGGGTGATGGCGAAGGGCTTGGCCCCGGAGTGGGGGTTGGCGTCTTCGTCGGCGTCGGGGTTGGCGTGGTGGCCGAGTGGCACAAGAGACATGACGCATTGACACGCCCGGCGTGGCTGGCGGGGAGCGCTCTCGGAATGCCGTTCCCGTGGCAGAGCAGGCAATCATCGCGCCCCACCAGGGTGTGGGTGATTCCCGGGATAGCGGGGGCGGGGGTAGGCGCCGGGGTGGGCGTGCCAGCCGGCGCCGGTGTGGGAGTGGGTGTGGGGGTCGGGGTCGGCGGCGCGGGCAGCAGGTGCGTTATTTGATGGCACTGGGTACAATAGGTATGGGTACCGTCGACTCTCCGCAGAGTGCGGATATCGGTTGTCGGCCCGCCGTGGCACAGGGCAAACTGGCAGCTATCGAGGGGGCCGCCGGGCGCCGGGTCATGGTGCGGAAATGGAATGTTGCCTATTTGCGTACGCGGGGCGGGATGGCAGGTGGTGCAGGTAACGACCAGCGGCGCCACGTGGCACTTGGAACAGATCGTGGGCGCTGCCTGGGCCCTGATGCCGAACTGCGGTAATGGAGATTGGGGTAGCATTGCTACCCCAATCAACACAGCGGTGGTTGCCGCTATTGCGGCCGTTGTTGCGAGGAACCAGACTTGGACTCTTTTCATTTAGACATATTGTTGTGCAACCGTGTAATCTGGACAGAGCGTTGACCTATGCCTGGGCATGGCAGCCGCGGCAGGTCGCATCGGTAAATGACGTGTGGTTCGTCGGGCTCGTGGGAGGGAGTGGGCCAACTCCATTGGCATGGCACCCGAGACAGGTGGTGCGCCCCAGGTGGTTCGCCGGTATCAGGGGTGGGCCCGAGGGGGTGGGAGAGGGACTGGGGCTCGGGCTGGGCGACGCCGTGGGGCTGGGCGACGGTGATGGGCTGGGGGTGGGTGCCGGGCTGGGACTGGGTGACGGCGATGGCGATGGGCTCGGGCTGGCGGTGGGCGCCGGCGAGGGGCTGGCAGTTGGCGCCGGAGTCGGCGTGGGAGTTGGGGCCGGCGTCGCCGTGGGAGTTGGCGCCGGGGTTGCCGTGGGTACCGGCGTGGCCGTTGGCGCCGGGGTCGGGGTCGGCGTCGGGATGACCAGGGCATTGATGGCGGCCTGCAGGACCTCCATGCTGAACGTGGGGTTGTGGACGCCCTTGCTGCCATCGCCTTCGATAAGGAAGAAGTTCCATCCGGCCCTGACCATGGGGTCGCTGGGGGCGATGACCGCCGTCGTGCCGTTGGTGGTGACGTCGCCGAGTTGGACCTCTATCAGGGTCATCGGGATGGTGTGGGGTGATTCACCGGTTGGCGAGTAGGTGAAGTTCACCGGGGTATTCAGGTGTATGAAAACGCCCTGCTGGCCGTGGGGTTCCGTCGGCTCGATGGAGGCCACGTTGCTCTTGCTGATGGTGGTGGCGCTGCTCTTGACGTCGTAGCTCTTGGAGTTGTACGTGTGGGGCGTGTAGTCCTTGACCATGAAGGTATCGCCCAGCTTGCTCAGCAGGTACGCTCCCATCTTGGCTCCCAGCTCGTGCTCCTTTGCCGTGACCGAGGCCTGAAGACCGGCGGCGGTCATGGCGCCGTGGCACTTGGCGCAGACGGCGGTGCTGGCCTTGAAGGCGTGGTTGGTGCCGCCGAGGTTGTAGCTGAGGTCCGCTGGCGGGGGCGACTGCACCATGTGGCAACTGGTGCAGGTGTTCTCGATGTAGGAGTGGTTGGCGCGGGCGGGTGTCCTGACGAAATAGGCGTTCTCGCCCATCATCACGTCGCCCTGGGAAGCGGTGTGGGGCGCGGAGTAGCTGGTAGGCAAGGGAACCGTGTCGTTGCGGAGGCCGTTGCGGGTGTTGTGGCAGGTGATGCAGAGGGCGCCCCGGCCCACCCCTTCGGCCTTAAATCCGGAAGGTAGCATAGGCGTGCTGCCATTGAAGCGCAGCGCGACGTCGTTCGGAATGCTGCTGGCGGTGCCGAGCTTGTGCGGCTCATGGCAGACGGCGCAGGTGACCCCCTGGACTTTTTCCTCGGTCAATCCGAGGGCCGCGAGCTCCGCAGACGTAGCGTTGCCGCTGGCGCCCTGGATGGACTTTGTCATGTCAGCCTGCTTGATCCAGGCCAGGAAGCCCTGCCCGCTGTGGCAACGAGCGCAGCTAGAGGAAGTACCCCTTGATTGGGGCAGTTCAAGGCTGCTGTGGAGACTGCGCTCCCACTGCTGGAAGCGGCCGTGACGGGTGGGTTCACCGTGGCAGGCGCCGCAAACTTCGGAGGCGATGGACACGCGGGAAGCGTCGACCGTCCCGTTGGGGTGCAGGCCGCTGCCGTTGTTCGGGCCGTGGCAGCTCTCGCACTGGATGTTGGCCAGTCTGGCGGTGTTGGGGAACCTTGACAGCATGTCCGCCCAGAGACCGGCGTCGCCGTGCGCCGGCGCCTTCCAGCCCTCTGTATTCATCGCTTCGTCAAAGCCGCCGTTGACCACCGTGGTGTCGTAGCCGACGGTATGGCAGGAGGCGCAGCCCGTGGTCCAGTGCCCGGCGGGGTTCTCGATATTCTGGGTGAAGATCTGGGCGTGCCCCGAGGTCTTCCAGTCGGTAAAATTGTCGGAGGCGATGGCGCCGTTGTGACAGACAGTGCAGGCCGCGGATAGCGGTTTGCCGGCGGCGTCTTTGCCGGATATGGCGCCGGCCCACATGCCGGCGTAGACGTTGATCGTGGTGCTGGTCGTAGTTTCGGTCGCCGTGTACGTGCCCGGTCTATCAGGCGTGAAGGCCGGGTACCTGCTCGTGGCGCTGTCCAGCGCTGAGCCGCTGCCAGCCGGCCTGGTGAGAGTCCAGTTGTGGGAGGTCTGGCCCTTGCCGCGGAGGAGCACCGGCAGGCCCATCGGCACATTGGCCAGGCCGCCGTTTATGACGAAGGGGAGGTCAACGGTGACGTCGACATTGTTGCTGACTGTGCCCTTATTGGTAGTGGTGGTGACTTTGAAGGTGGTCTTTTCTGTGGAATGGAGGGCTTCCGGGTTAATCCCCTGTACGGCGTACCGGTCGCCGGTGACTTCTTCGATCTTGCTCATGAGGAGGGCTTTGTAGGCTTCCAGGTTGGCCAGAGTGATGCCGGTGGTGGCGCTGGTGGGGTTGGCGATAGTCGCCGCCGGCCCGCTCACCTGGGTCCACTGATAGCCCAGGGGTGTGGAGCCGTCAGCGGGCTGGGGGGCGGTGATATTGATGGTGGCCCCCGGTGCGGGGGTTTGGGTCACCACGGTGCTGATCCAGTTATAGGAGTCGTCCCTGAGGCTCACCCTCATCTGAGCTATCATCAGGGCGTCGGACATATCGATCTTTTCGCCGGTGGTGGTATCTTCCAGCTTGACGCTGGCGCCGTTGATGATATGAACGAGGTCGGTGGTTTCACCTATGCCCCGGGTGCCGACCCGGTACTGGGCGATGAAAAGGGCGTCGCTCATGTCGACCGTGCCATCGGCCCGGGCGTCGCCGCGCCGCACCGTGAAGGTCTTCGTGGCGTCCTGGGGCATATTGGCCGCGTTGATAACGTCGGCGAGGGTGCTGAAAGACAGGACTATGTTGTGGGCGACCCCGCCGGCTCCTATGATGCGGGGGGCTACCTGGGCCAGGGTCAAGGGGGCCTGGGGAGCTGAGCTGGTCTGCAAGGCGCCTATCCTGGTGGAGCCTGTGGCGTTCTGAATATTGACCGTGGGTCCGGAGAACGGGGCCACGCCGGTTACGCTCTGGATGTTCACGGCGTTGCCGGTTGTTCCCCCGGGATAGGTCAGGGTGAACTCATAGCTGCCGATGCCGCCGGCTGCCAGAACGTCGGCGTCGGTGGCAATGTTGCGAATCCGGTTTACCCTGACGTTCAGCAGGACGATGCCATCGGCAGCAACGGACTGGGAGAAGCCGGGAATCATCTGGACCCCGGGAACATCCTTGATTGCGGCCTTGGGGGCCGGAGCGGCGGCAGAGGCGGCGCCGGGCGCCGGTATGGAGCTTGCTGCTGGCTTTGGCGTCGCCGCGGTGGATTGGACGCCGGTGGGTGGGGTGACTGGCGGTGTCGGGGTTACCGCGGGGGGAGGGGTTGGGGAGGGGGTCGCCGCATATCCAGGCCCGGGCAATGTTGTACTGACCAGAGCCAGTACGAGGAAAAAAGCACCCAGTAATACACTCGACAGTGCAGCAAAGCCCTTTTTCACCGTAGTTCCTTCCTTTTCTATTGGCGGCCGGTCACTGCGACGCGGTCCACCAAAGTTGTTATGCCAATGCAGGGGCTAGCCGTGATGTGGCTTCGGACCTGGCCGGGGGGATTGTCATCGGAGAACGTGGGTTAGTCGTTGTGGTGGTCCCTTCAGGACGACATGGGCTTAAGGTGATATCATTACGATAGCCTTACGATATACCATGTAGGAATATACTACAAATGATGTAGTTCAACAATACTGTGAAGTAAGTATTTTTTCCGGGAATAACTACCTGCCAAACGGGCAAGAATGCCAGGCTTTTTCGTATCTGGGTCAAAGCTGTAATGAGTCAGCAAGCGACTGCTGCTGCCCGATACCGTTGCGGTGCATCGGGGGGGAGCCCCGGGTAGTTTGAGACGGTGACTGGTTGTGCTAATACAAAGGCAATAGATGAAGCATGGTGATATATGGAGAAGGCATGGTTTTCATGGCAAAGGACACAAAGGGACGCGAAGGGGAGAGTACAGAGTGAATCAGAGCCTCTGCGAGCCTCTGTGTCCTCTTTGGTGAGATCTGCAACCTTGCCTTCAGACACGAGAGCCACGGCCGGCTGTCACCGGCTATTGCTGTCGTGTGGGACGGTGTTTCCGGGGGCAGCAACTTGACCCGTGTGCTATAATTGGCTTTGCTATTCGTCTGCCGGGGTTGCATTTGACAGTGTGATTTCAGCGACCTGGCAGCCCGATCATTGATGGAAAGGAATCAAGAAGGAGGATGTCTCTAACAAAAAGATGTCTGTCCGCGCCTTCGGCATTTGACGGCCGTCCTGGCTCTAATTGCCTGCACGTCTGCAGCCATGCCGTTAACCATGAAATCGTGCAAAGAAAAGAATGGAAAGAAAGATGGAACCACGAATAGACACTAATGAGCACGAAATAATCTGCAAAGGGCTGAGATAGGGAATCGTTGCCAATTCAGTTACCCGGTCTGGAACAGGAAAGACTATTCGTGTCTATTTGTGTTCATTCGTGGTTTAGATTATTGGCGCTTACTGGTTCCGGCTTGTCCGGGTCAAGATTTCAGGTTTAGAATTTTGTTGGGAGAGGGTCATACCATGAAGAGGATTTTGATGGCGGCAATGCTGGTTGGTTTGCTCGGCGCGGCCTGCACGGCCGGGCCGGCTGAACCGGTAGTCACCCCGGCGGTGAAGAAGACGGATGGGATTCCCAGATCCCCCTGGGAGCAGCGGTGGGAAACGGTTCTGGCCGCGGCCAGGAAGGAGGGAGTGGTACGGCTTTACAGCCAGTGGGGGCCGGAGACAAGGAATCTGCTGAGCCAGGGTCTCAAGGAGAAATACGGGATTGAACTGGAAGTCGTTCCGTTTGCCAGGGGGGCTGACCTGGTGGCCAAGATCCAGGCGGAGAAAAGGGCGGGGCTTTATCTGGCTGATATCATTGGCATAGGCGCCACCACCCTGCTGGCCAGCATGAAGCCGGAGGGCCTGCTTCAACCCGTGGGGCCGTTCTTGATTCTTCCCGAGGTTACCGACCCGAAGCTGTGGCTGGGGGGGCAATTTCCTTTCGTGGACAAGGATGGTACCGCGGTGGGCATGATCTCGGCGCTGCAGAGGTACATCGCTTACAACACCACCCTGGTCAAGGATGGCGAGATAACTACCTATAAGGACCTGTTGAAGCCGCAGTACAAGGGCAAGATCGTCATGGGCGACCCCAGCATCGCCGGCGCGCCCAACGCCTGGTTCACCAATCTGGCGCACCGGTTGTGGAACCTTGAGGAGGCCAAAGACTACCTGAGAAAACTAATAGTGCAGCAGGATGCGGTGGTGCTCCGCGACCACAGCCTGGTCATCGAGTGGGTGGCCAGGGGCAGGTATTCCATCGGGCTGGCAGGGTTCCGGGAGGCCGTGACCAGATTCGTGGAGCTGGGCGCGCCCATAAGCCTGGTGACCCAGGCCGAGGGCCACGGCATGTCCACGTCCTCCGGCGGGCTCGGCGTGGCCGCCACCCCGGCCCATCCCAACGCGGTCATCGTTTTTGTGAACTGGATATTGTCCCGAGAGGGAGCAACGGCATTCTCCGGGAGTCTCGGCTCTCCCAGCACCAGGGCCGACGTCCCCCCCGAGAACATCAATCCCCTCTTCCTCCCTAAGCCGGGAGAGAAGTTGTATATGCAGTCCGAAGAGGAGGTCCTGTTCGCCGGGAAGATGACGGAGGAAGCCAGGAAGGTCGTCGAAGAGACGCTGAAAAAATAGACCTTCTCCCCCTTTGAAAAAGGGGGATCAAGGTGGATTCGAAAAGCCTGTAGGGTGGGTTAAGCACAGGAGAAAGCAGTCAGCAAACAGCTATCAGCGATCAGCTGTGTTGGCCGAGTTGAAAGCTGTCTGCTGAAAGCTGATAGCTGGACGTGGGTGGCTGTGCGAACCCACCACAGGGAATGACGAATTCCGAATGACGAATGACCAATAAAAGGGGGAAATGACGAAATGTAAATGAGGGACGTCAAGCCGGGGTGGGGAATCTTCTAATCTTGCTACGAAAATGTCACCCTGAGCGAAGTCGAAGGGTATTTGCTCTCCACACCCGGGAGAGTTTCTTCGAC
>JACQUA010000350.1 GCA_016210565.1 Chloroflexota bacterium
TGAACAAGCTGGGACCCACACGTCCCGGGGAAGAATTAAGGGGGATTTGAAGACCGTTTTCAAATCGGGTAAGTGTAGCAAATTTACCCGGTACGGTCAAGGGACTTACCGGGTTCGGGCGGCACGCAGGGGCGATGCCAGCGGGGCGACGGGTGGGATGGGGTGCGGCTCGCCCGCCGGTAGGGGCCCGCTGTCCGTGTGCCGGATGGCGTACACTGGCGAATTTGTCCCCAGGCCTACTATGTTCTCCTCGTGGTGAGGGAAAAGCCTATCCTGTAAGATGCGCTTCGACGCGGGCGCCCAGTTCAGGTAACTTGAATGGCTGCTGATGAAGTCATTGGTGCCGTCGGCAAGGGCCCAAAGAAAAATTCAAAAATTTTCTTAAAATAGGTATTGGCGCTACTGCAAGAAGCCCTTTTGAGCCAAAATCCAATCCAAGAATTTGTACAAAACTACCTTTTTGCAGTGACTCCAGTATTGACAAATCAAAAAATATGTCTATAATGGTGCGTACGACGCGATATTAGGTGCGTCGAACGTGCGAAAGGAGGATAGCGACGCACAGTAAGAAATCACATAAATGGCAAGGGGGCGAGTGTAATCGAGAAGCGCCCCCTTGCGTACGACCTCTCAGGCTTGCGGCATTGCGGCCTAGTCAGCCATAACGCTTCAAGCGAGAAGTCACGGTTCCTAGTTTAACACAAGAAAGGTAGGACGAGTTACTATGAGTACAATAGACGACGTTGGTTCGCATGCAAAGGCCACGTTTGAGTACCCAACTCTGCAGGACGCGTTCCTGGCTGCTGCCCAAGCTGCCGTCGCAAGCTTTGGGAGACCCGTCACCGGAGTTCTCTACACGCAGGCCGGTCGACGGTTTGTGTCAACCAGTCTGCCCGTTAAGATGTTGGTGTCGATGGCTCGGCGCGACAGCGCGGGCAAGAAGGAAGACCCCGGTCTGCACAGGAACCGTCCGCTGGAGCCGACACATGTCAAGGCTATCAGCGAATACCTCCGGAATGAACAACATTACCTTCTGCCTCCGGTGATGCTTAATGCTACGTCTCCCCTACAAACGTTCGTTGTGAAGACGACGGTGCCCACAAGCCCGTGCTTCTTTGTGCTGCCTCCCGACGAATACTTGTTTGTCACTGACGGACAGCACCGCCTTGAGGCTCTGAAGCAGGCATTGGTGGACAGGCCCGAACTGGCCAACGACTCAATTGGAGTCACGATCGTGGAAGAAAGTGACATATACAAAGTCCACCAGGACTTCTTTGACGCTGCCCAGGTGATGCCCCTCGCAAAGTCGCTCTTAGTCGAGTTCGATGGGCGTGAGCCGATGAACTGGCTTACTCGCGAGGTATGCTCCAATGCTCACTTGCTGCACGGACGCGTGGAGAAAATCGGTACGACTGTCGGCAAGAATTCCCTGATGCTTTTTACTACCAACCAGGTCAAACAAGGGATCCTGCAATTGCTCGTGGGCGATTGGACAATGTATGCCTTGGCCATGCAGAAACAGGCGCACCAGATGCTGGCACCCGCAAAGGACCTGTGGAAGTCAAGGATTATTGCGTTCCTTGACGAGTTCACACTGCACAATTCCCAATGGAGAGCTGTAAGTGAACGGCCATTAGACTCAGGGCTGACTACAGACATTCCCGGGATGCGGGAGAAATACCTTAACTTCTCGGGAGGCGGACTGCTGGTGTTGTGTGGAGTGGGCCACTCAATTTTGGAGAAAGAGGTTTCCTCGGACGGAACCCTTTCGAACCAGCAGAAACAGGTCATCGAGCATCTGGCTGCACTTGACTGGTCCAGAAAAGGGGAGCTTTGGAAAGGATACTTGGTGGGACCACAGGGCAACATAACGCCCCACAAGAACCACATTGCTCTGGCTGTCGCCAAAGCGAAGGCCCATCTCGGGCTTGCGCTGAGTGCAAAAGAAGAAGCATTACGCCAGAGAGCAAGCGCCGGCGAGCTCGTCCCGTCGAGTTAACTCAGAGTTAAGTCACCTTCAGAATTAGGCCTCGGGGCCGGCACCTTCAGGGTTGCCGGCCCTTCCTGTGTGAGCGCGGCAAGTTGGTGGACTTTGGCGATAAAAACTCACTGTGGAGACCTATAGCGCCAACCATTAGCCAGGGACAAAGGGTGTCCGCTGTCAAACGGAATCTGAAAGAAGCCCAAGGTAAAATCCCGGACCGACGAATAGGAACTGAATAGAAGGCATTTATGAGCCAGACGGGTTTGAACGACATAACGACGTACAGAGATACCCGAGGTTTAGAGTGTAAATGCGGCAGGTAAATAGGGGGGAACTTTATGAGCTTATCCGCGGCGATATTCCCGGATTTCGTCCGACAAAAGAGAGGATTTTCCAGGAGAGCTTACCTGAAGGAAGTAGAGATAGATTGGCAAGGTAAAGCGAGTGTGTCGAGTATGCTTCGGCGGCAGGCATAAAGGGTACCCGTCATGATGATGAGTGAGCATTTGGTGAGTGTATCCCGAACCGCTGTGTACCGAAGGGTGCGTATGATAGTGTGGTAGGGGGGTCAATCGCGCCCTCCTACCAGATTTGGATGCCACTGGAAATTGGGGGCTTGCCAACGGCTCCCTTCTGAAGGATAATAGCGATACACAAATGAGGTTCTACCTGATGCATGCAGAACCGACAAAACACCGATTACATGCGCTTTGCCCCTACTTCGCCATGTTTCCGCATACCTTTGTTCGGGACCAGATTCTTTCCCACACATTCCCGGGTGACATTGTGCTGGATCCGTTCAGCGGCCGAGGGACTGCGGTCTTAGAGAGTTTATTGCTGGGCCGCCAGGCGATCGGGATAGATATCAACCCTGTTGCCGCATGTGTGACCGGTGCCAAGGCTCACACCCCCGACGTCTGTGTAATACTGTCCAGGCTGCACAACTTGGAGGATGGTTTCAAAACGACCGATATCCAACAGCTGCGAGAGGAGGGTGACGCGCTCCCATCCTTCTTCCGACACGCTTTCCACAGGACAACCCTTCACCAAATACTTTTCCTGCGAAGGCATTTGGATTGGAAACATGACGAGGTCGATTGTTTCATTTGCGCTCTGGCGCTGGGCTCGCTACATGGAGAAATGGACAAGTCGCCCTCGTATTTCAGCAACCAGATGCCTCGAACCATTAGCACCAAACCGGACTATTCGGTTCGTTACTGGCAAACGCATCATCTAGTGGCCCCGGAAAGAAACGCTTTCGCAATATTACGGGAGCGTGCAAAGTTCCGCCTCAAGGATGGGAGGCCAAGCCTAAAAGGTGTCGCGGTGTTGGGGGACGCACGCAACGCATCAGGATTGCTGGCGAACTTCCGAGGCAGGGTTAAAGCAGTGGTTACGTCCCCACCTTACCTGGATATTACGAACTACGAAGAAGATCAATGGCTCCGATTGTGGTTCTTGGGAAACGCACCGTGGCCTACCTACAGCCAGATATCTAGGGACGATCGTCACACTACCAGCGATTCATATTGGAGATTCTTGGCAGAGGCCTGGCAGGGGGTAGCGCCTCTGTTGGGAACCGCAGCGACAATCGTTTGCCGAATAGGAGCCAAGAAAGCGCAGGTTGGAGCATTGGGGCGCAATCTTTCGGCAACCATCCTTTCAGCCTTTCCAAAAGCGTTTCTATGGAATGAACCCCGGGTCTCTTTATTTGCTAGGCGTCAAACCGATAGCTTTCGACCCGGATCGAAAGGCTGCGGGTTTGAGGTTGATTTTGTCTTCAGGACCGGATACCATACGGCCCGAGGGTCGTGACTGGAAGGTCGTTCTCCGCTAATGCCGATGGTATTTAGCACAACAGGTACTATTATAGTACAAAAGACCTCAACTTCCCTGAGCTGCTCCCTGGGGCTGCGAGCTAGCGCGAAGATATGTAGGGGCGATGCCAGTGGGGGGACGGGTGGTGGCCGGGGGCGGCTCGCCCGCCGGTAGCGGCACGGCGTGCCGTGCCGGGCCTCGCTGATCTTTTGCCGGGGCCGGTCGGGTAGTCGGGCGAAATCACTAAGCAAGTCGCCAAGTTGTCAATCAGGAGTCAAAGTTAGGGCCACAAGCGGTTTCAGCCTGTCCCGCAAGTCTACGAGCACCTCGTCGAGTGGCGGGATGGCTCTTACCTGTTGCCGGAGGTCTTCGTTCCAATAGCGCTTGAGCGTTTCCGTATCTGCGGGGAGAAGGTCAGTTGCCGACCATATGGTTAGACCCTTGTGGTTGAGCTTTTTCATGAGGACCGAGGCCACAAGCTTGGAATCAAACTTGTCCGGGTGTTCACTAAGAAGTCTCCATACATCATAGTAGTCCCTTGACTTGCCTCGTTCCAGCAGGCTTCTTATCTTCTCGGCGAGCAGTTCCTCCAGGGGGTAGACGAGGACCTTTTGTCCCTGGAATTGGAAGGGAGCGGAAAGTATTTCTCTGAAGTCGGGTTCGAGACACACAGGCTCATCAAAACTCAGATCCATGAAAATCATGCCAGGGTAGGACAGTGGGCCGTGGAACTGACACCGTACCCGGGCGTACCCGTTTGGCTTATGAAGCATTCTGGTAGCAAGCTGTATGCCCGATATTTTCTCCACCAGGGCGTACCACTTTTCAAGTTCTTCAACTAGTTCCTGTTGTGCCAGGTCACGCGCGGCTGTGAAGTCGAGGTCTTCTGAATAGCGCCAGTCTGCGAAGTACACTTTTCTCAGGGCGGTACCGCCTTTGAATACCAGAAGTCTGCCGAGAGCCGGCAAATTTGAGAGGGCGTTGAGCGCCTCGGTCAGAACATAGTCCGTTTCCAGTGTACCCAGCGCCACCTTTTCCTGGTTGGCCAGCCTTTGCAGTTCTGCCCGGGAAATCATGAACGTTCCTTCCACGGCACCAGTTCGTCATCAGACACATTCGCTCTCACCCGCCATCGCCGGGCATACCGACCGGTATGGCCCCTCATGCTATCGAGCAACGCGTAGCTACTGCCGAGTTCCTGCCCCAGAATCTCGATGGCTGCGTCTGCCTTGATCTCCAGCTTCTCCAGGAGATAGCCGAGACGCTTGCGGACGGCCTTGTTCCCATTTCGGTGTGCATATTCGGCCATTTTAACGAAGTCGATCTCATCACGGCCGTAAAACAACGCTTTGGCGATTTCCACAATGCCCCCTGAATATTCCGGTAGATCGAGGCAATCGACTATGGTCTTCTCACGGTCCGAGATATTGACCTGATTCCCATTCAAAGCCGCGATCAGCGCCCCGAAGAACTTTCTTGGTTTCACATAGACAAAGCGGTATGTTACCCCCAAGATTTCCAGGGACGGTTTAAACTTTCGCCGGGGCGAGGCGATGAAAACGCTGCGGCTGACCTGCTCCGTGTAGCCATAATAGTTGAGGGCGCTGCGGAAACCGATATAGTAGGGGCTTACGAGATACGAGGCGATCAAGAATTCATGCTCTGTCCACTCCGCTTTCCGTCCCGCCTCAAGAGGGAGAAGAAGGTATTTGCCCTTTTCTATGCGCTGGAGCCATCGCCGTTTGACCAAAGTGAACAGCAGCTTCCGCAAATTGCCGTCCTCACTGCCATAGACTGCAGCAGCCTCCTGGAAGGTGAAGAGTCGCTTGCCCTGACGGGCCAACTCCGAAAGAAGGCCACTTCCCCTGCTGCCCAATGTTCTTATATATTGTGTCATGATAATTACCTTATCGGTAACTATTATAGCACAAAAGACAACCAACTTCCCTGAGCTGCGCCCTGCCGCTGCGAGCTAGCGCGAAGACATGTAGGGGCGATGCCAGTGGGGTGATGGGCGGGATGGGGGTGCGGCTCGCCCGCCGGTAGCGGCACGGCGTGCCGTGCCGGGGCTGGGTTATCTTTCGCCGGTACCGGTCCGGTAGTCAGGCGAAACCACGAAGTGGGACTCCCGGCGCCCGGCGATCAGGCATACATCAGCTTGCCTCTTGGTTCCGGAACTGGACGTTTCAGCTCTCTTGCCGTATCGATCCATTCCTTGATGACGGTCTCAACGTTCGAGATGGCTTCCTGGTAGGTCTGGCCGTCCGCCATGCAACCGGCCAGTTCGGGCGCCTGGGCAATGTACGCCTGGTCTTCCCGGCTCCAATAGATTATCACTTCATACCTTATCGGCATCGGGTTTCTCCAGTGTCAGCTTGTATCTCGGTATCACGTTTCGGACCTGTTTTACCTGGTAGGTCTTTAACAGGCAGACTCCCATAATGGTGGCTTACCAAGATTGGAAGGGGTTTTGTCAGGTGGAGGTGGGGGTCTCATCCCAACGGTTTTCCGGCGCCATTCCGCAAAGCCAGTTCATGGCGAAATGTCTTTCCGAGATAATGGAACCGGCAAACTGGAATTCACCGGCAGCCAACGAGCGGAAGGCTTTTCCTAGAAATACGTAATCTTCATCGATAATCTCGATGATATCGCCTTTCTCGTAGTGCGCTTTTGCGGAGAACCGCACAATATCGTCGAAGCATGAAAACCCCAATTTCTTCATCTCGTCTACGGGGAAGGGATGTCCCTCTTCAACCAATTGACGCGTTCGAACTCGCCAGTGCCATGCTTCCAGGAGGTCCCGTTTTATTGATAATTCCAAACGAGACTTTAAGATGGGATATCTAAAAAACAGTCCGATTTTTTGTATCGGAATGGCACTTATTGTTTCCGGAGCTGTCTCTTGGTCGATATTGGGCCAGGTTTCGCGCAAACCCAATGCCCACATAAGCACACAGGCGCATTCTTTACGCCAGATTGCGTCAATATGTTCCTGCCGGTCCATGGCGATCCCGTAGGTCTGCAAGAATTTTGCCTCCTGTGGGCTAGCGTGCCTCCATGACCCTATGTTTTTCATATTTTGTACGAGAGCTTCGGCTTGTTCCCGGCCGTGGTTTTCAAAATCCTGCCGCTCCTGCTCGGACCATTTCGAGGATTGCTCCGTGGTCACGGGTGGATTGGCCAATGCATGAACGATCACTGCTTTCAGCACTGTCAGGCGGGAATAAGCCTCTCTATTTGATGGTCTCATTATTTTTCTCGCAGGATGTTGGATAACCGGCAGCGACACCGCGCGGGGCTGCCGGCTGTGTCCCTTGTCCCCCGGCGACGGGCAAGAAACGGTAGACCTCGACCTCGCCTTCGGGGTAGCGGCGGCATCGCTGGAGCAGTTCATCCCAGGTGGAGACCTCGGTACCGTCGACCATCACCTTGTATGGCATGCCGGGGGTGAATACCTCGGCCGGGGACAGGGTGGCGAGGTCCCTGGAAAGCTGCTCATCTCCTTTCGTGCTGGGGAAGGTCCTGATTTTGATCTTAGTGGCCATTGCCTTTTTCCTTTCTGTACTGGTGGAACCTCCGACTGTAGTCCGGGTCGCCCTGGGCAACTATATGGCCGGCAAAACTCTCGGTTATCACCGTAGCAAGCAGTGAAGCCTTGCGGTCATCGCGGAGCAGCCCGTGCTCCCCGGCGAACAGCAATCAGATATAGATCCTGTCCGGACCGCTGAAAAGCTTGGTGGCATCCTGGGTGACGTAAAGACCCAGTTTGGGATGGCTGTATCCGCCGTGTTCGCCCTTCTGCCAGCCCATGGAGCGGGCAAGGTTAGTTAGCAGGTCGGCCGCCCTGGATTCCGCCCCCGGGGAGATCAACGCGGTTTCCCGGATGGGGATTTCACCGCTGCTTCTTCCACCGAGGATGCCATCGCTGCTCTTCCACCGGTTTTCTTCCGCTAGCCTCTGGGCCTTTCCGCTGTAGAGCCAGCCCCTGATCTCATCCCTGGTGGCGGGAAGTTTGCCATAGAAGGACTCGGCCTCATCGATGAATTTCCAGAAATCTTCTATCGTCCCGCTCTGGTTGGCGGCAACGGCCGCACTCCAGAGATGGGCGACGGATAAACGGGGTGAACAGGTTGCTTTCGGCTTCCTGCCGGTATGCTTTGTCATCTTAGTAATTGTCGGCAATTAACTTGAACAATCATCGCGCCACGCGTTCCACAAAAGGAACCACAAGATTTCACAAGATTAACACCGGATTTGATAGGAAATGGCGGTGCAAAGGCTCAATCGAGTCTGGAAACTCGACAAAGAATCCTGTGAAAATCCTGTGTAATCTCGTGGTTCATTATTCAGGTTATTGGTGGACATCTCCTTTATGGTCTATGGTTGCTTGCGAGCACCATCGAGTAACAAAATGGGTGCTCCACAGGCAGGGCCGCCTGTGGTACCGGGTTGGCATGCACAGTCAGGGCCGCCTGTGGTAGCGGGGCGCGGTCTCCGCGCCCGGGAAGCGTTACTGAACCGCGCTGCTAGGCAGCCCCCAAGCATTGTTATTGTAATCCGGGTGGGAGGTGGGTTCAAGGTGCTCTGGCCGATAATATTATACCGGTAGTCTTCATAATAGAATGAATCGCGCATGCTTGGCGGCAAGCACCGTCAGGCAATGGAAACGATGTTTCACAGGCGGGGACGCCTGTGGTACCGGCTATTTCGTAGTCTTTACTACTCTGTGAGCCTCTACGTCCTCCGTGGTTAAGAATTGGTTCGCGTGGTCCTGAAGAAAGAGGCGTGCAGCACCCGGTCCTGGTGCACCAGCGCCGCGCCGACGATCTTTTCCCCTTTGTAGCGGTAGTTCCAGCCGCAGCCTACCGAGGGGTACCTCTCTTCCGTGCAGAGGGCGGCTTCGGCCAGGAAGGCCCTCGCTTTGGCCGCCGTCGGCCTGGTCCGCCCCCTTCTTTTTTCGAAGGACTCGACGGCATAGCTCCTGATCAGCTTGGGGTGCAGGGTCGCGTAGGCGGCGCCGCGGGACAGGACATCGATGCCCGCCACCTCGCCATTGACAAACGTAATTACCCCTTTTTGCCCCGGTTTGACCTGGAAGGCCTGCAGGCACTCCTGGAGATCCTCTTCCCTGGCCTCAAACAGGTCTTTCATCGCTCCCGTGGGCGAATTGACGTGGAAATGGACGTTCGACGCATGGAGCTCGTCCCAGACCCGGCCCTGATTCGAGCGGTACCCCCGCTGGCTGGCCAGGGAAGCGGTTACATCTTCCACCTTTTTCTGGCGCACCGAGTAGGGCATGACGTGCGGAGAAGGTTTGAAATCCCGGGAGGTGTAGCGCCACCTCCCCTGTTCGCAGCAACTGACGGGGATGACCGTCTCGGACTTTTCCTTCACCAGGATGGTGGCGTTGAGGATCCTGTTCTGCTTGGCCCCCAGGAGTTCCTCGCCGTCCAGGAGCAGGACAGGCACACCGGCTGAATTTATGAATTTCAGCTCGGGGACGGTGCCGCCTTCGCCGGTTTCGGTAACCTGGCCCAGGTGCTGTTTCAGGGCCTCGTCCAGGGTGAGGTAGTCCGGCCCGGCATCGCCGTCGGCGAAGATGGCCGCTGTGGCGACATTGCCGGACACCAGGATATCTCCGATTTCAAGGTTGTGCAGGTACTGGCTAACTACTGGTTCCATGGGTCTTCCTCCTAATTAGTGTGTGATGACATAGCTTAACCCCTGCCTGTGACAACTGCCTGTCGCAGGATATGAAGTGGTTTCCGGCGGCTATGGGGAACAAGTTTGTAGCGGCGCGGCGCACCGTGCCGGTCCGTACCCGCGGGGATGGTGCCCCGCCCTTGCATTTCCGATGATGCGATAGCGTGTGGAAAAGATGTGTGGAGGCCAATCAATTCGATGTTGGTCAATTTGAGAGCGGGCCATCGGCCCGCGGCTACAATGCCAGCGCCGCCCGGTCCGATCAAGGGTTGACTGGACTACGGCAAATCCATCATCTAGAATATCCTGGCGCGCTGGCAATGACACGGAAAGGGAGACAAGAATGGGTGACAGGCTAAGTAAGACCGAACGGATTATGACCCTCTGGGTGCTGCTTCATAACAACCCCCTGCGTTACACCTGCCGGGAGCTTGCCGAAAAATTCAGTGTAACGCCGCGGACAATGTACCGGGACATCGATACGCTGCAGACGGACTTGAAAGTGCCGGTTTACGACGATGAAGGCAAGTGGGCATTAGAAGAGAGCTATCACCTGCCCCCTGTCCGGTTCAGTGTCCCGGAGGCGCTGACCATCTTCCTCTCAGCCCGGCTCATGTTGAGCTACTGCCATCGCCACGATCCCAACGCGGAAACGGCCTTCGTCAAGCTGAGCTCCGTGGTCCCGCCGCCATTGAAGGAGCAGGTCCAGAAGACTATTGACTGGATGCAGGGGTTGCCCAGGGATGACGGGCATTTCAAAATTCTATCCGCGCTGGCGGAAGCGTGGATATCGCGGCGGAGAATCAAGATAACCTACCGCTCTCTGCCGGCGGAGACAGCCGTCGAGCGCAAGATAGAACCATATTTTATCGAACCGGTAGCTAAGGGACATGCCAGCTATGTCATCGCCTACTGTCACCAGGCAAAGGCCCTGCGGGTCTTCAAGATAGAACGTATCGAAGGCATGGAACTGACACAAGAGAAATACAACATTCCCTCCGACTTTGATGCCAATGCTTACCTCGGTTCTTCGTGGGGCATCATTGTCGGGGATGAGGTCAAGACCATCAGGCTGAGGCTTTCGCCGGAGGTTACCCGGTTCATGGAAGAGACGGTGTGGCACCCCTCGCAGAAACTGGACCGAAAGGACGACGGCTCGGCGGTAATGACTCTGGAAATAACCGATACGGTGGAGTTCCGTTCATGGGTGCTGGGTTGGGGAGACAGGGTGGAGGTGCTGGCGCCGCCGGAGCTGCGCCGGGCGATAATCGAGACGGTAGAGGCTACGCGGGAAGTTTACCGGAAGAGGCCGCGGCATAAGTGAGATTCGCGGTCCTGCGACCAGGGCGGGCGAGCCGCACCCCGCCCGGCGCCCATCA
>JACQUA010000351.1 GCA_016210565.1 Chloroflexota bacterium
CCCCGCTGGCCGCTGCCGCTGCCCGATCGGCGGCCAAGCCCGCCCGCACACCGCCCCGTCGCCAACAGACAGTGCCGATGACAGCGGGCTAGGTGACCTATATGGGAACTTATGCGGACATGCGTACTATGCGGACATGGTGGAGAAAACGCCCATTTCCCCGGCGTTCTAAGCAACCCATGTCCGCATAATATCAGAGGGCTTCCAAGAACTGCAGCAGCCGGTCCCCAGGTTTGAAGCGGCTGGTCTTGGTTTTGGGCGATTGAAGCTTGCCCAAGCAACGCTCCTTCATCTGCATGTCCAACTCGATGTAGTGGTGCGTGGTGGTGGGGGATTCGTGCCCGAGCAGCAGCGCGATGACCATGATATCGACGTCCGCTTCCAGCAGCCGCATGGCGGTCGTATGCCGAAATGTGTGCGGCGAGACGGCTCGAGTTTTCAGCGCGGGACAGTGTTGGGCCGCGAGCTGCACGGCTCGACGCAGCCGTTTTTCCACCCCCGAGCGGCTTAATCGTTGTCCAAACCGATTCTGGAAGATCAGTGCGGCCGGTTCACTGGAGTTCTGGGCGAGGGCTTGTTTCAACTCCCCCGCGATCGGTTTGAGCAAAGGAATTGCCCGTTCCTTGCGTCCCTTGCCGTGCAAGCGGATCACGCTGGGCGGTCCCCAGAGGATATCTTGGAGTTGGAGCGCCAAGGCTTCGGAAACCCGGGCGCCGGTGTGATAGAGCAGGTTGAACAACAGATGATCCCGGCGACCGCTGGCGGTAGTCGGATCAGTGGCCTGCAAGATCGCCTCCACTTCCGCGGTGGACAGTGGCGTCACCAACGGGCGGTCGAAACGTTTCATCGGAATCGCCAACACCCGGTTGGTCAGCACCAATGCTTCCGGAACTTGTTGCGCGACGTAGCGCATGAACGCCCGCACCGTGGCGAGGCGAACGTTGCGCGTGCGCGCTTGGCAGCCGCGGCCTTTCTCGACATGATCCAGAAAGCGCAGGATGGTCTCCGCATTCCAGTCCGGGAGGGTTTGCTGACTGGGAGTGCGGCCAGTCTTTTGCTCCACAAAGCACAACAGCAACCGCAGGGTGTCGCGGTAGCTGGCCAAGGTATGAGGACTGACTTGTTGTTGGGCCTGCAAACGTTGATAGAAGAAGTTTTGCAGCAGTTCGCCCAGCGGCGGGCTTTGGTCTTTACTCATCGGAAGCTCCCTGTTGCGGAGCCAGCGCCTTGGCCCACCGCGCGCTGCCCAGGGCGAGCAACTCCGGCACCGCCGTCAAATACCAGTAGGTATGGCGGATGTTGCGATGGCCCAGATACACCGCCAAGGACAGGATGTTGGTGTTGATCTGTTCTTGCCCCCGACGATACCAGCCCAGCAGGCAAGCCACGGCAAAGCTGTGGCGCAGATCATGCAAGCGTGGGCGCGGCTTTTTCTGCTGCCAACCCAACTGCTGGCGTAGCGCACAGAAGGTGCGGCCAGCCTCCTGATAGCTCAATGGTTGGCCGTGCCGATTGAGGAATAACGCACGACGGTTGCCCTTGGGAAAAGCTTTGGCGCGGGCCTGCCCATAGCTGTTTAACGCCGCGGCGGCACTGGGAGCCAACGGCACGTAGCGGGACTGGCCGAATTTGGACTGACGAATGGTCAGCACCGCCTCGGTCGGTTCCCAATCCTCCCATTGCAATTGGAGGGCCTCCGAGATCCGCAGTCCCGTGCAAGCCAACAGACCCAGGAGCGCACGAAAGGTGACCGGGCGCAGACTCTGCGGCGGGGGCAGTTGCGCCGCCGCCGCCAGCAAGGCGGCCAGCTCTTGGGACGTGTAGAGATGCACAGGGCCACGGCGATAAGCTGAGCCGAAGAGGCCGGCCGGCGGGATTTGCGTGCGCGGATCAAAGGCCGCCCAAAAGACCGCGAAGTGGCGCACGGCCTCCAACCGGCGCGCCCGCTGCAGGGAAGCGGGCGGCGGCACCTGCGCCCAGTTCAACGCCAACGCGGTGGTCAATGCTCCCCGGTGGTGAACGTGCTGGGCATACTGGACCAGATTTCGCAGCTGAGTGCCTTCCGACTTCAGGGCAAAACCCAACCGACGGCGGCTGCCCAGATAAAACCTGATGGCCGCAGCAAGACCCAGTGCTTTCATGGCTGCACCTCCGCGGGCCAGGGCTGGGCGACCTGCCGCAGCATCGGCAAGTTGACCTTGGCATAGACCTGCGTCGTGTTCAGACTGGCGTGTCCTAACAAATCGGCCACCGCCTTGAGACTGGCCCCCTGCTGCACCAGATGCGTGGCGAAAGTTCGGCGTAACAGATGCGCTCGTTTGCCGGGCGCGCCCAACCCCGCACGGGCCAGCGCGGCCCCGGCGCGGTGGGAAACCCAAGCGGCGCTCAGCGGCCGGTTGCCGCGCAGGGTGCGAAACAACGCGCGCGACGGGCCGGCCGTGCCGGCGGTTCGCAGATAGGCCGCAATGGCCCGGCCCACTTCGACCGGCAGTGGCAACTGGCGCTGGCGCCGGCCCTTGGGCGCGCTCAGGCGCAACCAACCCTCTCGCCAGCCCAGATCATCCAGCGTCAAGTGCGCGACCTCTCCGGCACGCAACCCCAGCCGCGCCAAACAAAGCACCAGGGCGTAATCGCGCTTTCCCACTCGCGTGCGGCGATCAAAGGCCCGCAGCAACCCGTCCAACTGCGCGGGGCTCAGATAACTTGGCAGCTCTTCGCGGTGATGGTCTGCGATGGGCGGCAACGCCGCGCTCAGGTCGCGATCCTGGCGGTCCGTCACGCACAGAAAACGGCAGAACGACCGCAAGGCCGACGCCAAGGACTGCAACTGTCCTGGTGGATAGTGCTGACTTTGTTGGAGTACAAAGTCCAGCAGAACGCGAGGGGTCAGTTGCCGCAAGTCCCAGGTGGGAGCTTTGGGCCGAGCCTGCGCATTCAAGAACAGTCGAACAAAAAACGTCCACTTCTGGCAGGTGCTCGGTTGGAGTCCGGCCACGTTGAGAAGGTGCGCTTGATATTCATCGAGCACCTGATCGATCAGTGATACTGGGGCGATGGTTTTCATCGCCCCATTGTGGAAAGCTTGCCGGTGAACCTCAAATATTATGCGGACATGGGTTGCTTAGAACGCCGGGGAAATGGGCGTTTTCTCCACCATGTCCGCATAGTACGCATGTCCGCATAAGCGCCCTTATGCGGAATTCCGCATAAGGGCGCTTATGCGGACATGCGTACTATGCGGACATGGTGGAGAAAACGCC
>JACQUA010000353.1 GCA_016210565.1 Chloroflexota bacterium
GATTCTTCGACTACGCTCGCTGCGCTCGCTTCGCTCAGAATGACATTTTCATCCTTCATGGTGCGCCATCGGCGCATGGGTGATTGCTCTGAAAATAGGCTGTCACCCTGAGCGAAGTCGAAGGGTCTTTCGTCCCCCGCGCCGCCCCGAAAGATTCTTCGACTACGCTCGCTGCGCTCAGAATGATATTTTCATCCTTCATGGTGCGCCATCGGCGCATGGGTGATTGTTTCCGAATTCTTTGCGTCTGCGCTATGTCTTTGCGTGAGAACGTGTCTGTTTGATAGATAAAGCGATGCACCATTTGCTTTTGCTTTCGCATTAGCGACGTCCGCCCACCGGCCGGTCCCGATGAATCGGGACCCGTATGGCCACGGGATTGTTTGCCCTCCACCCCACCCTGCTCAGGCCAGCCTCCTTCCCGCATATTCTGGCATGCCACCGTATTGATTATTGGCGGCAGTACGTAGTATAATAATACTACGATCCTACGTAATCTAAAGATAAGCCCGGCGCTTATATCCTCCATAATACTATAATCTACCCGCCTGTCTGCTACTGTTCAGGAGGCCCCCATGCACTGGCAACCAGTCGTTGCCACACTGGTATTCGCCGCCGTGGTGCTGGCGCCGGCGGCTATCCTCTGGTGTTTGGGGTTAGGTCTGGTGACGGAAGACGAACGACGTTCGAGGAAGGCGGTCGCGGGGTCGGGGAACAGGGCGACCCGCCGTCTCCGTCTCTCGAACAGGTTGGCCTGGGTGGCGTTGCTGGTTATTATTGCCTATGGAATATATGGTTTAGGACTGGCCATGCAATGGGGCCACCGGGCATCGGTCCTGCTGGCCATGGCAGCTTCGACGGCGCTGTTCCCGCTGGGACTCATGGTTTACCGCAAAGCCAGGAGAGTGGTTGCCCGGCATTGGCGGCCGGGGATTCTCGTCGCCCTGCTGGTGGGACCGGCCCTGGTCCCGCCGCTGCTGGTCTGGCTCCTGATGGGGGGGGCCAACTGGAAAGTAGCCCTGACGCTGAGCCTCTTCGGCCCGGTCGTCGTGTTACCCGCTCTCATGGCGAGATCGCGGGTGCTGTCAGTAGTATCCCGGCGGGAGCCCCCGGAGCGGGCTCAAAACAAACGCAATAATTAATGCCACGTCGCCCTGCTATTGATAAAAGGGGGCGTTTTCACACAAAGCGCACCGAGACACAAGGGACAGTGAATCGTGACATACTGCGGTCTGGCGCCGGGCGAGTCAGCCAAAAAGGTTTGCTTTGTGCCCTTGTGTGAGGTTATTGTATTGGCGCGACTCCCGGGGGCGCGGGCGTCCCCGCCCGTGAAACCGAATGTCAGTTGAACGCGGCTCTAAAGCCCCGCATTGCGGGCCAAAAAGCCGCGGACATAAGCCCGGAACTCCCTGACGTTGAAGGGCTTGGTCAGATGGGGCGCCCCGGTTCGGGACAGAAAATCTCTGGTGTCGACGGCCATGACGTCTCCCGTAATGAAGACAACTTTGTCCACCAGTTGCGGCGACTGTTCCTGCAAATGCCGGTATAACTGGATGCCGCTGGTACCGGGGAGTTTGATGTCCAGCAGGATGAGGTCATGGGCATCCCTGCTGATCGTGTCCAGGGCTTCGTCTGCATTGTCTACGGTGTACACATCATGTCCATCCCCTGTCAACACCTCGTTCAGGAGGTGTGTTACGTCGGGATCGTCATCAACCACAAGGACCTTGCCCCGGACATGAGCCGCAGGGTAGGAGGCTGGATGTTCGCCTGACTCAATGAAGGACCTCTGGGGAACGATGGGTATTTCGACGAAGAAAGTGGCGCCTTGACCCTGTTCGCTTTGAACGTAGATCCTGCCCTTGTGCTCGGCCACAATGCCCCAGCAGACGCTTAGACCGAGGCCGGTCCCTTCGCCGACCTTCCGGGTGGTGAAGAAAGGCGTAAAGATTTTTTCGAGGTTTTCCCTGGCTATTCCCGGTCCGTCATCCTTGAAGGAAACATTGATGTTGTCGCCTGATTTCTCTGTCGCGATGTGCAGACTGCCGTTGCCCCGGTACAGCTTCATCTCCTTTTCGGCATTGATGATGAGATTGAGAAACACCTGCTGCAACTGACCGCCGTCGGCCATGGTCTTTGGCAGGTCCGGGTCCAGGGCAGTGGTGACGACTATGTTGCTGGTCTTCAGTTCGTAGGAACGCAACTGCAGAGTGGTGTCCAGTACTTCATTGATGTCCACCAGTTTCCGCTCCGGCTTCTGCTGCCGGGCAAAGGCGAGGAGCCTCTTGACAATGGCGGCCACCCGTTCGGCGCCGTCGTTGATAATCTTGACGTTCTTCTTGATGTCCCCTGGAAGGTCTTCTTTGAGAAGGAGGTCGGAAAAGCCGATGACGCCGGTGAGGGGGTTATTGATCTCGTGGGCGATGCCGGATGCCATTTCCCCCACGGTGGCGAGACGGCTGGCCACCTGGGCCTTTCGCTCCAATTCCCTTCTCTCCTGGGCGGCCTGCTCTCGCTCGGTGATGTCGCGGAGGACCTCGATCACTGAAGTGGTGCCGTCCGGATTGACGAGGGGGGCTGCCGAGGCATCGTACAGCCTGTCCTTGATGGACACCGGTTGCTGCTCGCTCTGCGGCATGCCGGGGAGGGTGGGCTGAGCGAGGCAAACCGGACACCGGGTGTTTCTTCCCAGTACCTCCCAGCAGGGTCTTCCCATGTTGCTTCCGAATCTGGTAATAGCGTTACGGTTCATGAACTGGACTTCGTGTTCCGGGGAGACGATGATGACGGAGTCGCTCATACTGTTGAGCCAGGTTTCCAGGTTGTTTCTGGCCCGCAAGGCGTCACTGTAAAGTCGCGCATTGTCGAGGACCATGGCCACATGCTGGGTCGTCTTGGCCAGGAGGTCTATTTCCTGCCGGTTATAGGTCTCCCAGGAAGCCTTTTCCCCCAGGACCATCATGCCTACCAGCCGTTGCCGGCTCTTGAGCGGCACGAATACCTGGCCTCCCAGGGTAATTACGGATTGCCGTTCGTGGTCAGGCATGACACGAAGCACGGGGTCAACGAGCAGGTCCCTGGCCGTCAGGGCATGGTCGATGGCCTTCAGCCGGGAGGCGAAGAGTCCGTTTTCGGGGAAGGAAGGGAAACGATGATGGTTGCCGCCGGTTGAGTTTATCGGTTCCAGCACTTTTCTTTCGGCATTGTAGAGATAGAGGTGCACCGGGTACGCTGTCATGACCGCCGCCACGGCTCTGGTGAGGCTGCTGGCAAGCTCGTCCAGGTCGAGGATTTTGGCTGCCTCCCTGGGGAGGTCCTCGAGAAGTTTGCGGCTCTCAAACTTCCTCCGGTTGAACCATGCGGCCAGGGTGCGGTGAAGCCACCGGGTGGCGGGATAAAGTGCGAGACCCAATGGCACCACAATGAGCAGAGCACTTCCCTGGAGAAGATAGCTCGACATGGACCAAATGGCGCCGTAAGCCACGATAACCGCTCCACCAGCCAGGAAATAGGCGGCGACGGAGTAAAAGTGGGGACGGATGTCAAAGAGGTGGTAACGGATGACGGCAACGGTGATGAGAGCGGACAGGATGATGTGGCCAACCATGCCCAGGGGATGTGGGAATCTTCCCAGGGCAGCCAACCAGTCGGTAACGCCGCCGGCCAGCAGAAATGCGAGTCCAGCGAGAAGGTAAAGGGCGCGGTTCCTGTCTTCGGGAAGGTGTGACGAACGGTAAAAACGCCAGAGAAGGAGCATGCCCCAGAGGGGAGGAACGTAGACGCTGGCAAACCAGACGCTTCCCAGGGGGCCGACCACAGGGGCATAACCATAGGGTCTCAACTGGACGCCCTGAAGTACCAGTGGGGTGAAGCTGAGCGCAAAAGCGGAGAGATTGAGGACGTAGACGGCGGTCAGGGGTTTCCGGGTCCCGGTTTCGCCGGTGAAAAGGAAACAAAAGTGGAAAAGCAACAGGGACATCAACGGTATGAGGGGGAATACCAGCTTTTCCCAGATCAGGGCCGTTTCCAAAGAGGAGCTGTAGCGCAATCCGCCGATGAAGAAAGCCCAGATGGCGATGCTGATGAGATAGAGAAGGAGGACAGGGTAGAGGGCGCGCCTCTTCCAGACCCTGAGGAGCGCCCAGATGAGGATGGCCTCCATAAGGAAAGCTGCGATAGGCAGCAATCTGTAAAACATCAGAAGCTCAAAGCCTTACTCCCCCTTTGCTGAGGGGGATACAGGGGAATTCTAACTCGTGGCGAAAGGATTTTTCAAATCCCCCTTGATCCCCCTTTGCAAAACTGATCCTTACCCACATCTCCAGGGCTGGACACAATAGCGTAGGGTAAGTTAAGCGTCCCGATTTGTCTGAAAGACTCATCGGGACGCGAACCTACCATTTCGACGGGTTGTCATGGTCCCTGGTTTCTTGGGCGCTCCTGTGGTGGATTCGCACAGCCACCCTGACTCCCCACACCACGGCTGCACTTAACCCACCCTACGTGGGTGTCACTGTCCAACATGTATTGTGTCCAGCAACCTCCATTATGGGTAAGGGTCAGTTTGCAAAAAGGGGAGAAGTTCCTGAATCCCCCTTAGTGCCCCTTTTTCAAAGGGGGGAGAAGGACCGTCCGCGTTCCGCTCAGGCCACTCCAGACTCCTGCGGAAACTCCGCGTTGATGGCGAGGATATCGTGAATAACCGAAGGGGAAGGGTTGACGTGGGGCAGGCTGGCCGAGCTGAAGCCCGGGTCCTGGCGCTTTTTTTCGTAGGAAAAGCGATCAAAGATACCTGGCGTGAGGAGCGTCACGCGGAGGGGTTTGAGCCCGAGCAAGTCTTGAAGGTCCCGGTAGGAGGGGTCTATTTCGGCGAGGGATCCATGGAGGGACTGCTGGACCTGTTGCTCATCCCACTCGCTGTCCGTCTCCACGTAGAAGCGGAGGAGAGGGGAACCGTCAGAGATTTCCCTGGCGGCCATCCAGTTGCCACGGGGAAAGGGGCAGCGGTCCAGGGCTTGGAGCAGGGTCCTTTCGTCGAGGCGGGTGAATCCCCCTATGTCGATGGTCTGATCGGCGCGGCCTACGAGGGCTATTTGAGGAAGGGATGCCCCCGTTTGAGGGTCTCCGATGGAGATTACTTTTATCAAGTGTCCCGCACGGTACCTGATGAAGGGCATTCCGTAAAAGCTGGTCAGCACAACCTCGTATCGCTTGCCCGGCTCCAGCTCTGCCAGCAGGACGGTGCGTGGTTGGCGGTCGCTCCGCGAACGGTCGCGGTCCCAGTCCTCTTCCGGGATGAACTCGAAGAAGGCGGGGTAGGGGACCAGGGTGAGACCTTTGCGGTTGAAGGCCTGGATGCCGAGAATGCCGGCCTCGGTGCATCCGTAGAACTCCAGCGGGTCTTTTCCCCAGTAGTGCTTTATCCTTGGCCGGTAGCTATCCGTATCCAGTCCCCAGCTAAGGAGGACCGTGGGTCGCCAGATATCCCTGGGCATAATGGGACGCCTGTTCCACCGGGAAATGGAATATGCCCGGAGCAGGCGCGGCAATGCACCGGGAGAGAGCCGTCTGCCGCTGAGGCCCCGGCGGCTCTTGCCGGAGGACATGAGTTCTCCGATTCTCACCAGCACACTGGGGAGGGAACCGACAATGTCGAGACCCGTCGAAAGGGCGGTTTGCAGGCCGGCTTCTATTCTTGCCTTAAACTCCGTGCCGGCGCCTGTCTGGGGAGGCGGCAGAAGGCGGAGGCGGAGGTTCTCACACAGAAGATTGAACATCAGCCCGGTGAGGAATGGGGCGGGAGCGATGCAGTTGAGAATGGTCTCGCCGCCCCTGATGTTGACTTCCCCCTTGCGGGAGGCCGATGCCTGGAGAAGGGTGGTGACACTGCTGACGAGGAGTCTTTTCAAGGCCTCGGCAGTATAAGGAATCCATTTGCCGGCGCCCCCCCTTCCGGTGGTAAAAACCCAGTGACTGCCTTCCGGGGCCACCCCTTTTTCATCTTTGTTATTCAGATAAGGGGCGTAGTCATCATACGTGGTCAGAGGCAGGTGGGACCGGAACCACTGCACTCCTCCGGGTCGCTCGCCCCTGGCGAAGTCCCTGTAGGTCACCAGTTCGCCGGCGCGGGCCAACTGCTGGCTGAGTAGCTCGTCCTGGATGGTCTGGAACTCGGCCGCCGTCAGGTCAAAAAAGCCGCAATGTTTCGTCCAGGCGGGTTCGCCGTCTTCTTCTAGATACCAAGGCCGTTGCAAATTGTCCTCCGATGCTATGAGCTATCAGCTAACATCCATAAGCCATCAGCTATGAGCTGACTGCTGAAGGCTGATCGCTGCTCAGAAGATGTCACCCTGAGCCGGAGCCCTGAGCGAAGCGAAAGGGGTAGGCGAAGGGTCTTTGATGCCCCCGGCCCGAAAGATTCTTCGACTCTCCCGATTCTATCGGGACTGGCGCTCGTCTTCGCTCAGAATGACATAATCATCCTTGGTGGTGCGCCATAGGTGCACGGGTGATTGACTGCTGATTGCTGTCTGCCGATATTGCTTGACGATAATCCGGGGGATTGCTTCGCTTCGCTCGCAAAGACGGTCGGCGCATGGCTCATACAGCGGCGCAACAGGTTGATGGAGCGGTTGGGGGCTGTGGGTTCGTCGCGGAGGTGGTACTCCGGGCCGTGACCGGGCAGTATGAGCGTGGTGTTCCTGATGACCTGGCGGCGGAGCAAACCCTCCAGGGACTCGATCTGACGCCTGAGCTCGAGGTCAGACTGCTTTCGGGCGGTCACGAACTCCAGTAAGAAGGTTACCATGTAGCCCCGTAGCGGGCCGAAAAAGAGGTCGCCGCAGACCAGCACGTCGCGGGCCTCGTCGTGGTAGCACACTGAACCCGGCGTATGGCCGGGGGTGGCGATGACCGAGAAATCGAAATCCGCCCCGACGCCGATCCTGTGCCCGGGCAGGACGGCGGCAGTGGGCTCGAAGGGGGGGTATCGGAAGGCATGAAAGGGGACCGGGGGGCCGCCGGCGCGGACCATGGGGCAATCGTCCTCGGGGACCAGCACCCTGGCGCCGGAGTGAATCCAGTAGCTGCCGCCGCCGGCATGGTCGGCGTGGCCATGGGTGAGGAGTATGAGGCTGACGGGGCCGCTACCCAGCCTGGAACGGAGGGCAAGGGTGGCTTCCTTTGGACCGCAATCGAACAGGACTGTGCCGGAACTGCCCCTGAAAGCGTATACGTTGGACCGGAGCCGCACCGGCAGCGCCGGGGCCACCAGGGGCGTCTCGACCTCTATGCGCGTGATGGCGGCCGTGTCGCCCTTCATGGACGGGCCCGCTATCCAACCGGCCCGACGCGGGCATGGACTATGTTGGTATACCCGTAGACCTTCCCGGTGGTCCTGCCGCCGCTTCCGGTGAGGTACGCCCTTTCCAGCATGTCCGGGGTAAACTCGGATGCCAGCCGGAATCCCCTGGCGGCCAGGAATTCCCTGGCTGTTCCCTCTTCAATCCCGAAGGTGTAAGGCTCACCGCGTTTGGCTACATACCTCGAGCTCTCCCTCGCCCCGTAGTAGTCGCACCTACCTTCCACCATCCCTTTGAAGATGTAGTCAAAGACGATGCTGCTCTCCGGGGCAGCGTGATCCCTGATGAATTCAAGGACCTTGTCCACTGCCTCCGGCGTGAGGTACATGCAAACACCTTCCCAGATAAACAGGGTGGCGAGGGAGGGTGAATAACCTGAAGCGAGCAGGGCATCGAGGCCCTGGATGTTGAAATCGAGCGGGACGTAGCTGATGCCGGCCCGGGGGATGTCCGCGAGTTTGGCGGCGCAGGCCCTCTTCTTTTCCTGGGTGCCGGGATAGTCGACTTCATACACCTTCACGTCTTTCAGGACGTCATGAAGCCTGTAGGCCCTGGTATCGAGTCCGGCGCCCAGGATGACTAGCTGGCGGATACCCTGCGCCGCCGACTGGGTGACTATAGCATCGATGTGCTTGGTACGGGCGATGTGGAAATAGTAGGCGCCTGGAAGGGTGCGGTGATATTGTCGCAGTACGAGCCGGGCGAGGGGCCGCAGGCCCAACAGAATGCGGAGGCCCGGCGGCAGGAGCCTTATGGCGAGATAATCCGGATTCCTTACTGAGGGGTCGCGCTCCTGAGCGCCCATCGCCCTCATCGCTGCCACGCCCACCGCGGTGGATTTTACCTTGCTCTTGGTCACGCTGACGACTTTCACCACCGGGGTGCTGAGAACACGCAGACAATGGGGGCCCGCTGGCGGAGTGCGCCCACAGCGGGCCTCATCTGGAAAGTGTCTCTACGGCCTCTGGGTCGCTGTGGTGAGGTATGTTTAATGACCCAGTTGGCGGCCCGGAGCCTACGGTTGCCATTGCCCGGAGAGGTTAAAGCCGCTGGCTGTAATCAAGCCCACATGGCCGTCCGGGGTCGGGATAAATATGGCCCAGGCTTGCCACTGCCCCTCGCCCTGTTCTCCTTCGATGAAGTTCCAGTGGCCGCTGAGTTCAATCTTCAGCAGGGGAACCGGCCCGTAGACCGGATGCGAGTAAAAGCCTACGAATTCGACAGGTTTGATCTTGCCATTCACATTCAGCCTGTAATCTCCGACATCAACCCTGCCGTGGAGATTGCCCGACTGCGTTGAGTCCACGTTGGCCTTGTACTTCATCTTGAAGGCGCCGTTGATGTCCCCGGAGAGGGTGCCCCCTATCTCGCGAAGGATGACCCGCCACTTGCCGCTATCCCCCACCGGGGCCACGTCACCCGGCGAGATGGAAGTAATGACGCCGGCGGCATCAAAATCTACCGGCTTGGCCGCCAGAGCAGGAAGGGCATTGACGGAGAGCAGGACCAGGACTGATAGGAGTACGGCAACCATGGTGGACCTGGATCTTTTCATTGTTTACCTCCTTCGGGCGATTATTACAGAATGTCGCGTCTCCCTCAACCGGAACGCAGTCTCTGCCCGCACGGCGCAGGCGGTCTCCGCCCGGCCGGTACAAAATCCCTCTTCTTCATGATGGAGGCGCGGCGGCAGGATTTCCTGCCTTTCTGGTTTGCGGCTGGTGAGGTTCGTAGCGTACTATGACCCAACATGAACTTATATCATCATGGCTGGGCCTTTGTCAAGCGAGGTGTGAGCGCCTGGTGGGTGTTTTCGCTTGTGTTATTGCGTAAAAGCACATAGGAAAAAAGGTGGGGGGACTAAGGTCATGGGGCCGCGGGGGGTTGGAAGGTTAGAAGGTTCATAAGGTTCGTTGAGTTATTAGGTTATTTGGGTTATTGAGTTCTTGCGTGCAAGTCTTGGATCTCCAAATCTCCTGTTTGGAATCCTGGGGGGGCGGGGAATCTGTAATCTGTAATCTCTAACCCGGACGAGCCGGAGCCAATCAGCGTTGATAATCCAAACCACGAATAAACACGAATAGACACAAATAGTCTTCCCCGTTCCAGTACGGGTTCACCGAATTGGCAACGATTCCCCGTCCCGGCCCTTTGCAGATTATTTCGTGTTCATTAGTGTTTATTCGTGGTTCCATCTCTTTCTTTCCATTTTTTGCACGATTCGACGGTTAACGGAGTAATCCGCAATCTGTTAATCTGTAATGCTGGAATGTTGCTAGAGTACGAACTTGAAGAGCCAGGCGAGGCCGAAGCCGAGGAGGAAGCAGGCGGGGAAGGTTGATATCCAGGCGAAAACGATTCTCCTGCCGACACCCCAGCGCACCGCGGAAAAGCGGCGGCTGGCGCCCACCCCCATGATGGCGGTATTGATGGTATGAGTGGTGCTGAGGGGTATGCCGAGGAAAGAAGCTAACTGGATGGCGGAGGCGGCGGAAGTCTCGGCGGCGAAGCCATGGATGGGTTCCAGCTTCGTCAAGCCAAAGCCCATGGTCTTCATCACCCTCCATCCGCCGAAAGCGGTGCCCAGTCCCATGACCGTGCCGCATAGTATGACCACCCAGAAAGGGACGTGAAAGGCGGGCAGGACGCCGCCTAAGACCAGCGCCAGGGTGAACACTCCCATGAACTTCTGGCCGTCATTGCTGCCGTGGCTGAAGGCCATGAAGGCGGCTGACAGCATCTGGACTTTCCCGAAGATGGCCCTGCCCGTATGCGGCTTTATGCCGCGAAAGAGCCAGTAGAGGGTTACCATGATCGTGAGGGCCAGGAAGAAACCGAGGAAAGTGGAAAAACCAAGGCCGATGATTACCTTTTGCCAGCCGGCCCACAGGAGGACCTGCGGGCCGACGGCCGCCAGCCCGGCGCCGGCCAGGGCAGCGATCAGTCCGTGGGAAATGCTGATCGGCAGACCCAAAAGGGTGGCAAGCCCCCCCCAGATGGCAATCCCCAGGACGCCGGCGGCCACCACCGGCAACCCCACCGCGTCGGGCCGGACGATCCCGGTCCCTATGGTCGCCGCCACGGCCGTGCCGGTCAGCGCCGCGCCGAGGATGTTGAGAACAGCCGCCATGATCATGGCGTACATGGGCCGCAGTACCCTGGTGGAAACGACGGTGGCTATGGCATTGGGGGCATCGTTCCAGCCGTTGACGAATTCCGCCACCAGCACCAGGAACAGGACTAACGCCAGTGAGAGTGTCAAGCGCGGGTTATCCCACTAACCGGTACCACCCCGATCCGTCGGGGTGAGCCCCGGATCTCGAACAATGATTTAATCTGTCGCCGACTGATGGCGTCCCTCCGATTCCTGGTCCATGATACTCATTCGCACAATAAGTCAAGGTCTCAAACTCCGGTGGTCGCGGGCGTGGGGGTGTGGTACGGGGTATTGCTGATTGCCCAGTCTAATCCCGGCGTCGCAGAATTTCCGGCTCTCACCCCGACGTGTCGGGGTGGTACTGGCTCATGTATACTTCAGCGCCACTCCTTCCAGCACGTTGGCGACGTCTTCGCAGCGGTCGGTGGCCGTCTCCATGTATTCGTAGATTTCACGCCACTTGATAATGTAGGGAATATCCCTGGAGTCGGCGAAAAGCTCGGCCAGGGCGGACCGGTAGACGCGGTCGGCCTGGTTTTCCAGGCGGTTGATTTCCACGCAATGTCTGAGGATGTGGTAAAGCTCGATGCGGCGGCGCATTTCGGATAATGCCTTTTCCACTTCGACCGCAGTTTCGACGATTATGTCAGCGAGTTCCTTGGCCCGGTTGGTGGGGGCTTCGACCTTATAAAGGAACATAGCGTCGGCGGCGGCGTGGACAAAATCGGTGACGTCGTCCAGGGAATGGGCCAGGAGGGCGATGTCCTCGCGGTCAAACGGGGTGACAAAAGTGCGGTGGAGTTGGGAGATGATTTCATGGGCGATGGTATCCCCTTCGTGCTCGAGCTCGGTGATGGCCTTTATCCGTTCCTCGATATTGTCCCAGTGGTACAGCATCTCCTGGAGTTGCCGGGACACTTTAACGGCGTTGCTGGCGCTTTGTTCGAAGAGGAGGAAGAACTTGCCCTCTCTGGGCAGCAGAGACAGTTTGAACAACTACAACTCTCCTTTGCTAGCGCTGGCGGTTAATCGCGCAATTCCGGGCAAAGATTCTTCGCTTCGCTCAGAATGAGAGACCCGGGGGGCAGGCAGGGCACAGGACCGGAATGTCATGATTTCTTCAGGTAGTCCGGGTCATTATTGGCCGATAGATACTTTAGCCCAACAAGAGGCAATAGTCAAGACGCATACAGGGGCGCGGGAACCGCGCCCCGCCCGGTGAGGGAACCTCGCCGCTACGCCCGGCATCGTTGAATGCTGACATTTTCCGGGCAACCCCCCGTGCCCGGCAGTCCAGGGCCATGAAGGATGAGAAATAAGGCGCGCAGGCACGGAGGCCTGCGCCACCCGGTGGGGCCCCCGTGAGACCTCCGGCGGGACTGTTGACATATGTAACAAAGGTGATTTATACTAGACTTGTTTCACCTCCCGTCACAGGTCTTTCTCCTTGCTGACCGGTTCTCTTTGTTTTTCACTCACAAAGGAGTTGGCGCGCCCTTAGCGCCGGAAAGCGTCAAGGTCTCTGGCTTCTCCCGCGTGTCGACAACGGGCTTTGTTTCGTCCTGTTTTCAGGAATCGGAGGGGGGCGGGGCGCATGGTGGGAGGTCCGGCATTGATTACGAACCAAGGAGGCATAGCATGGCGACAAAGGCATTTATCTTGATCGAGACGGCTGTGGACAAAGCCAGGCACGTTGTCAAGGAACTGTCTCAGGTCGCGGGTGTGAAATCCGTGGACCTGGTCACCGGACCTTATGACATCATAGCGGTTGTCGAGGGCGCCAACTTGAACGCCATCGGGAACCTGGTGACCAGCGGCATCCACCCCATCGCCGGCATAACCAGGACCGTGACCTGCCTGGCGGTAGAGCTCAACCGGTAAGGCGCGGGGCCGAATGCGTCTCTCCCTTTGAAAAAGGGGGAGGGAAATCCCCCTTAATCCCCCTTTGGCGAAAGGGGGAGAAAATCCCCCCTATCCCCCTGTTGCAGAAGGGGGAGAAAACCCCTTTACGGCCGAAAAAGGAGTAAGGCGACATGGACTTCAGGTTTACACCGGAGCAGGAAAACTTCCGGAAAGAGGTGCGGGAGTTCCTGGAGGGCGAGAGGAAGAAGGGGACCTACGAGACGAGGTGCGATGCCTGGATTGTGGGACACGACCCGGAATTCTCGAAAAAGGTGGCTGCCAAGGGGTGGATCGGGATGACGTGGCCGAAGGCCTATGGGGGGCAGGGGCGGACCTATCTGGACCGGCTGGTGTTGACAGAAGAGCTTCTCCGCTACGGGGCGCCGGTGGCGGCGCACTGGTTCAGCGACCGGCAGATCGGGCCATCCGTCATCGCTTTCGGGACCGAGGAGCAGAAGAAGGACTTTTTGCCAAGGATCATTAAGGGGGAGGTGTATGTAGGGTTGGGGATGAGCGAGCCGGAGGCCGGTTCCGACCTGGCGTCGCTGAAGACGAGGGCGGTGGAGGAGGGCGATCACTTTGTGGTCAACGGGCAGAAGGTGTGGACCAGCGGGGCGCATTCCTTCAACTATATCTACCTGGTGGTCCGGACGGACCCTAACGTGGCCAAGCACCGCGGCATCAGCGAAATGCTGGTGGACATGAGTTTGCCGGGGATCACGGTGCGGCCCCTGGTGGATATGACCGGGGGCCACCATTTCAACGAGGTATTCTTTGATAATGTCAGAGTCCCGAAGAGTTCCCTGATGGGCAAGAGGAACGAGGGGTGGAAGCAGATCGTGGCCCAGCTCGATTACGAAAGAAGCGGCATGGAGAGGTTGATGGCCAACTATCCCCTTTTTGAGAGAATCCTGGACTACGCCCGGGAGACGAAACGAAACGGAGGAACGCTGTCCAAGGACCCGATTATCCGGCACCGGCTGGCGGAGCTGACGATCGAGTTCGAGGTGGGGCGGCTGTTAATATACCGGGTGGCGTGGGTATTGAGCCAGGGCCGGATTCCGAACTATGAGGCGAGCCTGGCCAAGACCTACTGCACGGAGTTCCAGCAGCGGCTGGCGGCGGCGGCCGTAACCATACTGGGCCCGTTCGGACAGCTCAAGGAGGGTTCCAAGTGGGTGGCCCTGGGTGGTATGGCGGCCGGATCGTATCTGATCGCCCCGGGCTATACCCTCCAGGCGGGGACATCGGAAATACTGAGGAATGTCATCGCCATGAGGGGGCTGGGACTGCCGGCCGCTTAAACGAGTTTCTTGAGTTCGTTGAGTTATTGAGTTCCCCACCCTACCGACTAACGACCCAGGACTCACGACTAAAGACTAATCAAGGAGTCTTCAATGGATTTCGCATTAACCGAAGAGCAGGAAATGCTGCGAAAAATGGCCCGGGACTTTCTTACCAGCCGCTGCCCCAAGAAATTCGTCCGGGAGATGGAAAAGGACGAAAAGGGCTACAGCGCGGAGCTATGGCAGGAAATGGCCGGCCTCGGCTGGATGGGGCTGGTCTTCCCGGAGAAGTATGGCGGGGGAGGGGGCAATTTCCTGGACCTGGCGGTGTTGCTGGAGGAAATGGGCCGCGCCTGTCTGCCGGGTCCGTTCTTCTCCACGGTGATTCTGGGAGGTCTCTGTATTCAGACTGCGGGGAGCGAAGAGCAGCAAAAAGAGTTTCTTCCCCGCATCGCTGCCGGGAAGCTGACCGTGGCCCTGGCCCTCAGCGAGCCTTCGGCCACCTACGACCCGGCGGGGATTTCCACGACGGCCTCGGTGGACGGCGATTACCACATTAACGGTACAAAACTGTTCGTTCAGGACGGGCAGGCGGCGGACTGGCTGGTGGCGGCGGCAAGAACGAAGAAGACCCCCAATAAGAAAGAGGGGATCACTCTTTTCCTGGTCAAGGCGGGAACGGCCGGGGTGCAGTGTACCCCGCTGAAGACCATCGCCGGCGACAAGCAGGCGGAGGTGGTGTTCAACAACGTCGTCGTGGGCAAGGATGGGGTCCTGGGAGAGGTGGACAAAGGGTGGACCTATCTGGACAGGGTGCTGCAATGCGCCGCGGTGGGGAAAGCGGCGGAAATGGTGGGCGGCGCCCAGCAGGTGCTCGAGATGACCACGACCTACGCCAAGGAGAGGGTGCAGTTCGACAAGCCCATCGGGAGCTTTGAGGCGATCCAGCATTATTGCGCCAACATGGCCATCGATCTCGATGGTTCGCGGTTTATCGCCTACCAGGCGGCATGGGCCTTGAGCGAGGGACTATCCTGCGCCCGGGAGGTATCGATTGCCAAGGCTTTCGTGAGCGACGCCTATCGGCGGTGCCTGGTGCTGGCGCATCAGATTCACGGGGCGATTGGCTTTACCGAGGACCATGACCTCCCCCTGTACTACCGCCGCGCCAAGGCTGCCGAGCTGGCCTTTGGCGACGCGGACGTGCACCGGGAACTGGTGGCGCAGGGGATGGGGCTGTAAAGCAGCCTGAGCAGTCGGCAGTCGGCAGCCCGTAGCGGCACGCTGTCGCGTGCCCTTCGGCAGTTGGCAGTTGTTAGTCGGCGGTCCCCAGCCGTCAGGTGGGTGGGGAACTCAATAACTCAACAACACAATAACTCAATAACTCAAGGAACTCCTCGGTGAAGGACGCAAACTGTATTTTCTGCAAGATCATCGCCGGCGAAATACCGGGGGAACCGGTCTATCAGGACGATGCGGTGGTGGCGATACGGGACATAAACCCCCAGGCGCCGGTGCACCTTCTGATATTGCCCCGTACCCACCTGGCGTCACTGGCGGCGGCCACGCCGGAGGATATGCCGCTGGTGTGCCGCCTGGTGCAGGTGGCCTGGCTTCTCGCCGCTAAGGAAAAGGTCGCCCAGCGGGGTTACCGGGTGGTGATCAACAGCGGCCCGGAAGGGGACCAGGTTGTCCCCCATCTGCACGTGCACCTGCTGGGCGGCCGCCACCTCTCCGGACGGATAGGGTAAGCAAGTCGAGAGTCCTGAGTCCGGGGTGCGTCCAGCGGCCTCAAGGACGGTGGGTTACGCCCGCGGTTGGGAGCGTATTGCGCTGGCATGAATGACAGTGCCCGTGGCTGAAACGGGAGTGGTGTGTTTGCTGGCTTCACCCGCCCTGCGCTTCGTGACTCTTGCCGGGCATGACGGGGCCTCCAGCATTAAGGTGGGTTCGCGCAGCCACCCGACCCCACATTCACCCGTCCTGCGCTTAACCCACCCTACGTTTGCTGGGTAACGTGGCGGATGGCTTCCTGGACGAGGCTATCGTCTATGCCGGAGACGGTTTTCACCACGCCGATATCTGTGGGGAGAACAAACCGGTTGGCGCGGCCGGTGAATTTCTTGTCGTGGATGAGAAGACCGGCCACGCGGGAAGGGTCGAGACCGGGAGCGGCCACTGGTAGACCGAGGGCTTGAAGAAGGCTGCTGATGCGGAGGGCTTTGTCCCGGCCCAGCAACCCCAACTGGCAGGCGAGGAAGTTGGCGCCAACCATGCCGATGCCCACCGCCTCGCCGTGCTTGTAGACGTATTCCGAGGCGGCCTCGACGGCGTGGCCGATAGTATGACCGTAGTTGAGGATGATCCGGACCCCCTTGTTGTCCAGGGGGTCCTGCTCCACCGCCCTGGCCTTTATCTCCAGCGACCGGGTGATGACATGGAAGATGGTCGCGGCGTCCAGGGCGAGCAGTTTCTGACGGTGCGTTTCGGTGAAGTCAAAAAGAGCGCCGTCTTTAATCACGCCGTATTTGACCACCTCGGCCAGGCCCGACCTGACCTCTCGCATATCCAGGGTGGCGAGATAGGCAATGTCCACGAAGACAAGTCGCGGCTGGTAGAAGCTGCCGATGATGTTTTTGGCGGTGCGATAGTCGATGCCCACCTTTCCCCCCAGGCTGCTATCCACCATGGCCATGAGGGAGGTGGGGACCTGGACGTAGGGGCAGCCGCGGGTATAGGTAGCAGCCGCGAAGCCCCCCAGGTCGCCTACCATGCCGCCCCCGAGATTCAATATGAGGGGCTTCTCCTGCCTGCCCTCCATGAAGGTGTGCAGGCAGCCCAGAAGGTGGTCCCAGGTCTCTATGGACTTGGATGCCTCGCCCTCAGGCACCGCTTCGAGGTGGACATCGACGAATCCCCCGTCCTTGAGGGTCCCCACGAGGCGTGGGCCGTGGAGAGGTCCGACCCGGCTATCGGTGATGACGAAAATGGAGTTGCTGCCGGAGATGGCGCGCAGGCGGTGGGGCAGAGAGGCCAGGTGGCCGTAGCCCACTACGGCGTCGTAGCTGGAGGGGCCGAGGTCAACCGTGATGGTCTTTTCAAGAAGCATGTAAACAGTCTAAGCAGTCCGTAGGGGCGCGCTGCCGCGTGCCCGCCAGCAGCCGGCGGCCGGCAGTCGATGGCCGGAACGGAGAGGGGCCTTCAACGCATAATGATAGCAGACGTGGTGGAGGAAACGCAAAGGGAATGATAAAGGAGGACACGGGTTTCGTAGATACTTTCACAGGCGCGGTGGCCTGTGGTACCGGGAATCGTAGCGGCACGCTGCCGCGTGCCCGCCAGAAGCCGGGCAGTCAAGCAGTCAAGCAGTCAAGCAGTCAAGCAGTCTGAACAGTCGCTAGTCGGTAATCTCCCTTGATCCCCCTTTCAAAAACTGATCCTTACCCACATCTCCAGGGCTGGACACAGAGCGTCTCTTGAGATGTGGAACATAGGCGCAGCCAAAGGTTTGATTGCTCCAGGCGAGGTTGCGAATAACCGGTACCAC
>JACQUA010000354.1 GCA_016210565.1 Chloroflexota bacterium
CGAAAGATTCTTCGACTACGCTCGCTACGCTCGCTTCGCTCAGAATGACATTTTCATCGTTCATTGTCCCGACTCGTCGGGATGGCCGATTGTTTGGGATTTCGTGCTTCGGATTTCGGATTTGGATGGCCTTTTTGGTTCCGGCCTGTCCGGGTAAGGATTCTTCCGGGTTATTGCCATCAACTCTAGATTAACTTGTAGACCTTGTCGCCCCGCCTCACCCGCTCCGTCACCTTGATACCCACGTCGTCGCCAGCTTTCGCTTCGGAAACGTTCTGGTTGTGGATTTGCATTGAAGTCACCTGGACCTGCAATTCCGAAGTGTGGCCCTTTATGCGAATGGTGTCACCCACCTTCAAAGTTCCGGTGAGATGCACCGCCGCCACTACGGGCCGGGAGAAAAAATCGGTCACTTCGCCAATCGGTTCTTCAGTCATGGGAATCGCACCCCCCTGGTGAACTTATCGACTTCCTCGCATTCGTCGAGGTTATTGCATTATCGCGCTTTATGCATGGGCTAACCTGGTTGATTCACGGCTCACCACCCCCGCTCCGCAAAGCGGAGCGGCTACAACCCCGCCCGGCATCGACTGCCGACTATCGACTGCTTTAGACCTTGCAGCCCCCGTCGGGCCTGACCAGCAAGATGGGGACTGGCGACGCGCGAAGGATCTTCTCAGCGGTGCTGCCCCACACCCAGCGGCTGATGCCGCTTCGCCCGTGGGTCGCCATGGCGATAAGGTCCACGTTGTTGGACTTCGCGTAATCGACGATCGAGTCCGCCGGGTTGCCTTTCAGCAGGGCTGTTTTCACGTTGAGCTTCTTCTCTTCCAGCTTCTTCGCCACCTCGTTGAGGTAACCGGCGGCGCCTTCTTCACGCACCTGTTGCAGCTTGATGACGTCTATAGTTCCCACGCCGCCGTCATCGGCGAAATAGTAAACGGGCTCGACCACCGTCACCGCAATGACCTCCTTAACGCCACAGCCTCTGGCGATGGCCTCGACGTGGGGCAAAACGCACTCCGCCAGCTCAGAACTATCCAGGGGAATGAGAATTCTGTTATACAAGATGCCTCCTTCACATTGGACTGTCCGTAGTTAATCCGCCATTCAAACGCCTGTCGAGTGAATTCAGGCCAGCGATTAATAGTATAGCGACAATCTGCGGCCAAAGCAATAGCCCTCTGCGCACGGAGACGCGGGCAGCTAACTCTTCGGCAATCTATCGTGCACCGATGGCGCGCCATCAAGGATGAAAATGTCATTCCGAGCGAAGACAAGCGCAAGCGAGTCGAAGTCGAAGAATCCTTCGCCCTTCTCAGGACAAGTTCTTTGGGGCGGGGGAGCATCCCGACCTGTCGGGACGACTGCCCCTTCGCTTCGGTCGGGGCCCGGGCTCTCCGAAACGGAGCATGCTCCGTTCCGAGAGTCCCGACGTGTCGGGACAGGTTGACATTTTCCGGGCAATCATCCGGGCAACGGCTTTTCTGTTCCCGACAATCCCTTCCCAGTAGCGCAGGCACTGGAGGTCGCCAAAGGCGGCCTTCAGTTCTCCGTGCTTGAGGAGATAGTCCGGGTTTCGCGGTTTGCCGAACCTCGTCTGGTCGATGGTGAAGGTCTCGTAGAGCAGTACGCCCCCGCTCTTCAGACCGGCCTCGATCCGGGGAAAGAGGGACCTTTGCAGATAGTTGAAGCAGATGATCAGTTCATAGGCCGCCGGGGGAATCTGGCAGCCCGTTTCCAGGTCGGCGACGATCCCTCTGACAGGGAGGCCGAGCTGGCAGGCCTTACCCGATAGGGTTGCCACCTTCTCCGCAGATATGTCTACGGCATCAACCTGGAACCCTTTTCGGGCCAGGTACAGGGCGTTGCGGCCTTCCCCCGCGGCGATATCCAGCGCTTTCCCCCGGGGAAGCAGCCGCAGGTTCCGGACCAGGAAGGCGGACGGCCTCTGTGGCAAGTTCACGATACCTCCATCAGGGCTTACAGCAAGCAGCCGACAGCTTACAGCTAACAGCTTGCAGCTTTCAGCTTGGGGCGAGGGGCCATCGGCCGCTAGCCCGTGGGTTGCTGGTCCGTAGCGACAGGGCTTGCCCCTGTCGTATCCCCGTTGGCAAGCGATTCCACTTGCGACACCCGCAAGGGGTGTCGCTACGGCTGACGGCTGAAAGCTGTTAGCTGAACATTATACTTAAACAATAAGATTTGTTCAAAATAGTCCGAAAGTACCCTTGAGGAGGCGTCAACCCTGTGCTATGATTACTCCGGCATGGCTGCGGAATCAAGCGCCCCTTTCGGGGCGGGGGGAGGAATCGTTTCATGGCGAAGTGGCAAGTAGGAATAAGACTCAAGAAGCGTTTTACGCCTCACCCGGATATCAAGCGTCTCAGACGGACCGTTCTCAATATCCTGAAGGATGAAGGTGCGCCTTCGCCCCTGGAAGCGGCCCTTCTCATCACCGACGATGAGGAAGTGCGCCGCTTGAACCAGCGTTTTCGGGGCGCCGATCGCACTACGGATGTCCTCTCTTTCTCCATGTCGGGGAACGGCCGGGGCGACGGCAGGACAAGTGACAAAGAGACGTTCGTTCTGCCCGGTGACATCGCGCCGCAACTCGGCGAGGTGATCATTTCCTATCCCCAGGCGCAGAAGCAGGCGCGGGAGGCCATGACTTCGGTGGAGGATGAGGTGGACCGGCTGCTGGTGCACGGCTTTCTGCACCTGCTGGGTTACGACCACGAGGACGCCGCCGAACGAAGGCGCATGCGGCAGAGGGAGCGCCGCATTTGGAACAACCTGGCCAAGGCTCGCGCTGTTTCCCCCTTTGAAAAAGGGGGACCAAGGGGGATTTGAAGTTCGTTGGGTGGGTGAAGCGAGCACGCACGCCCCCCCCGGATCTCCGGGCGAAGGCCGTTAACGCGCATTTCCCGGTTTGGCTCCAGTCCGCGAGCGCAACCCACCATCGGAGGGGCAGGGGATGTGGTGGGTTCCGCGCCCCAAACCGGCCATGGTCTCCAGCCAGGGCAGGCTGTGGGGGCGCTTCACCCACCCTACACCCTTGGGAAGCTGTGCCGCCAGCCTCCGGGTCGCCAACGTAACCCACCCCTTTGGGGAGAGGGGATCGTTTGGAACCTGGCAGTTGGTTATTGGCATTTCCGGCTGCCGGAGAAGGGTGCTATAATACCGGTGTAATTCTCTCTTGTGTTGTTAGAAGGTTATCCCGCTGAGCACCCAGGTTTTCTATCGGAAATGGCGGCCCCAGACCCTGGAGGAACTGGTGGGCCAGGAGCACGTGACCCGGACCCTGAAGCGCGCCCTGGAAACTGGCCGCATCGCCCACGCCTATTTGTTTTGCGGGCCGCGGGGGACGGGTAAGACCAGCACCGGCCGCATCCTGGCCAAAGCTGTCAACTGTCTGACCAACGGCGGCAAGGGCGAGCCGTGCAACACTTGCCTGGTGTGCCAGGAGGTTACCGAGGGAAAGTCCCTCGACGTCATTGAAATCGATGCCGCCAGCAATCGCGGCATCGACAACATCAGGGAGTTGCGGGAGAAGGCGGGCTATTCCCCGGCCGGCGCCAGATACAAGATATATATTGTAGACGAGGTGCACCAGCTCACCGGACCGGCCTTCGGCGCCCTGCTGAAGACGCTGGAAGAGCCCCCTCCCCACATCATCTTCATCCTGGCCACCACCGAGCCTCACATGGTGCCCGCGACCATCCTTTCCCGGTGTCAGCGTTTCGATTTTCGCCGCCTGGGCCAGCCGGCTGTTATGGACCGCCTGAGTCATATTTGCCGGCACGAGGGCATCGAAATCGACGCCGAGTCCCTGAGGCTGATAAACCGGGCCTCCACCGGCAGCCTGCGCGACGCCGAGAACATCCTGGAGCAGATGGTCGCCAGCTTCGGCCAGAAGATCGAGCTGGAGCAGGTGCGCCAGACCCTGGGTCTTTCCGGCGAAGGCCGCATCCGGGAACTGGCCGGCTATGTCATGAACAGGAGCATCGCTCCCGGCCTGAACAATATCAACCAGGCAGCCCGGGACGGCCTGGACCTGCGGCAGTACAACCGCGAGCTGGTCAATTACCTCCGCGCCCTGCTTTTCGTCAAGGGCGGCGCGGCGGAAAGCGTGGAGGCGACGCCGGAAGAAGTCCAGGAGATGCAAAAGCTGGTGGCTGGCGTCTCGATGAACCACGTTCTGAAAGCGGCGCAGACGTTTGGCGCCATCGATGTCAAGCTCGATAGTTATTCCCCGCTGCCCCTGGAGCTGGCCCTGCTGGAGTGCTCGCTGGAAACCAGAGAAACCCCTCATCCGGTGCGCGCCGCGACCGAGCGTCCGCCGGCGCCGGTACGCAAGCCCGCGGGCGCCCCCCCGCCGCCGGCGAAAGTCGCCGCGCCGGTGTCACTGACGGAGCCGCCGCCGCAAAGCTACCGGGCCGCACCGGAACGGGAGGTCCCGCCGGTCCCCCAGGCCGCTCCGGAAGCGCCGGCGCCTCCCCAACCGGTGACCAACCTGGAACAGCTCAAGACTCAGTGGAGAAACATCCTGCTTTCGGCTTCATTGGAGCTGAGAAAGAGCCCGGCCGCGGCGCTGTTGCGAGGGGCCTGCCGGCCCGTGGCGATGGAAAACGATACCATTACGCTGGCCTTCAAATTCGACATACACAAAAAGCAACTGGAAAAGGACGGCAACCGCCAGACAGCCGAGAAACTCCTGAGCGAATATATCGGCCGCCCCTGCAAGGTGGAGTGCATCGTCCAGACTGAGAAAGATATGCCCATGGTGAAAGCAGCGGAGAAACTGGGGGCCAGGATTATGAACGCGGAGAACAAATGAACAAACAGATATTGCGCCAGGCGCAGGAACTTCAGGCCCGGCTGGCCCGGGCCCAGGAGGAACTGGGAAAAGCGACGGTGGTGGGCACGGCGGGAGGAGGGGTGGTGAAGATCACCATGACCGGCCACCAGAAGGTCCAGAAGGTGGAGATCGCCCCCGACGTTGTGGAAGCCAGGGACGGGGAGATGCTCCAGGACCTGGTCATGGCTGCGGTGAACGACGCCATGGAGAAGTCCCAGCAACTGGCACAGAGCCGCCTGGGCGCCATCACCGGGGGGCTCAAGATTCCGGGTCTCATGTAGCGCGGGAAGCAAATGACGAAGTCCGAATGACGAATGACCAAACATTTGAACATTCGGAATTGAAACATTGCTCGGAAAATGTCACCCTGAGCCGGAGCCCTGAGCGAAGCGAAGGGGCAGGCGAAGGGTCTTTCGTGCCCACGCCCCGGAAGGATTCTTCGACTATCCCGATACTATCGGGACTGCAATCGCTTCGCTCAGAATGGCAGAGCGCACCATTTTCATCATTCATGGTGCGCCCAGGCGCATGATAGATTGACTCGACATTCGTCCCCGGTCAAGTCGGGGATCGTCATTTGTTCCGTGGTTAAAGGTTAGCAAGAAGAACGTTGGAACCCGGTTTTGTCCCTCCTGCTGAGCCGGTGGTGCGGCTGATCGAGCAGTTTCACAAATTGCCCGGCATCGGTCCCAAAACGGCCCAGCGTCTCACCTATTACCTGATGAAGCAGTCGGACCAGGATGTCCGGGAGCTGGCGGAGGCCATCCTGGAATTGAAAGCCCGCATCGTCGTCTGCTCCTGTTGTCAGAACCTCACCGACGTGGACCCCTGCCCGATTTGCGCCGGCCCCCAGCGCGACGCCACCAGAATCTGCGTGGTGGAGGAGCCGCTGGATATCCTGGCCCTGGAACGTTCCCGCGGGTACAAGGGCCTGTACCACGTCCTGCACGGCGCTATTTCGCCCATGGATGGCATCGGGCCGGAAGAACTGAGAATCAAAGAGCTCCTGGCGCGGTTCAAGAACGGGACGGTGCAGGAAGTGATCCTGGCGACAAATCCGAACCTGGAAGGAGAGGCCACCGCCATGTATCTCTGCCGCCTGCTGACGCCCCTGGGCGTCCGGGTGACGCGACTGGCGCGGGGTTTGCCCGTGGGCGGAGACCTGGAATACGCCGATGAGGTTACCCTGCTGCGCGCCCTGGAGGGCCGGCAGGAAGTGAAGCCGTAGAAAGAAGTAGCCAGAAGCCAGTAGCCAGCAGACAGTATGCCTCCTTAGCGGCACACTGCGCGTGCCCGGTTGGGCCGCTGGCAGCCGGGGGGCCGGGAATCTTGAATCTGCAATCTGCAATCTGCTATCCCTTGTGTCAGGGGTCCGCTTTGTCGAGGGATTCCGGCCGATGGCTGACAGCCGAAAGCTGATAGCTGTTAGCTGAAAGCCCACAATAAGCGGGAAGACAAAATGCCAGTCAACTGGAAAGACCACATTGTAAGTACCCCGGACGTACTCAAGGGGAAACCGCGCCTGAAGGGAACGAGAATTCCAGTTAGCCTTATCCCGGGATATCTCGCCGCAGGCAATAGCAGCAGGGATATCATGGTAGAGTTCCCCGACCTCACCGGAGAGCAGATCGCTGCATGCCTGGACTACGCCCGTGAGTTGGCCGAGTTCGAGGTCGTTGGCGCTTGAATTTGCGGTGCTTAACCGTACAATTCCGCGAAAAGATTCTTCGCTTCGCTCAGAATGACAGGCCCTGCCGGCTGTCACCCTGAGCCGAAGCCCTGAGCAGAGCAAAGGGGGCAGGCGAAGGGTCTTTTCTCATCGCAACGCTTTCTTTTGCAATTAAGCACTGGCTGACCGCCCTTACAAACCTTATAAACCTTCTAACCTTCTAACCCTTATGTCCGACCTGCCCCGCATCTACAAGACCGAGGCCATCGTCATCCAGCAAAAGGAGATCGGCGAGGCGGACCGGCTGCTGTCCCTCTACACGCCGAGCTTCGGCAAGCTGAAGGTCGTGGCCAAAGGGGTGCGGCGGACCAAAAGCAAAATGGGCGGTCACCTGGAGGTCCTGAACCAGTGCACGGTGCTCCTGGCCCGGGGCCAATCCCTGGACAACGTGTCGCAGGCCCAGCTTCTGGAGCCTTTCCTGCCCCTGCGGGATGATTTGTGGCGTCTCTCCTGCGGCCTGTACGTCGCCGAGATGATCGAGCGCTTCGCCGCCGAGCGCCAGGCCAATATGGACCTGTACCAGTTGTTGCAGCAGACGCTGCACCGGATCGCCGCGGCCAGGAAGGGGGACCTGGTCCTCCGCTTTTTCGAGATGCGGTTTCTCGATATCATGGGCTACCGGCCCCAGTTGGACCGCTGCGTCCGGTGTGAGGAGGCGATCAAGGCCGCGCCTCTGGCCTTCAGTCACGCCTCCGGCGGCCTGGTCTGCGCCGGTTGCCAGGGGTCATTGCCCGCGGGCCAGTTGAAACCGGTCAGCGTCAACGCCGTGAAGTCCCTCCGGTTCATGCAGGACAATCCGTTTGAGACGGCAGTGCGCCTTAATCTCAATGGTGAACTCGCTTCGGAGCTGGAATACCTGCTGCGGTCATTTCTCTTCTATGTCCTGGAGAATCAAATCAGGTCTACGGAGTGGCTGGACCGGCTCCGGCGGGGGACGGGGGGTTGAAGGTTTGAAGGTTCATAAAGTTTATAAGGTTTATAAGGTTAGAAGGTTAGGAAGTTCGAAGGTTCGTTGAGTTCTTGAGTTATTGGGTTATTGAGTTCCGGCAGGCGATAGTCGGCAGCCGGCAGTCCGGGGGGTGGGGAATCTTGAATCTTGAATCTTGAATCTGCAATTTGTAATCTGTAATCGAAGGGAGGGACCATGTCCAGGTACTATGTCGATCTCCCGCGAATCCTTTCCATCTGTGTTCTGGCGGCTATCGCGGTCACAGGCTGTGTGCCGCCCGCCGCGACTCCTGGCGTGACCGTCACGGCTTCGCCTTCGCAGCCCGTCAAGACGCCAACGGCGGCGGTTACCGCTCCAGCCACCCCTCCGGCCACTCCCACCGTTCCGCCGAAGCCGTCGCCGGCATTCGCACCGCCAGCCGTGGCAATCCCCTCGCCGCCTCCGACCGTTCCTGCGACGCCGCGGCCTACATCGGCGGCGGGGACGGCCCCGGCGGCCACCCCCGGTCCCGCCCTGGCGGCGCAAGCACAGGCGGGACGGGCTGTTTTCAGCCAGAACTGCGCCCGCTGCCACGGGGCATCGGGGGAGGGGGTCATCGGGCCGCGTCTGATCGGCGAGGGGCAGAATCTCGCCTTCTACGGCAAGGGCGATGGGCTGTTCGATTTTGTCAGCAAGGGCATGCCCATGGACGCCCCGGGCACCCTTCCCCGGGAGGATTACCTGAACGTCCTCGCCTTCATCCTGCAGAGCAACGGCTATCTGCAAGCCTCGTCCGGACCGCTGACTGCGGACAGTCTGGCGGGCATCCCGCTAGCGAAATAGGTTATAAGGTTTGTAAGGTTCGAAGGTTCCTAACCCGGACAAGCCCGAACCAATAAGCGTTAGTAATCTAAACCGGCGAATAAACACTAATGAACACGAGCAGTCTTTCCTGTTGCAGTCCGGGTCTACCGAATTGGTAACGAACCCCTATCTCAGCCCTTTGTAAATTATTTCGTGTTCATTAGTGTTTTATTCGTGGTTTCATCTTTCTTTCCATTTATGAATTATTTGGTTGTTGCGGATTGAGCTGACCTTTATTGAACCTTCAAACTTCTTGCTGTCCTGGTGCGAGAATCGGCGAAAACAAAAAGAAAGGAAGACCTTCGTGAAATGGGTTACCCGTTCCCACGTGCACGTTGACCGTGTTGCCTGCCCCTGGCTTATCCGGCGCTTTGTCGATAATCAGGCCGAGTTCCTCTTCGTTCCCGGCGGCCAGGTAAAGAAAGTCGCCGCCGAAACCGGCGCGATCCCGTTCGACGTGCCTGACGTCGAGCTGGGGCATTATGAGGGGCGGTGTTCCTTCGAGACCATCATGCTCAAATACGAACTGAAAGACGCCGCGCTGAGGCGACTGGCCAAAATCATCCACTCTGCCGATGTAGCTTCGGACACCGATAAGGACCCGGTAGCCCCGGGTCTCGAGGCCATTGCCGTAGGCTACAGCGTGCGCTATCCCGATGACGAAGAGAACCTCTCGCGCCAGTTTGAGGTCTACGACGCACTGTACGCCTGGTGCCGCCTGCAGGTGGCCAAGAGCGCGTGACGTGAGGCGAAAAAGCGGTGGCACAGGCGTCCCCGCCTGTGGGCGTTGGAATTCCGCCGATGTCTGACCCCGGCGGGCAGACACACGGGTCTGCCCCTACCGTGTTCTGAGCGGCTCGCCGGTTTTCATCCCTCCGGCGTGCCATCCGCGCATGGGGAATTATTTGGGCAATCCCGGAAAGATTGCCCGTAGCGACACCCCTCGTGGGTGTCGACCGCACGGTCAGCCAACCGCGCAACAACAGGGGCAAGCCCTGTCGCTACGGCTGTACTGACATATATGAAGACCAGACTATCGCCTTTTCTCCTTCTGTGCATCACCGGCGGGCTGGCCATCTTCAGCTCGACGATGGCCAAAAACCCGGCGTTGCCCCTGTTCATCCGTTCCCTGGACGTGCCGGTGTCCACCGTCGGTTTCATCGCGGCCGCGTCTACGGTGGTCGGCATCGTGGTCAGCCTCCCTGCCGGCATACTGTCCGACATCATCGGGCGGCGGCGGGTGATTCTGATGGCCGCCGTCGTCTTTGCCACGGCCCCTTTCCTGTACCTGCTGGTTGCCGCGCCGTGGCAACTGGTCATGGTACGCGTCTATCACGGCCTGGCCACCGCCATCCTCGGTCCCGTGGCCATGGCGGCGGTGGCAGATACCTTCGAAAAAGGGCGCGGCGAGCGCATGGGGTGGTATTCATCGGCCACGATGGTGGGCCGCTTCGTGGCGCCTTTCGTGGGCGGAATCCTGATTTTTGGCGAAGATTTTCGATGGGTGTACCTTGCCGACGGCTTTGCGGGGGTGCTGGCGCTGGCGGCGGCGGTAAGGTTGCCCCTGGCCGCGGCAACGTCAGGCTCGGGTTGGGCGGCGTTGAGAAGGCAGCGCCGCAAGTACCTTGAGGAAATCGCCTTCGTCTTCCGCCACCGCAGGATCCTGGCTACGAGCGGCATCGAGGCGGTGCAATACTTCGCCTACGGCTGCCTGGAGACGTTCCTGCCTATCTACCTGAACGAGAACCTTGGCTATCCCGCCTGGGAGACCGGCCTGCTGTTCACCGCCCAGATACTGGCGGCCACGTTGACCAAACCGATCATGGGCCGGCTGTCCGACCGGTACGGGCGCGTGCCCCTGATTGTCTCCGGGCTGATACTGGGAGGGGTTGCCATGGCCATCATACTCCTCTCGTCCAGCTACCTTGTTATCATGGCGACCATCGCGGTTTCCGGCGTCGGCCTGGCGACGGTGACTGCATCCACGTCGGCCCTGGTAGCTGACCTGTCAAAAGCTCAAAGCCGGGGAAGCGCCCTCGGGATTCTTTCCAGCATCATGGACATCGGCCATTCGAGCGGCCCCATGGTCAGCGGCCTCCTGATTGCCTCCTACTCCTACCGGCCCGCCTTCGCCGCAGTAGGCGCGGCCCTGGTGGCCGCCGGCGTCCTTTACGCCCTCGCCATGCGCTCCGCTTCAAACCGGTACCACAGGCCTCCGTGCCTGTGAGAGCTGTATCTTGCCCGCGTCTACGGCTTTTGACCTTCCAACCTTAAGGATCCGAAACCGCGAAAAACACGAAAGGCTCGAAAAGGACCGCAGATTACAGATTCGAGTGAAAGCTAGGCGGCTTCACGTGAGAACCCTGTTCAGATTAATGGCCTTTGCCAGGAAGTATTGGGGTTGGTTATCCCTGGCCTTCCTGTGCCTGATAGCAACCGCTGCCTTTGGTCTGGCTATACCCCGGGTACTCGGCAGGGGCATCGATACCATACTCACCTCCGGAGAGCGCAGTTACCTTATCGTGGCGGCGGCTGTGGTGATTGCTGCCAGTATCTTGCGGGGCGTCTCCGAATACGGGAATACCTACCTCAGTGAAGTTATCTCACAAAGAACTGCCTACGATATCAGAAATGCTATCTACGGCCAGTTGCAGCGGCTCAGCTTTACGTATCACGACCAGAGTCAGACAGGGCAGCTCATGTCACGAGCCACTGTAGATGTGGAGGCCATACGGGCGTTTTTCGGGAGGGGGCTGTTGGGCATAGCCCATACGTTTATTCTCTTTGTGGGGATCTCCTATCTTCTGATCTCGATGAACTGGCAACTGGCGCTGCTTGCCCTGGCTTTTATCCCCGTTGTTGGATGGCGAGCGGTCATGGTCGGAACCCGTCTTCGTCCCGTCTGGCTTAAAGTGCAACAGTTAATGGGAGTTCTGGGCACGACGCTGCAGGAAAACCTCACCGGAGTAAGAATAGTAAAGGCTTTCTCGCGTCAGAAAGAAGAAAACGAAAAGTTTTCCATCCAGGCGAAAGCGCTCTCGGACGAGCAGATCAGGGCCGCTCGCCTGAGGGCCGTCAATATGCCCCTGATGGTCTTCCTCATAAGCCTCCCTACGGGTCTCATTCTCTGGTATGGCGGCCGCCAGGTGATAGCCGGTAGCCAGACCATAGGCAATTTGACACAATTTATTCTTTACATAGGGATGCTGGCAACGCCTGTTCGCCGCCTGGCCATTATGACCAACCTCCTTTCCCGCACCGTATCGGCCGGGCAACGAATTCTGGAAATACTCGATAGTGAATCAACGGTACCCGAGAAACCCAATGCCGTTGAGCTAAGAAGCCTGAGGGGCGAGGTCCGTTTTGAAGACGTTAGCTTTGGCTACAATCCCAGGGCGCCCGCTCTCAAGAACATCAACTTTACAGTGCAACCAGGGGAGGTGGTAGCTCTGCTGGGGGGATCGGGCAGCGGCAAGAGCACCGTAGCCCATCTCATCCCCAGATTCTATGATGTAAGCGCTGGACGCATTACCCTTGACGGTATTGACATTCGTGATGTGACCTTAGCTTCATTGCGTAAGAATGTCGGGATTGTACAACAGGATATCTTCCTGTTCTCAGCCAGGATTCGGGATAACATCGCTTATGGCGCGGTGGGCGCTAATATGGAGCAAATAGTGGCCGCCGCCAAAGCGGCCTACCTTCACGACTTCATTGTGAGCCTTCCCGATGGTTATGATACCTGGGTGGGCGAACGGGGGATTACCCTCTCCGGCGGTGAGAAACAACGGCTCGCCATAGCTCGCACCCTGCTTACCAACCCCCGGATACTCATACTGGATGACTCCACCTCGAGCGTGGACGCCGGCACCGAGTATCTCATACGCCAGGCCCTGGAAAGGATTGTCCAGGGACGGACTGTTTTCGTTATTACTCACCGCCTGCACGTTATCCGGAGCGCCGACCTTATCCTGGTGCTCAGCGAGGGTCAGATAATAGAGCGCGGTAGACACGACGAACTTATGACCGGGAACGGTCTTTACCGGCAAATATATCAGTCACAACTCTCGGCGCCGCAGGGTTCCGGAGAGAACCTATCATGACGCTTGTAAGCGCCACCAGGAACAATGAAAACTGGAGATGTCATTCTGAGCGTAGTCGAAGAATCTTTTCGGGTGGGGCGCGAGACGAAAGACCCTTCGACTGCCCTTCGCTTCGCTCAGGGCTTCGGCTCAGGGTGACAGCGCTTCCAATGTCATTCTGAGCGTAGTCGAAGAATCTTTTCGGGTGGGGCGCGAGACGAAAGGCCCTTCGCCTGCCCTTCGCTTCGCTCAGGGCTTCGGCTCAGGGTGACCGCGCTTCCAATGTCATTCTGAGCGTAGTCGTCCCGATGCATCGGGATCGCTTATTTTTGCAACTAAGCAGGAGTCAATATGCATCACGGCGGTGGTTCACCGGGGATACACGGCAGCGGCCTCCATGGAGGAGGGCATCTGCATGGCGCCGTCGGCGCTGATGAAGAGATGCTCGGCAAGGTATATGACCCCAGGGTCATGGCACGGCTGCCGAAGTATCTCGCCCCGGTCAAATCATGGCTGGCCCTGGGAGCTCTTGGGATGGTGATTCGTTCTCTGGCTCAACTGGCCATACCCTATCTGGTGGCTGCCGCCACCGACCGTTTCATACGGACCGGCAACCTCAGTGGATTGGATATCACCGCCGCCGTTTTTGTCGGTGTGGCGCTTCTGGTCTGGGCCGGTCAATATCTGGAAGCCATATCCATGGCCTACGCCGGTCAAGCAGTGCTATTCCGGCTGCGCACCGAAATGTTTACTCACCTGCAGAGGCTCTCGCTGAACTTTTTTGCCCGCAATAAGGTCGGGCAAATCATGTCCCGACTGCAAAATGACGTTGACCAGCTACAGGAACTGCTCACCGGGGGCATTCTCGACATCTTGACCAGTGCTCTAACGCTGGTGGGAATAGCCTGTGTCATGATCATCATGAACGCCCGGCTAGCCCTGCTGACGCTCACCGTGGTACCGGCGCTGGGAATCGTGGCCATCGTATGGCAGAAGTACACTCGGCGGGCCTTCGTCAGGGTGCGGCAGGCAATTGCCGTGGTCAACTCTCAGCTTCAAGAAGGCCTATCCGGCGTGCGCGTAACCCAGAGCCTATCCCGGGAAGAAGTGAACTATGGGCAATTCGATGGTGTAAACAGGGCGCATCTGGATGCCAATGTAGATGCGGTCAGGCTGCAAGCCCTCATGATACCTACCGTCCAGATAATGACTGCCATGGCCTTTAGCCTGGTTATTGTTTTCGGGGGATATCAGGTTATGGCAGGAGAGATGGGCCCCGGTGTTCTGGTCGGCTTTTTGCTGTATGTCCAGCGGTTTTTTGACCCGGTGCTGGAACTGACCGGGTCATACACGGATCTGCAACGCTCCATGGCTTCCGGAGCGCGCGTCTTTGAAATGCTCGATATCGAACCTGAAATCAAGGATCGACCCGGGGCCATTGAGCTACCTCCAATAAAGGGGAAAATCCAGTTTAACCACGTCAGCTTCGGTTATAATCCCGCCGTGGAGGTGCTCCACGACATAGATTTGGTAATCAACCCCGGAGAGACGGTGGCCATCGTCGGACGGACCGGAGCCGGCAAGAGCAGTCTGGCCAATCTCATAACCCGCTTCTACGAACCACAGATGGGCGAAGTATCCGTGGATGGTTACAATGTCTGTTCGGTCACCCAGCAGTCATTAAGGAGACAAATAGGTATCGTGCCCCAGGACCCCTTTCTCTTTTCCGGCAGTATAGAAGACAATATTCGCTACGGACACCTTGCGGCCTCCCACCGGCAGGTCGTCGAGGCCGCCAGCGCAGCCGGCGCCCATGACTTTATTACTCACCTGGAACGCGGGTATGACACGGCAGTAGGGGAAAGAGGCGGCAACCTCAGCGCCGGCCAGCGCCAGTTTATCTGCCTGGCCAGGGCCATCCTGGCGAATCCACCCATCCTGATACTGGATGAAGCCACCTCCAATGTGGATACCAACGC
>JACQUA010000355.1 GCA_016210565.1 Chloroflexota bacterium
CTCTAGGAGCCTGGGTCACCAGTCATCGGCGGAATTAATTGTCTCTCGGACACTGTCGGCTTCTTCGATCGCGGTCTACCAACTCTGGCTGTTCACCCAGGAAAAGTGACTTAGTGACTGGGAATCGCCCCGCTAACAAGGGCATTCCTCTCTCAAGCTGTCTAACCAGTGCATCCACGGCCTTGAGTCAGCTATGAATCTTACCGCTTTCATCACATTCTGGACAGCACAGACCAAGAGCCACTGGGCACGGGCATATGTCTCCCCACGCATGGTTACTCCCCTAAACCCCATACCCTCCTTTATTTGTCCGAATGGCTGTTCGGCCACCCATTTGCGTTTACGGTAAATAGCTTGCTTTTCGGGGTTTTTCAATCTGGCCCTCATCTCACCATGAAGAAGCTGATCTTCGTTTACTACCAGCGCTCGCTTATCTCCATTGGGCTTTAGACAATACTGCCTGAGTCTACAACCACTACAATCGCCGCAAATATAGTGATATGACGAAGACGGTTCGTTGTTGGAACTCTCTGTCGGTCTGATCAAGAGCCGGCCGTCGGGGCATTGCCACACATCCTGATTCTTGTTGTAGCAAAATCGCTCCACAGAGTAGACCCGGTTCTCCCCTGATTCCTTTGGGGTCTCTTTATTCTCCCTGCCCGAGGCTATCAGTAGTTCAATACCTTCACCCTCGGTCCTGATGTTGGCCGCACTGAAATAACCACTGTCGGCGCTCATCTCCGTCTTATTATCTTCGTCGGTACCCAACCCCGGCCCTTTTCCCAATTCCCGCACTTGGGCCACCATTTCAGGGAGATGGACACTATTCGAAGTTTCGGTGGTCAGACTCTCGTTGCCCATCTCCGTCTTCTTGTCTTCATCGGCACCGAAAGCCGGCTCTTTCCCCAATTCCCGTACCTCAGCCACCATTTGAGGGATGTGGACACTATCCGAAGCCTCGTTGGTCAGACTGTCAGGGATCATCTCCGTCTTCTTATCTTCAGCGGTACCGAAACCCAACTCTTTTCTCAATTCCCGCACCTGAGCCACCATTTCAGGGAGATGGACGCTATCCGAAGCTTGGTTGGTCAGGTCGGCAACAACTATTATCCCGTGGCTTTCCTCGGTACCCGCCTGAGCATTATAGGCATAGTCGAATTCTCCCCTTTTCATCAACATTATTCTGGCCTTTTTGTCGGCAAAGCTTCTCTGCTCCTTATCTTTGATCAGGGGGGTCTCCCCCTCTTTCAGCCCCTGCTCCTCCCTTTTCTCCCTTTCCAACTCTGCCCTCAACTGGCGTATCTTTTCCAATCGCTCCTCGCGGCGCTGTAGTTCTTCGGGCAGAGTGTAACCATTATTCTCTTCACCAAAGGTTTTGTCCTCCTCCTTATCCACCGCCTCAGCCTGTCGCATTAGCTCTGCTATTTCCTTCCCAAGTCTTTCCTCTTCCTGTTTCATCCGACCGTAGCTCATCGCTTTGTGCTTGGAACTGTTTGCCTTGAGCTTCGTCCCATCCAGGGCAATATGACCTAAATTAACCATTCCCAACCCGGCGCAGAGGAGAACGCTTTGCTTGAATAACTTCTCTATCTCTTTAGCATTGCGGCGGCGGAATCGGGCCAGGCTACGATAGTCAGGTCTTTGACCTCCGGCCAGGTAGATATAGCTGATATCCCTGTGAGCAAAAACCTCTATCTTGCGGGTACTTACCACTCCGTTAGCCATTCCCCACATCAACAATCGAAGCAGCATCAACGGATGGTACGGTCGCTGCCCCATCCCATTGAAATCTGAATCCAGATGGCCTACATCCAGATGCTCGGTTACTTCTTTGAAAATATGCACCTCGTCACCGGAGCCCAGAAACTGAGCCAGCGAAGGGGGAAAGAGATAGCCCATGTCTATAATGTAGGGTTTGTATTCTATGCCTATCATCGCATGATTCCTCTCGGCGCTTTCTTGCTCTCATTATATCCCTATCTGCGCAGATTGGAATACCATTCACCACAAATTTCTTAATTAATTTTCTGGATAATCCCAATGTCCGGAGTGGTGACCCAGGCTCCTAGCACTCCGGCCAGGGTTTGTCCATCGGGTTAACATTCGGGGCCTGACACCGTCATTCCCGCGAAGGCGGGAATCCATGCTTCGCCAGCCAGTCGTTCGCCGGGGGAGGATACCGGACGTCACCGTCGATGCATTGGGGCGCCACCGGGCGCCCGTGCGGGCGGACACGTGGGTCCGCCCCTACGGAAGATCGAACAGCTTCACTCTGGCCTCGCCCTCCAGCACGAGTTCGCCCCGCTGGTTCGAGCAGGTAGTTTTCAGTACGACCTGGCCCTTATCCGGGACGCGCTCCACTACTTCGGCCACAGCTTCGATGGTGTCTCTTATTTTGACCGGCCGGAGGAACTTGACGCTCTGGGAAAGATAGACTACGGTGCCCGGGAGTTTCGCCAATGCGGCAGAGACGAAACCGAGGGTTAACATCCCGTGGGCAATCCTGTCGCCGAAAACCGTCTTCCTGGCGAAGACCTCGTCAAGATGGAGGGGATTGAAGTCGCCGGATACCTCGGCGTACTTGCGAATGTCCTCGCCGGTGACCGTCTTGTGGAAACGGGTGGCAGCCCCCACCTGCACCTGGTCTATGGCTCTAGCCGTCAATTCGTTCCCACCGCTTTGGCGAGACCCGTCATTCCCGCGAAGCCTGTCCTCGCGAAGGCGTGGATCGGGAATCCATGAGGCCGTCTTGAAGGGTCAATTCAGTCCCATCTCCTTTGCCAGGGCTTTGAAGTCCAGCGTCCTTCCGAGTATCTCGGTCACCCGTTCTAGCTTCTTCTCATGGCGGAATCGCGCCCCGGCCAGGACCTTCTCCACTTCGGCCGCGACTGCGGCGGTGTCCCTGGGTACCGCCACTACGGGGACTTTCTTCACCTCGGCCTCCAGCATCGCCTGGTCGCTGGGAGGGACGTCGCCGGTGGCGATAATGCCGATGGTCGAGGTGTGCAGAGCCGCCAGCATCATGTCGGGCCTTTCCCCCCGGATGATGGCCACTTTGTTGGGCTTGCGGTTGAAATAGGTCTTGCCCGATTCCAGGGTCATGGCGCCAAGCATGAAGTTCTCCGCTATGGCGTCAAGCCTGTCCTGATTGATGAGCACCTTTCCCTTAAGGCCCTCGGCCAGGTCAGCCACGCTTACGCTGCAAAGCACGCGGTCTTCAGGGACTATCGACAGGACCTTCAGCCCCGCTTTTTCGAGCGGAGCCGCCAGGTCTTCTCTGGCCCTGCTGACCCTGGCCGCGGGCACGGCGTTTATGATCACGCCCAGTAAGGTCCCGTTCAGGGGTGCGCAAGCCTGAACGACTCTTTCCACGCTCGTGTCCTTGCTGTATCTGGCCACCATGATGACCCGGGCACCCACGGCTCTGGCCAGTTCAATAGAAAGCTGCTGATGCGGGCCAGCCAGGTTGATTCCCTCGACGATAAGGACATCCTTTTTGCCCTGCAGGGTGGATGAGACTTTCTGCAACGCTTCCTTCAGCTTGTCGGAGGGCGCTATGACGTTGAAGGCGTTCGCTGGTTCCTCAGGAGAAAAGGCCTTTTGGAAGAACGCTGCGTCAGGGTCGACGTAGCCATTACCCGGAAGCTCCGGGCCGGCAACGACGGGTTTTAGAAGGCCCACCTTCTTGCCGGCATCGTGGAATAGTTTAGCCAGTCCGGCCGCGAAGGCGGTCTTTCCCCCGGCGGGGCGCAATGAAGTGATATAAAGGGAAATCATGGTTTGTACTCCCCTTTCAGTTTTGGTGGACGGCAGGAAGAGGACAATTGCAATATTATATACCAAACGCGGGCTTTTTTGAACGCGCTTGCGGCTGATGTGGGGAGTGGGTCAAGCGTATGAGTGGTGTGGAATGGCCTGGTTGTCAAGGGCCGCCGGGGAGGGTGGCGCGTTACTCTCCGAGGCTTGCGCCAGGGAGAGGACCACCCGATCGCCTGCACGCCGGTGTGTAAGGTGCAGTCCAATGGCTGCCATTGCTGGCTCATACAGGCTGTATATAGATTCGAAGTCTTTGGGAGTGACGCCAAAGGTGGCCAGAAGTTCCCGCGGGGTGGCGCCAAACTTCTTGAGGGCGCCGGTGCTGGGGAGAGAGGTTACGGTGACCTCGGCCCTTTCCGGCGTGAGTACCCCTATAACAACCTGACCTCCCGCCGGCAGTATTTGAAGCACGAGCAGTTGCCGCATCGCCAGGTCGGCGCCTTTTCCCTCGAGTCCACCCAACGAGTCCTCGAGTTTTCCCCCCATGTAGGAGACCCAGTTCCTGACGGGTATGTCTCGCCCCTTGAGGAATCCCATTATACCCGCAAGAACTGTGGAGAGCAGCATACGCGTTTCATCCAACAGCGTTATTTCGGGTTGGTTTTCCTGGGCCATAGTTCGTATCTCTCTGGGTAACGTCACCGTTGCTTGCGCACCGGCGTTTCCTCCGCCTTACGCAAAAGGGGGTAGCGGGAGGTCTTCCCTCGTGACCAAGAGGTTTTTCAAATCCGCCTTGCCCCCCTTTTTGAAAGGTGGAGAAAGATTGAGAACTAGTTATAAAGAACTAGGTCGTCCTGCGCAAATGGTAAGCGAAAATACGTTAAGAAGTCATAAAACCTTTCCGAGAAGTGTGACAAAACTGTGACATTAGAAGTCCGGCCGCCAACATGGGTCGAAGGGGGGCGCGGTGGAAACGTCGTTCTATCTCAAAATGTAACGAGTATTTTATGCTTTTCATTCGGATTTAATGATTTGTAGACCTGCCATCTGATATGATAATGTCTGGTGTTATGAATTTGTAATGCACTGACTCGAAAAGGAGGCGTCCATGGACCCGGCGAGAACCGTTGACACCCGGAAATTCGAGCTGCCCCCGGAGGAGTTGAGGTGGTTTTGCGACCTTGCTGCTTTTCCCTTTGAATGCACCGAGGAGATAACGCCCCTGAGGGAATTCATAGGTCAGGACCGGGCGGTGCGGTCCATCGAGTTCGGACTGTCGATGAAGCAAGCCGGGTACAACATCTATGTGGCAGGCCTTACGGGCACCGGTAAGACGTCCATGGTCAAGGCCTATATTGAAAGGGTCGTCAAGGAAAAAGAAGAAAAGGAAGGCCCGGCCCACCCGGATGACTGGTGCTACGTATATGACTTCAGCGACCCTGACCGGGCCTGCATTCTGAGGCTGGCCCAGGGAAAAGGGAAGGTATTCCGTGAGGACCTCACTGACCTCCTCAAGAGTCTGAAGGAAGAGCTGAGCAAGGCTTTTTCCAGCGAGGAATATGTGGCGGCCAGGAAGAAGGTGGTGGAAGAGGGCCAATCTCAGCAGCGAAAGATCTTCGAAGTCCTGAGCAGCGAAGTCCAGGCCGAAGGTTTTCTTCTCCAGGTCACGCCCGTAGGTCCGGTGCTGGTCCCCGTGCTTAATGGAAAACCTATGGAGCATCCTCAGTTCCTGGCGCTTGAGGAAGGAAAGAGGAAGGCCATCGACGCAAAGCGGGAGAGGTTGAGGAAGAGGGTGGAAGAGGCCTTTGAAAAGGCCCACGAACTTGAAGTGGAGGCGGGGGGGAAGCTGGAGGAACTGGACAGAAAGGTCGGGGAGATGACGGTCTCGAGGCAGTTTAAAGGGCTCTCCAAGAAGTACCAGAAACACCCCGAAGTATGCACCTTTTTGAAGGGTTTGAAAACCTACACGCTGGACAACCTGGACCTTTTCAAGGCCGGGGAAGCGCCTGCGCCGGCGATGCCGGGGGTGACCCCGCCCCAGTTCGGCGGCAGGGACCCCTTCTTGCCCTTCCAGGTCAACGTGTTCGTGGACAACAGTGAGACGAAGGGGATTCCGGTCGTCGAAGAGACTAACCCCATCTACAGCAACCTCTTCGGCAGGATAGAGAGGCGCTTTGTACTTGGCGGCTATCTGAGCGACCATACCTTGCTCAAGGCGGGTTCTCTCGGCCGGGCGAACGGCGGATATCTTCTCCTGAGCGCCCGGGACGTACTGATGGCGCCGGCGGTGTGGCCGACCCTCAAGCGGGCTATCAAGAACAAGGAAGTGACCATTGAAGACCCGTGGTGGCAGTTGGGGTTCTTTGTCCCCCAGGGTCTCCGGCCCCAGCCCCAGCCCATCGACGTCAAGGTGGTGCTGATCGGGGACGCGATGATCTACCATTTGCTGGCGGCTTACGACGAGGACTTCTGGGAGATCTTCCGGGTGAAGTCCGACTTTGATTACCAGATCAACCGGGATAGTGAGAACCTCGCGAACTACGCTTCTTTTGTCTGCGGCTGCTGCCAGGAAAACGGTCTGAGGCATTTTGAGCGGACCGGCGTGGCCAGGGTGCTGGAAGAGGCGGCCCGGATGGTGGGTGACAAGGACAAACTTTCTACCAGGTTCGCCCAGATCAGGGATATCGTCCAGGAGGCCGATTATTGGGCAGGAAAGGATGGCGCCGCCCTGGTTAACGGGTCGCATGTGCAGAAAGCCATAGAAGAAAAGATATATCGCCACAACCTGGTGGACGAGCGGCTGACCGAACTGATCAGCCAGGGCACCATCATGATTGATACCGATGGTGAGGAGGTGGGGCAGGTCAACGGGCTCAGCGTTTATATGCTGGGCGATGTTACCTTCGGAAAACCTTCCCGGATAACTGCCAAGACCTTCATGGGACGGAGCGGGATCACAAACATCGAGAGGGAGTCGCAGATGAGCGGCAGGATCCATGATAAGGGAGTGCTCATCCTGAGCGGCTACCTGGGGTGGAAGTATGCCCAGGACAAGCCTTTGTCCCTCTCGGCCAGTCTCTGTTTCGAACAGTCCTACGAGGGAGTGGAAGGGGACAGCGCATCATCGACCGAACTGTATGCCATCCTCTCCAGCCTCTCGGGATTGCCTGTGAACCAGAGCATCGCGGTCACAGGGTCGGTGAACCAGAAGGGGGAAATACAGCCCATCGGTGGGGTGAACCAGAAGATTGAAGGGTTCTTCAAGGTGTGTCAGGCCAAAGGACTGACCGGACGACAGGGAGTGATGATTCCCTATCAGAACGCAAGGAACCTTATGCTGCGGGACTATGTCATCGACGCGGTGCGGGAGGGGAAATTCCGCATCTACATGGTGAAATCCGTAGACGAAGGGATATCTGTGCTCACCGGCGTGCCTGCCGGCGAGAGACAGTCGGACGGGAGATATCCGGAGGGTACCGTGAACTATCTGGTGGACAAGAGGCTGAGGGACATCGCCCAGGGGCTGAAGGAGTTCGCCGCGGCGGGGGAGGAAAAGAAAGACAAGAAGGAGGAGAAGTAGGGGGGAGTAGTAGCAGGTAGTAGGAAGGGCGGGAAGAGTAGGAAAGGTAGTAGGAGTAGGAAGGGTAGGAAGGGTAGGAAGGGTAGGAAGAGAAAGGTAGCGTGGGTTCGCGTCCCGATGCCGCATCGGGACGCGAACCCACCGGAAGCGTAGCGAGTAGTGAGTAGTGAGTAGTGAGTAGTCGTTAGCCGTCGGCTGATAGCTGATAGCCGATAGCCGGTGGCAGGCGGGGGGTGGGGAATCTTGAATCTTCGAATGGTTTCCGGCTTGACTTTGGCGGCGGATTACGGTTAAAATAATTAGCTACCGCCGAGGTAGCTCAGATGGTAGAGCAGCGGACTGAAAATCCGCGTGTCCCCAGTTCGATTCTGGGCCTCGGCACTGGCGAAACGGAGCGGGCGGGAGTGGCTCAGTGGTAGAGCATCTCCTTGCCAAGGAGAGGGTCGCGAGTTCGAATCTCGTCTCCCGCTCCATTCCACGCCGAAGTGGCGGAACAGGCAGACGCGACAGTCTCAAAAACTGTTGCCTCGCAAGGGGCGTGTCGGTTCGACCCCGACCTTCGGCACCACACATGGGGCCGGGGGCCAAGGGGTCGAGAGTCTTGAGTGCTGACTCTTGAGTTCGGGGTTGGTCGAGTACCGACTGGCGACTAACGACTATCGACTACCGACTGCCTGGACCGGTTTGAAGGCCTGGACTTTGATGCTGACGGCATAGCTGACCATTTCATTCACCTGCTCTACCGGAATGTCCAGAGCCTTGAGCGCCGATTGCGCCGTGGGGTCGTCCATGATGTAATCGGGTGAGAAGGTGGTCTCTCCCAGGGTGGCGACACCGGTGAAACCGGCCCTGTGCACGGCCTCAAGATAATCATCTTTCAGCAAGGCGCCGGAAATGCAGCCGATATAGGCGTCTATGGAATCCCTGACCTTTTCGGGCAGGGGCTGGAGCAGGACGATGTCCGAGACCATGATTCGCCCCCCGGGCCTGAGGACACGGTAGGCCTCCCTGAAGACGCGGGGCTTGTCGGGGGAAAGGTTGATGACGCAATTGGAGATGATGGCGTCTACCGAACTGTCGGTGGCCGGGAGGTTTTCGATTTCGCCGAGCCGGAACTCGACGTTGTGGTAGTTGCCCTTCCGGGCATTTTCCCTGGCGCGGTCGATCATTTCCGGGGTCATGTCTACCCCGATGACCCTTCCTCTGTCGCCGACCCTGGCGGCCGCCAGCAAACAGTCGATGCCGGCCCCGGAGCCGAGATCGAGGACCGTATCTCCTTCTTTGAGAGAAGCCAGGGCCACGGGGTTGCCGCAGCCGAGTCCGAGATTGGCTTCTTCCGGGATGCCTTGAAGTTCTTCCGCGGAGTAGCCGACCTTCTGGCTGATCGTCCCGGCCTTTCCGGGGCTGCTGCCGCAGCAGGACGACACCGGCGGACAGCAGGGGCTTTCTTTCCTGGCGATAGTGGCATAACGCTGGCGGACCGTTTTCTTGATATCGGTGTTCACAGGGTACCCTCCTTGTTTTGTAGAATCTCCCGGGCCATGGGGCCGAGCAGCCCCTTTATCATTTCTGTGAGCTTGTCTACCTTGATCAGGGCGAGGCACTCTATCTCCCCGTTTCTTCCCCACGTCACCAGGGCCAGTTTTTCACCGGGCTGGACGCCGGCCTTGTCCCGCACATCTTTGGGCAAGACCATCTGTCCCCGCTCGTCAACCGTGACCAGGGATTCGATCCGGCAGCCCGCGCCGGGGCCGCAGCAAAATGTGTTCCGGCTTCTCTTGACCATTGATACCACCTGTCTGTAAAATCTGATAAGTCAGTATAATCAGACGAAACTGATTTGTCAAGGGATCGCCGTATACCTTGATTTCGGCAGGGGTGGTGAAGGGGAGGAGGTTGACGGGCTACTGGGGCGATGGGGCGCCGGAGGAGATCAAGGCGGCCGGAGGATACTATGAAGACATGGAAGTCGTGGTGGATGGCATCTGGCCGCTTCGCGGTCACCATCCGATCTTCCCACGTTCCTGCGCGAGATAATCAAGGTGATGGCGCGAGTTAAGGCGCCCGCGTCAAGACCCTGGTTGCAGCGGCAAATGAAAGGCGCAGGGCCGGTCAAGCGTCCCGATGCATCGGGACGCTTGACCGGCCCTGCCTGTTTTGGACCCCGGACTGTGGACTCCCGACTCCCCTAAGCTTTCTTGATGGCGAAAGTATGAGTGTGCTGATTGGCCCCGGTGGCTGTGGAGGTGACAGTCACCGTCTCTCCCTTCTTTATGGCTTCGAAGTTTGCTCGGGTGAGCGTGATGTCGTGCGTGTGGCTGGCACCGTCCGAGGTGTAGGTCTTTTGGGATGGTGCGCTATCCACGTCGGCTCCCGGTACGGTGACATTGTGGCTGTGGTTGAAATCCGTGGAAGAAGTGACCCTGATGTCTGCCGTTGGAGGTGCGGGAGCGCACGCCGCCAGCACACTGGTTGCGGCCGCTCCGGCTGCCACTACGACCAGCCCGGCGCCCACGCTGCCTCGCAGGAACTCCCTGCGGCTCATGCTCTCTGCCAATATGACTGATATCTTGCTCTGTGCCATGGAAATCTCCTTCAAAGGGTGCTAAACACCGGGTTGTGATGCGATCAAAGGGCGAAGCTGCTTGTTCCGTGCCATCCGTGTAACCCTTTGATAAGCCTATTGTATGTCGGCCCCTCCAGAAGATACATACGTAAAGGTACGTAATTACCAGCCAGAGCGCGCGTAATGGCCCGAGGAGGCGGCAAGGAAGCGTGGCTGCCGAGCCAGGATTCGAACCTGGGCTAAAGGATCCAAAGTCCTCTGTGCTACCGCTACACAACTCGGCAAGGGACAATATCGAGGGACGGCCTAATTGTAATACTATGGAGGTTTGCGGTCAATGTCAGTCGGCAGTCGGCAATCAGCAGTCGGCGGTCGGAGGTCGGCAATCAGCAGTCGGCAGTCGGCGGTCGGAGGTCAGCGGGTGGTGTGGGGCTACTGCCTACTCGCTACTCGCTACTCGCTACTCGCTACTGGCTGCTGGCCACCTGCTACTCGCTACTCGCTACTCGCTACTTGCTACTTGCTCCTGACCGCTCTCTGCTGCCACGTGGTATAATCGGTCTTGTTCAAAGGATCTCCGTTGGCGAAAGTACTTGAACTTGAAGGCCGCTGCCGGACCACGGCGATGGGCATCATGCCCCACACGGACATAGACCGCGCCCTGCAACTGGTCTTCGGCCTGGATGTTCCCTTCTGGCCCCAGCTACCCCGTATCAGCTTCTACGAGGATATGTACGTCCAGGCGTCCCAGTTCTTTCCGGGGATAAGGGTGGACGTGGGCGGGGAGAAGGTCTGGTTCAACACGGGAGATTTTGAAGCCGGGATCGTAGAATACGAACAGGTCCTGGGGGACCCGCAAGGTCTTGGCCTGACCGAAGAGTATTCCAGGGTCTACCGCCGTTTTCTGGGTGAAGACCTGACGCGGTTCTATGCCGTGCGGGGGCAGATGACCGGGCCCGTGAGCTTTGGCTTCAGGGTTACGGATGAAAACAGCAAGCCGGTAATCTACAATGACTCGGTCAAGACGATCCTCTTTGACTTCATGCAGAGGAAGGTGAATATCCAGTACCAGCAGCTGCGGAAGAAGAATCCGAGGGCTTTTGTCTGGCTGGACGAGCCCGGCCTGGGGTGGGTATTCTCCGGGTTTACGGGTTATGATGACGTCCATGCCCGGGAGGACTACAGGGATTTTCTCAATGGCGTGGAGGGCCCCAAGGCCTTGCACCTGTGCGCCGCGGTCAATTTGCCATACCTGCTGAGCATGGGCGTGGAAATCCTGTCTTTTGATGCCTACCAGATCGAGGTGATGCCGGCGGGCTATGCCGGCGCGGTCGGAGACTATCTCCGGGAGGGGAAAATCATAGCCTGGGGCATCGTGCCCACCGATTCCACCAACCTGGAAAACGAAACCCCGGAGACACTGGCGGCGCGGCTGGCGGGCTATTGGGAAAAGGTGACGAAAGGAAGCGGGGTAGAAGGCCGGCAAATAGCCGAACAGGCGCTCATCGCCCCGGCCCGATGCTGCCTGAAGAATGTGGGGAAGGTGGGCTCAGTGGAAGAGAACGGGGCCTCGTGCAACACGACCCCGGCCATTGGCACCATCGAGGAGACTCTGGTGGAGAAGGCTTTCGCCTATTTGCCGCGAATCTCGGCCATATTGAAAGACGAGTACAAGATAGTCTGAGCAGTCGGCAGTCTAAGCAGTCGAGCAATCGGCAGTCAAGCAGTCAAGCAGTCAAGCAGTCAAGCGGTCGGCAGTCGAGCAGGCAAGGGGTGGTGTGGGGCTACTGGCTACTGGCTACTGGCTACTGACTACTTACTACTCTGCTATAATATTGTCATGGATATGAGCAGGCGGCGGTTCGTGCGCCTGGCCACGCTGGGCGGCTATGCGGCCCTGTCGTCTTTCCTGGGTCGTAGTATCCCGGGCCGCCAGAAAAGGGGGAATACCTCCTACCGTACCGCCGCTGCGGAGGGAAACATGACTTCGGTGGCTTTTGTGAAAACGGAAAAGAGAGATGAAGGGGTGGCGAGGGCGGTCGAACTCCTGGAAATGGATTCCTTTGCCGGGAAGTCGGTATTTCTCAAACCAAACTTTAACAGCGCCGACGTTCCACCCGGTTCGACCCACAACGCCACGCTCAGGGCGCTGGTCAACAAACTGTGGGAGATGGGAGTTTCCCGGATAACCGTGGGAGACCGGAGCGGGATGGGGAATACCAGGCGGGTGATGGAGACCAAGGGGATATTCGAAATGGGAAAGGAACTGGGTTTCGAGGTGGTGGTGCTGGAAGAACTGGATAGGGACGGGTGGGTGAAGATCGAGGCCCCGGACACCCACTGGTCGCAGGGGTTCTATTTGCCCCGGATGTGCCTGGAGGCCGATGCCATAGTACAGACCTGCTGCCTGAAGACCCATCGCTTTGGCGGCCATTTTACGATCTCTTTGAAGAACTCCGTGGGGCTGGGGGCCAGGACCGTACCGGGCGACAGCCACGATTACATGAGGGAACTCCATACTTCCCCCTATCAAAGGCTGATGATCGGCGAGATCAATGCCTTCTACCAGCCGGCCCTGATCGTCATGGATGGCGTGGAAGCCTTTACCGATGGCGGTCCCGACCGGGGGACCAGGGTGAAGTCGAACCTGGTGGCGGCCGGGTACGACCGGGTGGCGGTGGATGCGGTGGGGGTGGCCGCCTTGCGGTATTTCGGCACCACCCCTGAGGTGAGCCAGGGGACCATTTTTCAGCAGGAGCAAATCGCCCGCGCCGTGGAACTGGGGGTGGGAATCGCTTCGCCGGAAAGCATAACTATCATCCCGGCGGATGAGTCCAGCAAAGCCTACGCCGACCAGATAGCGGCGATCCTGATGGCATAGGATGCCATTGCAAATTACAGATTACAGATTCCCCTCCCGGTGGCACAGGCGTCCCGCCTGTGTGACCCCGTATTCTCTACAGACTTGGCTGCTGGCGTGCCCACCCATCTAATCGCTTGTCCATAGCCGCACCGCCGACTAACTTTTTGTTTCATGCTGTGGCTGCGGTCTGCTGGCACGCTGACCATAGTCGCACGGCTGGCTAGGACCGGCCACCCGGAAACCAACCGAACTGATCCTCTGGGGGGTTCGACTTGCCGGTTTCGAAAGCCAGAGAGATGACGTATTTTGTAGCACCGCTGCCATACGCCTTAGATTCCATCCGCAACCGTTTGGTTCCAAACCGTGTCTTGAATTCCTTGTAAGATTTGACTATTTTGCCGTCTCGGAAAGCCTCGTATACTGAACCACCGATGGCCGCGCTCTCAGTTACGGGGAAGTACCGACCGCTTCGAGACGTTGGCCTACCCGGACCAACGTGCCATTCCAATCGTAAGGGCATGGAATTGCTGGCTTTTTGAGGCTTCCACAATAGCGCGACGCAGGGTGTTGGGCTGACTTCGGCGATGCGTATCGCGGTGGTCTGACGTGAAGTCCCAAACATGTCGGCCAGTCCTTCAAGAGAGCCGATTGATGTTTCCGACAGATGTCGTTTGAATACATCTTCGGGCATGAGCAGCTCCGAAGCTGCGACATCGCACAGCCGTTCTCGTGCTTTGTTCCGGCTCTTGCGCGCCACCTGCGGATTGAATCTTCGGGTCCGGAACTCACTGTCCCTCAAACGGGATTCTAACCCCAGCTCACTCAGAAGGATATGTCCCATTTCGTGAGCGGAAGAAAAGTTCTGCCTTGTGGGTATATGAGCACTGTTTACTTTGATAACGAAGGAACCATTGCCATATCGAAGCAACGCGCCGCCAAGCTCACGAAGGTCTGTTTTTACTATTTTGGCGACTCCTAGCAGGTCAGCGTAGTCGGCGGCCGAAAATGGCGGACTGTCGTGCCCCCTTTTCCTGATTGCTTCAGTTACGAGCTGCTTCGATCTGTTGACTATGGCATCCCTCGCCTCGTCCAGGGTGAGGGCTACGGAGTTTCTTGGACCATCAGGGCCGCAGAGGACCGACGAATCATTAATCATCGTTCAAAATGTCGGGGTTTTTCCAGAAATCAACCTGCTGAGGAGGCATTGCTTTTGGAGGTTTAAGGAGGTCTATGCATTCCGCTCTTGTGAGGCTGTCACTCGCGCTTTCGCTGCCTTCGTTTCTTCCGCTTGTTAAGCCAAATAGAGAAACGCAATGCCGAAGGAATTCGTCCGTGAGTGTGGCGGGCTGCCCTCTTAGCCCTCTTTCGATTCGCCAAATGGGATACTCGGCATATTCAGCCAGCCGTTGAGGAGTTACCCTGTGAACGTTCATTCGCCAGCGTAGTATTTGCCAGTTCGTTCTCTCTTCAGCGGGGTCATGCTCAACCGGTCTTCGAATCATGTTCTCCTCCTATTGAGGCTGTCACGCCGCGGCTGTCGCTCTAACACTTCGTATATCCGCAGCCCGGGCATTTGTGGCAGCCTTCCTGGAAGACCAGCAGGCTGCCGCAGTCGGGGCACTGGCCGGCGGTGTTGCGGGGCAGGTCATACTTGTCCCCACCCGATTGCTGAACAATGGCAGTGGGCTCGGAGGCCGGATTCCCAGCGGCCTGGCAGTGCTTTTCCAGCACGCTGCCGATGGCGTCGGCGCAGGAAAGGACGGCGTGGCCCTCTTCCCAGGCGATGGAGGGGCAGCGGATGCCGCGGAGGTTCTTGACAATGGACACCGGGTCTATCCCTGACCGGAGGGCCATGGAAATGAGCCGGGCGGTGGCCTCGAGCTGGGCCGAGGCGCAGCCTCCGGCCTTGCCCAGCGAGGCGAATAGCTCGCAAATGCCTTCTTCGTCGAAGTTGACGGTGACGTAGATGTTGCCGCAGCCCGTGGTGATCTTTTCAGTGACGCCCCTGGTTGTCTTGGGGCGTTTGCGAGGCACCAGCCCGGCGGCGGCTTTCGGCGCTTCGCTCTTGCCTGTGGTCAGCACCTGCTTGTCGCGGCAGCCGTCCCGGTAGATAGTGATGCCCTTCAGTCCCTCTTCGTAGGCCAGGAAATAGACTCGGGACACGTCCTCCCTGGTAGCGTCGTGGGGGAAGTTGACCGTCTTGGAAACAGCGTTATCGGTATGCCTCTGGAAGGCGGCCTGCATTCTGACATGCCATTCCGGGGCGATGTCATGGGCGGTGACAAAGACCCGCTTCACATGCTCGGGAATGCCGTCCATGTCCCTCAGTCGCTTTCCCCGGGCGAGCTCCTGGATAAGTTCCCGGGAGTAGAAGCCCTCTTTCCGGGCGACGTTTTCGAAATAGGGATTGACCTCAACCAGCTCGTCGTTGTCCAGGATATGGCGGGTATAGCTCAGGGCAAATAACGGCTCGATGCCGCTGGAGCAGCCGGCGATGATGCTGAGACTGCCGGTCGGCGCGATGGTGGTCCGGGTGGCGTTGCGCACCCTCGGGCAGCCGGCTGAATCATAGATACTGCCCTGGAAAGCGGGGAAGACGCCGCGCTCCCGGGCCAGCTCCGCGGAAGCAGACGTTGCCTTCTCACCGATGAAGCGCATGACCTGTCCGCCCAGTTGCAGGGCCTCTTCGGAATCGTATGGTATCCCTAGCTGGATCAGCATGTCGGCGAAGCCCATGATTCCCAGGCCCACCTTGCGCGTCGCCAGGGTCTTCTCTCTGATTTCGGGCATCGGGAACTGGTTCACGTCGATCACGTCGTCCAGGAAACGGACGGCGGTGACAACGGTCCGGTTGAGTTTATTCCAGTCCAGGGCCGGGCGACTGCCATCATCCCGTACCATGAGCGCCAGGTTGATCGACCCCAAGTTGCAGGACTCGTAGGGCAGGAGGGGCTGCTCGCCGCACGGATTGGTGCTTTCGATGGTGCCCAGGTGTGGTGTGGGATTGCTCCGGTTGATGCGGTCGAGGAAGATGACGCCGGGGTCGCCGGTCTTCCAGGCCAGGTCCACTATCTTGTCGAATACCTGTCTGGCGTTCAGCTTTTCCACCACCTGCTTATTCCTCGGGTTGACCAGGTTGTAGTCCTCACTCTTTATCACCGCCTGCATGAAGGTCGAGTTTACCGCCACGGAGAGGTTGAAATTGGTCAAAGAGGTCATGTCTTCTTTGACGGTGATGAATTTCATTATATCCGGATGGTCCACATTCAGGATGGCCATGTTGGCCCCCCTTCGCATTCCCCCCTGTTTGATCACGTCGGTAGCCGTGTCGAAGGCCCGGATGAAGGAAACCGGGCCGCTGGCGACCCCGCCGGTGGAGCCGACCGTGTCTTTTTCCGGCCGCAGGCGGCTGAAAGAAAAGCCAGTGCCGCCGCCGCTCTTATGGATCAACGCAGTGTGCTTGACGGCATCGAAGATAGACTCCATCGTGTCTTCCACCGGCAGCACGAAGCATGCCGAAAGCTGGCCGAGTTCCCGTCCGGCGTTCATCAGGGTGGGGGAGTTGGGAAGGAAATCGAGCCGGGCCATGACCTCAAAGAACTCCTGTTCCCAACCGGCCACGTTAGCCACCGGGTCGTATTTCAACTCGGCCGCGGCGATGTGGCGGGCCACGCGGTGCAACAGGTCCTCCGGAGTTTCTACCGGTTTCCCCTCCTTGTCCTTTATCAGATAGCGTCTTTCCAGGACGGTGATGGCGTTGGGAGTCAGAGGAGTCTTGAGTCCTGAGTCTTGAGCCGTGAGTCTTGAGTCTTGAGTCTTGAGTCTTGAGTGCCCATCCCCGGACTCCGGACTCTGGACTCCAGGCTCCGTTTTGGTGGCTAGGACTTCCTTTATCAGGCTCTCTATTTCAAAATAGGAGGGAGTGGTGTCTTTCTTCTTCTTGGGAGGGGCCTGGGGTACCAGGTTCTCCATCCCCGGAAGGGGCTGGCTGACCTTCAGTTTCTGGATGACCTGGTTGGCGATTTGCTCCAGGAAGGGCCGGTCGGTAATGCCCATTGATGCCCCAGCGGAAAAAATAATCTGGGCGACCCTGTTAGGGTCGATGTTACCGTCTTTGCGTCGGTTGAAAGTGGTCATCTCATCCCCTTCTAGCTAGAAAAATTCCAAGTTCCAAATTCCAAGTATCAAGCAAATTCCAAGGGCCAAACTCCAAACCGCTCCGGGTGGGCAACGGCATAGCAGTGCCTGAGTCCAACCGCTGACCGCTGATTGCTGGCTGCTGGAAGCCTTCATACTAGGATGTCCGCGCGGCCGGCTGCTTCTTCGACGGAGCGCTCGCGGCGTCTTCGAGAAGAGGCAACTGGCTCTCGCGTTTCCTGGCCCTGGCGGTGCTCCGGACCAGGCTGTCCACCGCCTTTTTGAGGCTCTGGATATCGGCGAACTGGTGGCACACGCTGGCGAACCGGATGTAGGCGATCTCGTCCAGTTCCTTCAGCTTCGACATCGCCTTTTCTCCGATCAAAGCGGTCGTGATCTCCGCCCTTCCCAGGTGGTAGAGATCGGATTCGATGTCGTCTACCAGCTTCTCGATGGCGCCGGTAGGGAGGGGGCGCTTTTCGCAGGCCTTCCGCAGGCCGGTGGCCAGCTTTTCGCGGCTGAACTCCTCGCGGCGTTCGTCCTTCTTCACGACCAGCAGGGCGCGGTTTTCAACCCGCTCGAAAGTATTAAAGCGGTTCTTGCAGCCAAGGCACTGGCGCCGGCGGCGGATACATTCCTTCCAGGCGCGGGAGTCCACCACTATGGACTCGTCGTGACCGCAATAGGGGCATTTCATGGTCCGTTTTCCCTTGCCCGCCACTACCTGTAGCGCCCCGGGTCTACCGGGCGTGATGGTCGCTCAGATTGGGCGACTATGCTGCCAAACACCACAGGATATTGTGTGTGGCCAATACATTACCACAACATCTAGGCCATGTCAAGGCGTAAAACGGGGATTTCTTGAAGAATCGCGAGAAACCTGTGCAGTAGGTGGGTGTAGCCGCTCCGTCCTGCGAGAGCGGCTACAACCCCGCTCTTCGACGTGGCGGTTACTATGCGGTCATCGGTATCCTGCCGGCATTCACAGGCGCGGTGGCCCGTGGTACTGGGCTGCCATCAGGCCCCGCACAGGCGGGACGCCTGTGGTACTGGGCTGCCATCAGGCCCCGCACAGGCGGGACGCCTGTGGCACTGGGCCGCCATCCGGCTCTCACAGGCGGGACGCCTGTGGCACTGGTCAGGCTTGGTAGGCGGGAAGGCTGCGCCTCCTCAGGTCGGCGATGTACTCCTGGATCTGCTCGTCCGTCCGGAATTTCGCGCTATCGTATTTGTCGTAATGGACCATTTCGTCAAGCTTTCTGCGGAAGGGCGGGGCCGGTTTGTGGTGGGGATAGCCGATGGGTACGATGGTCTGGACGCTGAGCATTTCGGGAATGTCCAGCAGCCTCTTTAGCTGGCCTTCCCAGGTGCTGTCCACGCTGATCCACTGGGCGCCCAGGCCGAAGACGGCGGCGGCAAGATGGATGAACTGCGTCGCGTTGCCGATGCTCTTGTGAAAGGTTGCCATGGGACCGCCGTCGCCGGCATAGAAATGGGCCGCCACGACCGTCGCCTGGTAGACCCGGGGGTCACCGCATATCACGATGACAACGGGGGCGTCCTTGAAACCGGGCATCTCGTTGGCCGGCACCAGGTAAGCGGCGTGTCTCAACTCCTTCACCCGGCTCTCCTCCATCACCCGGGTGTGCTTTTGGCAGTCCCGGCGGATGCGGGCGACTTCCTGTATCAGGTCCCGGTCTTTCACCACCACGAACTCCCAGGGCTGGCCGTTGGCGCCTGACATCGCCCACCGGCCGGCTTCAAGTATCTTCTGGATGTGTTCGTCGGGAATGGGATCGGGTTTGAAGCGGCGCGCGCTCCGCCTGCGCCTCATCAGGTCCAGAAGGGTGTCGATTTCCATTGGTTCTCCTTTCCTGATACGGATACAACCCGGGAAGAAGCGACTGACGGCCAAATTCGAACGGCCCGTGGAACGAGGCTGTCAGGATTCCAGCTCTCACAGGCACGGAGGCCTGTGGTACTGGTCATTGGTCATTCGGGCTTCGTCATTTGCTGATTACCTGCTCTCTTCAATGATCTTCCTGGCCACGTCCATCATCTTACCCCTGGCTGCGATATTGTCTTCGTCCGAGTCGAAGAGTTTCTCGCCCGGCCGGGGGACAAAGAGGGGATGAATACCTTCGGTGGACACGTCTAGCCGCCGGCTCGGAGAGCCGTAACCCTTGATGGCAAAGAGAGTCTGCCCTTCCCTGGTCAGAATCCAGTTGACGAAGACCGCGGCCGCGTTGGGATGCGGGGAGACCCGGGGGAGGCCGAGGGCGCCGGCGGCGACATCTACGGCATGGCCCTCCTTCTGGACTACCACTGTCATAGGCGCCCCCATCTTGAGGAATTCGGCTACGGTCTCTTGCTGGCCGGACAGGCCGACGGGGTACTTGCCCCTGGCCACCCATTCCACGACGATCCGGTGTTCCCTTTGTATCACCGTCTCCTGGTCCCTGAGCAGCCTCCGCAGGTAGTCGCTGGCTTCGTCCAGGTTCCAGAGCTGCAGGGCAAGGTGGCTGAACAGGGCGTTGGCCGTGCCGGTCAGAGTGGGGTCAGCCATGGCGATCTTACCTTTGTACTGGGGCTTCAGCAGGTCCTTATAGGCGGTGATCTCGCCCTCTTTTATCATGTCGGTGTTATATGAGATTTGCCGCTGCACGGAGGAGATCATGCCGATGATCATGCGGTCTTTGTCCACGAAAGGGAACTGGCCGTTGAGCCAGACCGAAGGCGTTCTGGCTCAACGAAGTCCTGGTCCGCGCCCCCCAGTTGGTGTAGACGCGGACGATGCCCTCCCTCCTGGCCTCCGCCAGGGTGGTCTGCCATTTCTGTTCCCAGCCGGCGCCCGGCGGGGCTTTCGGCCCCGGGGCCGTGGCCTGCGGCGGGGGCGGCTGGACTATGGCGCTAGAGCAGGCAGCGGTGATGAGGGAGATGGTGATTGCTACCATAAGGATCCAGGACTGTCTCATTTGACGCCTCCTTTTCACATATGGCGCATCAACCATTTGCGCAAGGCGGGACTGTTAAAATGATAGGTCGTAAGCTCACGCCGAGATGCAAAAGAATTGCCATTCCGGAAAAATGATCAGGATCAGGATTAGCCCGTGTTCCTCCATCTGAATTGCTGCCATCTCAAGGAAGAGAGGACGGGGCATATCAACCCATTGGGATTCCCAGACTTTGCAGCTCCTCTTCAACCCTGTCGTACAAGGCCACCAGCTCCAGGGCAGGTGTCAGGGTCTTGACATCGTAATAATAGTCAAAGGGTTTACCTTCATCTGTAGCATCCTGGCTTTCACAAATCCGCAGCAACTTTAGCAACAATTCATTCGTTTTTTCCCTGCTCAGTCCGGATGCTCCCCTGGATATCCTGCTTACGAATGTCCAGTCCAGGTCCACCCGGTATTCCCCGTCCGGTCCTAAGCCACAGGCATACCCGCGCCCAGCCCAGGCCATGCCGCTGCCGGTCTGGGCCAATGTCAGGGCAGCCAGCTCGTAAAGGCCGCTAGTTGTACCTAACCCATTCCTGGTGCTCTGGTTCCCATGCATGGGGATAGCCAGCTTGCGCTCTACAGCACGCCGGGCTGCTGCTGAAGCCTGAAGTGGGCCTCTTGCAGTATAATTCCCTTGACGGTCTATGACATTGGTGTGCACAATTCCCTTATCTGAGGCGTATACCATGTATCCCAACAGAGTGGCCACGGCAACGATCGCCGCTTCCTCGCTGTTTCGGCAATACCCACCCAAAATGGGGTCGGCAGCGCAAAAGCGATATACGTCCATGGTCTGAGCTGCATAGGTTAATCTCAGGCAATCCCAATCCAGTTTTAACTCCGGCATCAAGTGGACTGAAATATAGGAGTTGAATTTGTTAAGGAGCCCTTCCTCCATATAGCAGGCCAAAATGGCGGGGGGTGAACTGACCTCAGCTCCGCTCAACCAGAGGCCTGGCTTTCCTATTAGCCCGGCGACAGCCCTCTGCCACCGTACCTCGGCCCTGGCCCACATCATTTCCCCGGGAGTCTCCGCCAGATATGGAATGCCACCCAATTCGCTCTTTAGTTGGCGGGCCAGTTTCCCCAGCGGCCCTGCATCAGAGACATAGGTCTCCATCATTCTGGCGAAAAAGGCTTTGAGACCTCCTTTGTACCGGGAGCTTCTGGCGGGCTGTGCCATAACGATCGGCGCCATTTTGCTATCATGAGCCCGGGCCTTTACCGTGACCGCGTCCTTTCCCTCGCCCACCACAAGCTCTTTGGGCACCCCGGCCGCGGCGGCTTCCACCTCGGCTCTTCGTAGCAGAACTACCCGGTTGGTGTCCAGGTTGTAGACCCCCACCCTCTCCAGCAGTTGCAGGGCCGCCTCCCAGATGGCGTCGGCAAGGGCATCGTCGCAAATGATCTCATCGGGATTAAAATGAATGGAGTATTCTGAGGTCAAGATCTTGAGCTGCCGGCCCAGCTTGAGGTCGAAGTCCAATTCTCTCATTACCGGCCCATCGAGAGACCGCCGGATGAACTCCTTGAGGCCGACGGTACTTGTTTCAGCTCTCATGTGAGTCACGTTTCTTTCGACTTCGGCGCCTGATACCTTCACTTCATCAACGGGCCAAAAATCTCCCTGGCTATCTTTTGTCTTTCAGGCTGGGACATCAGCCAGTCCTCATCTTCTGCCAGGTACTTGACGCCGGGCTGCCTGACCTTGAAAGGAGGAAGATGATCAGCAGGTACATCTAACCGGGCGCTCTGGTATCCCGCAGCCCTGACATAGATAGTCTGTGCCTCGCGGGAAAGGAACCAGTTAAGAAAAAGCTTGGCCGCATTGGGATGCGGCGCTTCAGTCACTGCACTGATGACTCCCGAAAGCACGCCAAGAATGGCGCCTTCTTTAGGGACAATTTGAGCCAGCGGGGCGCCTTGTGCCCTGTATTGCTCCACAGCATCCCCAATGGCTGCGATTGCGATCGGATTCTTACCTTTTGCTATCCATTCCACCTGAAGCACCCGGTCGATCATAATAACAGGCTCCATCCTGGCTAGAGACCTCATAAAATCGTAATCCAGCAATCTTCCGCCCCAATTGCCAAACCAGGTAAGTCCCCCGCCGATTTCAAGGGGGTTCATTATAGTGATTTTGCCTTTCCACCTGGGATTAAGAACATCCCTCATGGAAACGATCTCGTCTGTCTTGACCATGTCCGTATTAATAGTTAAAGGGGCTTCGACAGTATAGATAAAGGTAAGATATTGGTTGTCCTTGCCGTGGTTGTCCACGAATGGAAGTTTCTCCCCCCACCAGACCTGAGGGTCTTTCAGGTCCGGCAGCAAAAGCAGGGGTTCAATCGGGGTCAATACGCCTGCCGGCTTTAAACTGGTTATTGTTGTTGGTTGCCCGGTTATAACAAGGTCAACCAGATTCAGGCCTGCCCTTTTTTCCCGCGTGATTTTGGGGGAAAGCTCTGCGCCTCTGCCCACGGTGATATCCAGGTCAATTCCGTATGCTTGGTCGAAGGCTTTAGCAATTGCTGTCCTGACAGCATCACTGAAGCTAACATATATTGATACCCTCCCTTCTTTTTTAGCATCCTTCACAAGTTGTTCCCAGCCTTGTTGCGATTGAGGCCTGGCACCCGTGTCGCCCTTTGTCTGAGCCTCCATGGTAGGCGCAGGCGCATCCGCGGCCTTCTTAGCCGTACAAGCCGCCGACGGGAACAAAAGCAGCACAAACATAGCTGATACGAGTAGTATTCTCATTCGCATTACTCCTTGTTCAAATGGAATTCAACACGTTGCTCACCACAGAGACACAGAGAGCGCGGAGGTGGCTCTCAGCTTTCAGCTATCAGCAGTCAGACCGCCCCGCCCGGGCAGGCGGGGGCTGAAACTTGTCCCCGCGCAGGCGGGGAGCTGTTAGCTGATTGCTTCTTCTCTGTGTTCTCCGTGTCTCTGTGGTGAAAGTCCACGGTTTTCGTCTCAGTGTAGCCATGCAGCAGCTACTAATATTGTTCGTCATTCGTGTTTCGTCATTCCGTTTCCGGCCTGCCACAGTTCGGGCCGTCACAGGCGGGACGCCTGTGGCACTGGTCACTGGCCGGGGCCGGTCTCGGCCCGGTAAATCTTGCACAGGGTGGTGCGCAAGGGCCAGGCGCCGGTCACCTGGTTGCAGACATCGGGATCGTCATCGGTGAGAACGTTGATGTTGGACTGCCAGACCCCGTGGAGGGAGGGCTCTTCTCCCGGGAGCTCGGGGAACCACCAGGAATGTTCGGCGTGGACGACGTCGGGTTTAATGCCGTCGAACAGCTCCGCGGTCTGCCTGACCCGGCCTCTCTTGTTCTCGATCCAGACCCAGTCGCCCTGTTTGATGCCGTGTTGCTTCGCTGTTTCGGGATGAATTTGCACCACCGGGTTGGGGCGCAGCCGGCGGACGGAATCTATTTGCCGGAACTCGGAGTGGTACAGGCCGATAATCCTGCCGCCGGTGATGAGGGTCAGGGGATATTCTTTTGCCAGCTCCGGATTGCCCACACGGGTTTCGTTGGGCTCCTGGTAGCGGGGCAGGGGGTCGTAGCCGAGCTGCTCATGTACGGTGGAGTAAAGCTCGGCTTTCCCGGTGGGCGTGCCGAAGCCCACCTTTTCGTACTTCTTGTAGGCGACCGGCTTGCGTTCGCAGCGCACCTTGTGGACGTATTCGTTGTGGGTCATGCCCGTGGGCTTCACGAGGGCGTCATAGTACTCTTCCAGGGTCTTCCAGGGCCAGTACTTCTCCTGTCCCAGTCGGATGCCCAGCTCGCGGAAGAAGGCAAAGTCCTCCTTGTGGTCGTACTCCCCGGGGATGGTGTGGGGGAGGGCAGCCTCGCCGGCGATCATGTACGGGCTGTAGCTGTTGAAGTCCCACAGCATTGGCCGTTCCGCCCAGTGGCTGCCCGGCAGCACGTAGTCCGCCAGCTCGGCGCAGGGCGTCATCCAGTAGTCGCACACGGCGTACAGGTCCAGGCTCTTCAAGGACTGGTACACGAGCTTCGAGTTCCCCGAAGCTACCATGCAGTTGTTGCCAAAGGTTATCGCTGCCCTGACGGGATAGGGCTGGCCGGTGGACATGGCCCGGAGGACCGAGGGGGGATGGGAGGCGCCGCTGGCCACTTCTAACGGCCGGCCCCAGGTCCTTTTCATGCTCCGGGAGATTATGTCCTGGCCCTGCCAGGTCAGCATCTTGAACCGGTCCGACCCCAGGGCTTTGCGCCTTTGCTCCTGGGAGACCTCGACTTTCGGCTCCAGTTGCCCGTGATTCAGGATGAGGGGATGCGGCCCGCTCAGCTCTTCCCCGCCTTCCACGTCGATATTGCCTACCAGGGATGCCAGTATCCACCGGGCGTGCAGCACCTGGGCGTTGCTCTGCAGCTCCTCGATGCCCATGCCCTCCACCATGGCGCCGGGCTTGTTCGTAGCGTAGACGGTGGCGGCTTCGGCGATCTTCTCCGCGGGCACCTCGGTTATCCGCGCCACCTGCTCCAGCGAGTATTCCCTGGCCCTCTCTTTCAACTGGTCGAACCCGTAACAGTACTTATCGACAAAGTTCCGGTCGTACAGGTTTTCATTGATGATGAAGTTGATCATCCCCATGAGCAGCGCGCAGTCCGTGCCCGGCCGCAACTGCAGCCAGACGTCGGCCCGGGAGGCCGAGCGGGTCCGCCTGGGGTCGATGACAATCGACCTGGCGCCGTTCTTCTGGGCCTCGATGATGTTGTAAGCGGTGATGGGGCGGCTGATCAGTGGCTCCACGCCCAGGTGGACGATGCATTTGGTTTGCGGCGTTACCGAGAAGTGGGGGAACATCCCTACGATGGCGTCGGCCAGGATGCTCCGGGGAATGAAGCAGAGGCATTGGGAGCCGATTTCGTTGAGGGGAGTCCCGAGAAGACGGTAGAACCGGTTGCGGATGGCAAATTCCCCCTTGTAGCTGGTACCTCGGGTAGAAGCGATGGCTTCGGGGCCAAATTGGGTCTTTAACCTGTCGATTTTCTCTGCTATCTCATCAAACGCCTGGTCCCACGTTATCTGTTTCCATTTGCCTTCACCCCTCTCCCCCGCCCGTTTGAGGGGAAAATTCACCCGCTTGGGATGGTAGAAGAACTCGGCGGTGGACTTGAGTCGCGGGCACCCCCTGGTCGGGGGATAGACCTTGCGCAGCCATTCCGGGTCCTCCTCCACTTTTACCAGATGGCCGTCCTGGACATGCACCAGGACTCCGCACTCCCCCTTGCAGAAGGTGCAGACCGATTTCTTGATCTCTATGGTTGACATAACACTCCTTCAATCAATTACCCTGATGAAATGTTTCAGGCGAAAACAGGTGCTGCCATTTCGCCATGGTCAGTGCCCTCAATTCATCGCTCGCCCGGTTCACCTTCGGGAACTCTTTTCTCCAGTGATATGGCCGGCAGGCAAGGATGATGGCCCTGGAATTGGTGAAATCGCCTTTGGCCTTTCTATCGGGCGCGATAGTGGTGTCCAGCGGGCTACTCCAGCACCCGGTTATTACTTCCATGCTGGTAGCGGGGTCGCACCGGGTCGACATTGCCCACAGGACTTCTTCTTGGTTGCTGGGATCTATGTCGTCGTCCACTACGATAACGAAACCCCCGTGGTCGGCTCCTTCGGCGCCAGACATGGCTGCCATGGCCGCCTGTTTGGCATGGCCCGCATACTTTTGTTCGATTGAGATAACCCTCAGAAGGTGGGCGCCGCCAGCCCTCATCTGCCATACCCCTCTTATGCCGGGAATGCCCAGCAGTTCCAGCTCGCGCCAGACGTCGGCTGCTCCCACAACATTAACGGAGGTTACGGTGGATGGTGGCTTCAAGGGCGGGGCGCCCAGTATGATGGGGTCGGTGCGGTGCATGACCCTCTTTACTCTGATCACGGCTTCTTTGCGGGAACCCGAACCATAATAACCGGTCCATTCGCCAAAGGGGCCCTCTTCTCTGGATTCAACTTCGCGGGGAGGACATTCTCCTTCAATGACGATCTCAGCCTCGGCCGGGATGGGTAACCCTGTGTATTCCCCTGTCACCAGCCGGACAGGCTGGCCCAGAAGCCCTCCGGCAATGCTGTATTCTTCCACACCCCAGGGCACTGCCAGGAAGGAAGGCATCCATACCAGGGGGTGGGCTCCAAAAACCACCGCCACCGGGCAGGATTTTCCTTGCGCCCAGTAGCTCTGTCTGATTATGTGGCCCTGATGCCCCGGGGCTATAAACAAACCCAGAGTGTTACTGTCATGGAGTTGGACCCGGTATGTAGCTACATTAACCCATCCCCCCCCGGGTTCCCGCATTATCACCATGTCGCCCGTGCCCAAATAGCGTCCGCCATCGGCTTCGTGCCACCTGGGCGCAGGAAACCTGAGGAGATCGATCTTGCCTTCTCCGTAGACGTTTTCGAGCACCGGTCCTGTTTGCACGTAGACGGGTGTGACCGGCTTCAATTCCGTGAACCTGTCCTTCATCCGGCGGGCGACCTCCACGGCAGGGAGTTCTGACGGGAAACCAAAAGCTGCTGCCATTCTTTTTGGCGTGGCCAGAAGGTTCGTGGCTATTCGGTAGCCAGATGGATAGTTTTTGATGTTATCGAAGAGAAGGGCTGGCCCATTTCTTTCACTCACCAGCTCCGTAATGGCGCCAATCTCCAGGTCCCAATCGGCGCCCTCTATGATTTTAATCTCATTGAGGGACTGTAGCCGGCGAACAAAACCCCGTAAGTCCATTCATATCTCCTGAAATGCCCTGTGCATATTGGGCCATTTCGCCATGGCGCCCGGTCCGCGTCCTGCTCCACCTTCACCACGTGGCCGTTCCTGATGGGCGCTGGCGCCCCGCATTCCCCCTTGCAGAACATACATGTTTCTCGGTCTCTATGGTTGACATAACACTCATTCGGTCAATTGAGAGCCCGGGGATTTTTTGTGCTCGTATCGGCCATTGGCATTATGCCAGCGGCGCCTATATACTCACCGCCCCAGCATGATCTCCTTCCAGTCCTTGGCATGCTCCAGTGACTTCAAGGCCCTTTCTTCGCTCTGGAAAGCGTATTTTTGACCCGGTTGCATTCTGACTATCTCCGGTACGCCTTCGGTAACCGTGATGTCCGCCCTGGCGGATGGGGCGCCGAACCGTGGGGTGGCAATCATTTGACCTTCCCGGCTAAGCAGCCAGTTGACGAAGACGATGGTGGCGTTGGGATGGGCCGGCTTGCTGAAAATGCCCAGACCTCCGTTGGAGGTTGTCACTTGCTTCGGTTCTTTGATAATGGGAGAGGCCAGGGGAGCGCCCTCATTCGCAAACTGGACTATTGTCGGACCGCTCAAGAACACTCCCGCCGGAAATTTCCCGCGAGCCACCCACTCCGTGCCCTGAAATAGGTCGCCGGTTACCGTCGCCTTTTGGTCCCTTACCAGCGAAATTAGATAGGCCTTGGCCTTCTCGAATCCCCAGTCCTCGACCAAATTATACATCGCGCTGGCTGCGCCCCCGCCGGTGGAGGGGTCAGTCATTATTAGCTTTTCTTTCCATTCGGGTTTAAGCAGGTCAAGATGAGACTCTATTTGGCCCTTCTTTACCAGGTCGGTGTTGTAGATAATGCTGGGGCTCACCACCGACACCCAGGAGAACGCAAAGCCGTCCTGATCGTAAAAGGGCAACTTACCGTCGAGCCAGTTCTTGGGGTCTCTCACCTCGGGTAGAATAAGCGCCGGCTCCATTGGAGACAGGTAACCTAAACGTTTCGTCTCAGTTGTCAAGACAGTGACTCCGCCGATATAAACATCAGCCTGATGAATACCGGCCCGGTACTCGGAGTTTACCCTGGCTACCAGCTCGCGACTGGTCGCTGACAGAGCGTCCAGTGTTATCCCGTACTTTTTCGTAAAGGCCGCGACTATGGGTATCCTCGCTTCGGCAGAGAGGTGCATATAGACCATGACTTCGCCTTCGGCCTTTGCGGCTTGCACCGTTTTGTCCCACTCGGCCTCCCAGCCTGCTTTGCCCGTGCCGGTATCCTGTCGCTGGATCGGGGCGACAGTGGTAGGCAGGGCTTCAGGTGACTTCGGGATGCAGTTTGCAGCAAAGATAATCAATACTGCCACCGCCAGCATCAAAGGTTTCATGAAATTCTCCTTCTTCGGCTATGATAATACGAACGCAATGACCCAGATTATGCACGAGTCGGTGGGGTGGTAGCCGCAGGTCCTTTAGCCTGCGGGGGTGGGGAACACCGCAACGTCGAGATAGACCATGCATAATTTGGGATAATAGATGGCTGCATTGGCCTACTAATGACAAAAGGGCACCTTTTCACACAAAGGACACGAAGCATTTTGTTACTTGTTCAACCGATGGGCATTCCTAAGTTACGCAGCTCCTCCAGGACTCTATCATTCAGGACGATCAACTCTCTGGAGGGTGTCAGGGTCTTGATGTCGTAGTAGTGCGTAAAGGGCTTGCCCTCATCCACGATATCCTGGCTTTCACAAATCCGGAGCAGCTTTAGCAACAGTTCATTGGTCTTCTCCCGGCTCAGTCCGGATACCCCTCCCGATATCCTGCTAACGAATCTCCAGTCGAGGTCGGTCCGGTATTCGCCATCCGGACCCGGGCCGCAAATGTAGCCGCGCCCGGCCCAGGCCATGGCGCTGCCCGTCTGGGCCAGGACCTGGGCAGCCAGCTCATAAAGGCTCATAGATGTTCCCAGCCCGTTTTTAGTATGCTGGGTAGCATGCAGGGGGATAGCGAGGTTACGTTCTATGGCCCGGCGGGCGGCTGAGGAAGCCTGGAGAGGACCTCTGGTGTTCATATTCCCGTGCAGGTCTACAACATTCGTATTCACGGTTTTTTTGACAGGAACGTACGCCATGTATGCCAGCAGAGTAGCCACCGCAGCCACCGCGGCCTCTTCATTATTTCGACAGTAACCACCCAGAATCGGGTCGGCGCTGCAGAATCGATAGACGCCCATGGTCTCAGCGGCATAGGACAATCTCAGGCGGTCCCAGTCCAGCTTCAGCTCGGGCATCAAGGAGACTCCTATGTAGGAGTTGAATCTATTAAGGAGACCCTCTCCCATATAACAAGCTAGAACGGCGGGGGGTGAGGAGACTTGCGTATTGCCCAACCACATGCCGGGCTTTCCCAGCGCCTCCGCGGTAGCTCTCTGCCATCGCGCTATGGCCCTGGCCCAAATCATTTCGCCCGGCGTTTCTGCCAGATAGGGAACACCCTCCAGCTCGCTTCTTAACTGGCGGGCCAGGTCACCCAACCGCCCTGAGTCGGCGCTGTGAGCCTCTAGCATTTTGGTTAGGAAGGCGTCCGTAGGTCCTTTTTGGTGACTGGCTCTGGCAGGTATTGCCATAATGGTTGGCGGCACCTTGCTATCATGAGCCCGGGCCTTTATCGTGACAGCATCTTTCCCTTCACCGAGCACGAACTCTTTCGGCGCGCGGGCAGCGGCAGCCTTCACCTCTTCCCTTCCCAGCAAGATCACCCGGTTGGTGTCTATGTTGTAAATGCCCGCCCTTTCGAGCAACTCGAGGGCCGCCTGCCAGATGGCGTCGGACAGGGCATCGTCGCAGATGATCTCGTCAGGATTAAAGCGGATGGAGTATTCCGAGGTGAGGCGCCGGAGCTCCCGGCCCAGCCTGAGGTCGAAGTCCAACTCCCTCATTACCGGCCCATCAAGAGACCGCCGGATGAACTCCTTGAAGCCGCTGGTACCTGTTTCAGCTTTCATTTCAGTCACATCGCTTTCGACTGCAGCGTTTTGCCTCTCGGAAAGCCATCAATCGCTGGCGCAGGGATTGCTCTATTTCCCATTGTCTTTTCTTCCTTTTTTTGCGTTTCGCTATTGCGGTGCGGATTGAACTGGAAACTGGAATCACTTTAACAGATGGCCAAAGATTTCCTTGGCCAGTCCAATAGATTCGGGACCCCTAAGCAGATATTCCTCAGTGCTCGTGCTGACATATTTCACTCCGGGCTTCCTCATAGACAAAGGGTCTACATTTGTTGTAGGGATATCTACTCTGGCGCTCTGAAGTCTGGCTGCATCAGTATATGCAATTTGCCCTTCCCTGCTGAGGAGCCAGTTTATAAACAGGGCGCTGGCATTGGGATGGGGCGCGTTCGTCGGCAAAAGAACAAAGGCGCTGCCTGAACCAAGATAGGTGCCTTCTGTGGGAACGATATATGGCAATGATACTCCCGCGGACCTCATCTGTTCAATCGGTTCGTTGTTAACAGCAATACCAACTGGATACTTGCCTCGGGCCACCCATTCTGCCAGAAGGCGATGGTCTCTTGCCAGGAAGGGCTCCTGCCTGGCCAACTGTCGTATATAATCCACACCCATAATGTAATAGGCCACAGCAGCAACAAAGGCTCGCCCGGAACCCTCGATAGTGGGGTCATGCATGACCATGTTCGTCTTCCATTTGGGTTCGAGAAGGTCTCGGTAGGACTTTATCTCTTCGGGCTTGACCATATTTGGGTTTACTACTATCTTCGGCGCGGCATAGGCCAGGGGAGCTACAACATAGTGGTCCTTGTCCACCCACGGGAAGCTGTTGTCCATCCACCCGCTAGGGTCTATAACCTCGGGCAGTATCAAGACTGGCTCTATGCGGTCGAGGAGTCCCGCGGGCTTAAACACTGTTACGGCGGGGACAGAGGCGCCGATTATGACATCGGGGATGTGAAGTCCGGCTCTTTTTTCTGCCACGAGCCTGGCGGCTACTTGCGGCGCGCTGGTGGGCATATACTCCACGGGAATTTCATATTTGCTAGCAAATCCTCTGATCAGGGCCTCCCTGATTTCTCCGGTGGGTGACCCATAAACAACAACGTTCCCTTCCCTTTTTGCCCGTTGCACCATTTTTTCCCATTTGATTTGCCACGCCTCTCCGGAATTATCCTGGGCCTTCTGTCCACCGGCAGCGACCGCACTCACATCGCCGACTGGTAAAGCGGGAGATGGAGGGGAAGCGCAACTGGCCGGGATAGCTTGAATGAGTACAATGAATATCAAAATTCTGAGCATCTATTCGTTCCTATGCCTTATTTCGCGCCATGTCCATTATCCCAGATTATGCATGGATTATCTAACAGCTTCACTTTTCCCCACCCCCGCCCCGATCTATCGGGGCGGCTGTCACCCCGCCGGGGTCATGCATAATTTGGGATAGTTTCAAGGAGGTTAAGACATGTCACCCATGGGCACTCCCAGGCTGTGCAGTGTCTGTTCAACCCTATCATACAGGCCTACCAGCTCCCCGGAAGGCGTCAGGGTCCTGACATCATAGTAGTAGCTGAAGGGCTTACCTTCATCAACGGCGCCCTGATCCTCATAGAGCCTCAATACCCTTCCCAGCAACTCATTGGTTTTTTCCCGGCTCAGTCCAGCTACCCCTCGCGATATCCTGGTTACGAATTTCCAATCCAGGTCCACTTTGTATTCCCCCTCGGTCCCTGGCCCGCACGAGTATCCCCTCCAGGACCAGGCCCAGCCGCTCCCGGTATGGGCCAGAATCAGGGCTGCCAGCTCATACAGGCGGAGGCTCGTTCCTAAACCATTACTGGTATTCTGACTGCCGTCCATGGGGATACCCAGGTTACGCTCTATGGCGCGACGGGCGCCCGAAGAAGCCTGCAGCGGCGTTCTGCCAGTGTGATTCCCCTGTCGGTCGACGACGTTTAAGAACAGGTTGTTTTTGTCCCCCGTAAATGCCATCTGCCCCAGCAACGAGGCCACGACCGCAACCGTTGTTTCCGCGCTGTTCCGGCAGTACCCTCCTAAAATAGGATCAGTGCCGCAGTGACGATAGACGCCCATCCCCTCGGCCGCACAGGCTAATCTCAGGTGATTCCAATTGAGCTTCAATTCCGGCATCAACGGAACTGCTATTTGGGAGTTGAATCTATTGAGAAGGCTATCCCCGGCATAGCAAGCTAGAATGGCGGGTGGAGACGTCGCCGGGGCATTGCCTAACCAGAGACCTGGCTTTCCCAATAGCCCGGCAATAGTTCTTTGCCACCGGACTACGGCCCTGGCCCACATCATTTCCCCGGGGGTCTCTGCCAAATATGGAATGTCGCCGAGTTCGCCCTTCAATTTCCGGGCCAAGTCCCCCAATGGCCCTGTACCAGGGATATGGGCATCCAGCATCCTGGCGACAGAGGTTTGAATACCGCCCTTACGGAGAAAGCCTCTGGCAGGCAGAGCTATGATAGTAGGAGGCGCTTTGCTATCATGAGCCCGGGCCTTTATGGTGATGGCATCTTTCCCCTCACCCACGGTAAACTGCTTCGGCGCCCTGGCCGCGGCGGCTTCCACTTCTTCTCTTCGCAGCGAAACTACCCGGTTGCTGTCTACATTATAAATGCCCACCCTCTCCAGCAATTGCAGGGCCGCCTGCCAGATGGCATCGGCCAGGGCATCGTCACAGATGATATCTTCGGGATTAAAGCGGATGGAATATTCCGAGGTGAGGCGCCGGAGCTCCCGGCCCAGCCTGAGGTCGAAGTCCAACTCCCTCATTACCGGCCCATCAAGAGACCGCTGGATAAATTCCCGAAGTCCCACGGTGCTTCCGTCAAGTCTCATTTGTTTATCACTTCGCTCCGACCGCGATTGGCTTCATTCAACCAGCCAAAGCTGGCGCGGGCTAGCAGGTTCATTTTGCAAATTTACTTCAGTAGAGGGCCAAAAATCTCCCTGGCTACCTTTTGCTTTTGGGGCAGCGCAAGCAGGGATTCCTCATCGTCCGTGCTTACATAGTTTACCCCAGGCTGCCTGATTTTGATAGGGGGGAGATGGTCTGTAGCCACATCCATCCGATTGCTCGGGGTTCCCTGGGCCTTGCCATAGATAGTCTGCCCTTCCCGGGAGAGAAGCCAGTTAATGAAAAGTTTAGCCGCATTGGGATGTGGCGCTTTCGCCGCGACGCTGAGGACTCCCGCGCCAGCGCCAATCCAAGTCCCTTCTTTGGGAACAATTGGGGCTATCGGGGCGCCCAGGGCGACAAACTCCGCCACGAATGCATCCGTCGCTGCAATACCCACGGGGTATTTTCCCCTTGCTATCCATTCCACCACAAGCCTTCGGTCCGCTATGATCATGGGCTCCATCCTGGCGAAAGCTCTCATAAAATCATAGCCCAGTAGTTCGCTAAACATGGTGAACCAGTTAAGTCCTGCTCCCACTAAAGTGGGGTCGTTCATGGTAATGTTACCTTTCCACCTGGGATTAAGGATATCTCTCATGTAAACGATGTCGCCCGCCTTGACCATGCCCGTGTTAACAGTTATCGGGGCATTCACGTAAGATATGAACTGAAATATTGTCTTTTCTCTGTCCACGAAGGGAAGTTTCTTATCCCACCACGCCTGGGGGTCTTTCACCTCTGGCAGCAAAAGCAGAGGCTCAAGCGGCCCCAGTAAACCTGTTGGCTTAGTATTGATGGTCAATGATGATCCCCCAGCTATGATGACATCGGCCAAATTCAGGCCTGCCCTGTTTTCTCTTATGAGTTTTTCTGCAACTTCTCCGCCCCTTCCCTGCGTTATATCGAGGTCCATGCCGTATTTTTGCTTAAAGGCCATAACCAGCGCTGTCCTTTCAGAGCTGCCGAAAGCCGTATAAATTACGACTGTACCCTCTTTCTTGGCCTCTCTTACGAGTTGCTCCCATTCTTCCTGCCATGCCGGCGTGGCTTCCGTGCCGGTCTTGACTTTGATTTCGCTGGCTGGCGCGGGAACCTGGGCTGCTTCTCTGATAGCGCAGCCCGCTAGAAATATCAGAAATGATAGTGGAATAAATAAAGTTACCAATGGTAGTATTCCCATTTCTGGTTATCCCTTCTCGAAACAGGTTTTCCGGCGCGGCACATCAACCCAGGGGCACACCTAATCTTTGGAGCTCCTCTTCAACCCCATCGTACAAGGCCACCAGCTCCGTGGAAGGCGTCAGGGTCTTGATATCATAATAATAGGCAAAAGGCTTGCCCTCGTCGCCGTCCCGGCTTTCATAAAGCTGCAACAATTCTGCCACCAATTCATTGGTTTTCTCCCTGCTCAGTCCGGTTGCGCCCCGGGAGATCCTGGTTACCAATCGATAGTCCAGGTCTACCGTGTATTCCCCCATCGGCCCGGGCGCGCAGGGATACCGCCAGGACCAGGCCCAGCCGCTGCCGCTCTGGGCCAGGGTTAAGGCGGCGAGTTCATATAAGCTGAGCCCGGTGCCTAACCCATTCTTACTGATGCGCTGAATCCCATCCATGGGGATACCGAGATTGCGCTCTATTGACCGGCGGGCCGCTGATGAGGCCTGCAGCGGGGCCCTTGCGGTCCGGTTCCCCTCGCGGTCCACAGTAGAGAGCTGCACAGTTTTCTCGTCGCCTGCATACACCATCGATCCGAGCACTGAGGCCAAAGCCACGACCGCAGCCTCCTCACTATTTCGGCAGTACCCGCCCACAACCGGGTCAGCGCTGCACGATCGATGGACGCCCAGACACCGGGCTGCATAGGTCAGTCTCAAACGGTCCCAATTTAGCTTGAGCTCCGGTATCAATGAGACTGAGATATGAGAATTGAATCTATTAAGAAGTCCCTCTTCCAAATAGCAAGTCTGAATGGCCGGGGGGGAAGTGATTTCGGCGCTGCCCAACCAGAGGCCGGGCTTGCCCAATAGGTCAGCAACACCTCTCTTCCACCGTACCACAGCCCTGCCCCAGACCATTTCCCCGGGAGTTTCCGCCATGTACGGAATGCCGTCCAGTTCGTTCTTTAGCTGGCGGGCCAGATCACCGAGGGGGCCTGCATCAGAGACATAGGCGTCCATCATCCTGGCGACAAAGGCCTGGACGCCCCCTTTATGGCGGAAGCTTCTGGCGGGCTGCGCCAGAATGACAGGCGGTACTTTGCTACCGTGATCCGATGCCCTTATCGTGACGGCATCTTTTCCCGCGCCCACCACAAACTCTTTGGGCGCCCTGGCCGCCGCGGCTTCCACCTCGGCTCTTCGTAGCAGAACTACCCGGTTGGTGTCCAGATTGTAGATGCCCACCCTCTCCAGCAATTGCAGGGCCGTCTGCCAGATGGCGTCGGCAATGACATCGTCGCAGATGATCTCCTCGCGATTGAAACGAATAGAGTATTCTGAGGTGAGGAGCTTGAGCTGCCGGCTCAACTTGAGATCGAAATCCAGCTCCTTCATTACCGGTCCATCGAGAGAC
>JACQUA010000361.1 GCA_016210565.1 Chloroflexota bacterium
ATAATCCCGGTCTGCGGTGGGGTTTGCTTTGCGAGAGCAGTCCAGCGAGAGCGAGAGGTTGTGGGTGAAGGACCCTCTCCCCGACCTATAAAGGAAGTACACTCCCCCAACGATTATCGCAATGCCTTCTGTCAGGTTTTTAAAATCCTCAGGTCTCATCTGTTGATTGATCTCCTCCTCTTGTCAATTGACACGAATGCCCTAAGCCCTAAGCGGCGGTCTCTGCTGGCTGGACTTCCGTCACCTTGCTCAGCGGGACGCTGGCCAGGGAGATGGCCAACGCGGCCAGGAGGACCACAGCAATTGCCGGGACGAAGGCCCGGGTGTAATTCCCCGTGACGTCAAAGACGTAGCCGGCCAGCATGGGGCCCAAGCCGGCCCCAGCCATGAAGGCCAGAGTAAGGTAGCCGAAGATCTCCCCGTAGGCGGCCGGCCCGAACCACTCCCGGGTCATCAGCGTCATCAGGACCACGATCCCTCCGATCCCCAGTCCCATGACCACTGCAAAGAGGTAGAGCATCCAGGGGGAGTTGGCCACGAGCAGCAAGGGGATCCCCGTCGCCACCAGCAGGTAGTCCAGCACGGTGGCAGCCCGGGTGCTGACCCGATCGGCCAGCAGGCCAAAGCCGACCCGGGCAAGGATGCTGCCGCCCACCGTTAGACCCATAATGAAGGCGGCCATCTGTTTGCTGAAGCTCTTATCGGTCAGGAAGGGCATCTGGTGAATCATCACCGCGAAGCTCGCCAGGCCTATCAGGAAGAAGGCGAAGGCCAACAGCCAGAACCCCGAGCTCCTCAGGGCCTCGGCCCGGGTCAGTCCATCGGTGGGGCGCGCCGGGGGCTTCTTCTCATCCCCTCCCTGAAGGGCTCCTTCCGGCCTGAGAGGTGAGTTTCCCGTGGGAGCCGGGGTCGCCCCATCGGGCAGGAGCCCCATCTCCTCGGGCCGGTTGCGCATCAGGAAGGCCACTGCGGGTAGGGTGAGGGCCCACAGCAGGAGACCCAGGTCCAAATAGGCCCAGCGCCACCCCAGGCCAGCGATGAGCCTCTCGGCCAGGGGGACCCCCACCAACCCTCCCAGCCCCATCCCGATCGCCGTCGTGCCCACGGCTCTCCCTCGGTAGCGGGAAAACCAGTTGGAGATGGCCACTCCCACCGGGACCTGCCCTCCCATCGCGTGTCCTATACCAATGACGAGGTAGAGAAGATAGAACTGCCATAGGGCATTCAGCCAGAAAAGGGCCAGGTAGCAGGCCCCCAGAACCAAGCAGCCCAGGAGCATCACCTGCCGGGGCCCACGCCGGTCGCTTAAGCGGCCCACCACGGGGCTCATCAGCGCCAGCATGACAACCTGGATGGTCAGGCCCGCGGAGACCTGGCTCCGGCTCCAGCCAAACGCCTGGGTTAGCTCCTTCAGGAAGACGCTGAAGGAGTAATAGACGATCCCCCCGCGGGCGAACATGACGAGAGAGCAGGCCAGCGCGACCCACCAACCGAAGAAGATCTTTCGTTTCATGCTCTTACCTCCTGGAATCAGTGGACCTCGTTTGTGGGAAGCTTCACCGGCAGGGGCTGGCCGTGGATGAAGGCCGGCCGGAAGTTGCGCCGGACCGGGATAATCTTACCGGCTTTGCGGATCACCCCGTCGCCGTTCATCATGGCCTCGATCTCCTCGTCGGTGAAGCCATGCTCCTTCCAGATCCGGGTCATGTACTCCATGTCCTCTTTAGTGAGCCAATCGCTCGTCCCCTTGCGATACTTGGGGAACTTGGCCCGGTAGAGCTCGGGTGGAGGGGGAAAGTCCTTGGCACTCTTCATCATGGGAGGGCTCAGCTCCTTCCAGAAATATTCCCGGGAGAGGTGCTCGGGGGTGAACCAGTCGTCGGGGGCCTTGGCCTTGGGACCCGTCACGGTTTGGGTGTAGGCCCCCCAGGAGCGGAAGTGGCGCCGATAGTCGTACATGTGGTACTGGGTCTGATAGCTGCCCCCATTCACAAACCCGCCCGCGAAGAACTCGGCGTTGAAGGAGAAACCATGCTTGATCAGCCGGTTGTCGTGGTCATATTGCTCCTCCCGGATGGGGGTCTTGGTGACCTTCTCGATCCAGGTGATCCGGTACTTCAGGTAATAGTCCTTGGGGTTGGGAAAGACATGGGAGCCGTACCCTTCCCGCCGTTTGGCCCACTCGCTCAGGACCACCCAGCACTCGATCCCCCCGTCGGGCCGGTAGGGGCTGATCCGCTCCTCGCCCCGACCGGGGTCCAGGTTCCTGGCAAACCACTCGCCGTCCTTCTTGAAGTCGCCGGTATTAAACTGCCGGTCCGGGGCGACGAACTGGGGATCGAGCATCTGCATATAGAGGACGTCCTCCCCGATCAGGGAGTGCTCCTCCTCCCAGACGTTGCGTTCCCCGTTGTCGTCGTTGGTAACCGGCGTCCCCAAGACCTCGTCCTGCCGGTCTCCCCCCTGGGCGCGGGTCACCCGCCGCAGTCCCGGGGAGTAGGTC
>JACQUA010000357.1 GCA_016210565.1 Chloroflexota bacterium
ACGATGAAAATGTCATTCTGAGCGAAGCGAGCGCAGCGAGCGTAGTCGAAGAATCTTTCGAGGTGGGGCGCCGGACGAAAGACCCTTCGACTGCGCTCAGGGTGACATTTTCAGAGCAAGTTCCAATGACCGCAATTTCAAAACTGCCCTGGACGAGATTGCGTTTTACTGGTTGAACAGTTCCGGTTTTGAGGTCTTTTTGGAACTTGCTGCTTGGAATTTGTAATCTACCTGGTCATTCGTCATTCGAACTTCGTCATTAGTCGTTCGCTTCAGGCTTTTTCCCGGCCGTAAAAGGAAGACAGAATGGATATCGACGCACTCACAGAGCTGGTAAGGAAGAGGAGGAGCTACCGGCGGTTCAAGTCCGACCCCATTCCGGAGGGTTACGTCGAAAACATCCTGGAGGTGGCAAGGTGGGCGATGTCGGGCGCCAACGGGCAGCCCTGGGAATTCGTAGTGGTCAGGGACCCGGGGCTGCGCAAAAAGATCGCCGACATAAAATACAACGAGTCCCGCAAGTACATACGCCCCCTGGAAGAGACCAGGGTACCCGAACTCCGGCACCCGGCATACTACAGCGAAGACGAAGGCCCCAGCTTCGCCGACGCCCCGGTGATTATCGTGCTCTGCGCCGACCCCCGCACCTTCCAGGCTTCCGTCCTCTCCACCCATTTCTACGGGGGAGAAGGTTCCGGCATGGCCACCTTCTACAAGAGCATGGCCAACGCCACCCAGCTCATACACCTCGCCGCCGCCGCCTTGGGCCTCGGCGCCCAGTGGGTCAGCACCGATAGCTCGTGGGAACCCCAGGTGAAGGAACTGCTGGGCATTCCGCACATACTCAGCGTCCAGACCATGGTGCCCATCGGCTATCCCGCCTACAAGATCGCGCCGCCTTACAGGAGGAAACTCAGTGAACTGGTGCATAATGACAAGTATGACAGGTCCAGGCTCAGGAACGACGCGCAGATAAGAGATTTTCTCGTCGAGTTGAGAAAGCGGACAATTCCAGCCTACCAGGTGTAGGACCAAATGACGAACGACCGAATTCCAATGACGAATGTGCGGCGAATTACGAATGACGAAATTCGAATGACGAATGACCAGGTAAGTTCCAAATTCCAAGTGCCAAATTCCAAACGATCACCCATCCCGACCAGTCGGGACCATGAACGATGAAAATCGCTAGACGACCTGTCATTCTGAGCGAAGACGAGTCCCGATAGTATCGAGACGAGTCGGAGTCGAGGAATCTTTGCGGGGCGGGGACCAAAGACCCTTCGACTTCGCTCAGGGTGACATTTTCTGAGCAATCGTATGCCGACAAATCCTCTAGACCACGCTGACACCTGGGTCCCCAGCTACGACGCCCAGTGCAATACCGGGCCGTGCCTGATGAGGGTGCGCCGGCGCAACGGCGTAGTCGTGAAGATTGAAGGAAATCCCGCTTTCAAGGACCGCGTTCCCGGCGGCGGCAAAGTCTGCGTGAAAGCCCTGGGCCTTGTCCAGAAGCTGTACAATCCCCACCGCATCAAAGCGCCCATGAAACGGACCAACCCGGAGAAGGGCCGGGGGATCGATCCGAAGTTTGTCGAGATAAGCTGGGACGAGGCCCTGGATATAGTGGCGCGGAAGCTCATCGAGGCCAGGAGCGGGGGGCTGATCGACCCCAGCGGCGTTCCGGCGCTGGCGGTCTCGCTGGGCCCCGGGCACAATGTCAACCATTCCTTCGGGACGCTGGACGCCTTCGAACGGGCCTGGGGACCCGTAGACCGGACCTTTGGCGGCGGGGCCTCGGTGAAATGCATCCACGACGAGCACCTCCACGGCGAATACTGGCACAAGGGCTTCATGAGCGGCCCGGACACCCCCTACTGCGACTGGTTGCTGAACTGCGGGCACAACACCAGCGCCAGCGCCGGCCCCCCCGCCCAGTACAGGCACGGCGAAGCCAGGTTGAGGGGGCTGAAAGAAATCCAGGTCGAACCCTACCTTTCCCTTACCGGGGCCATGGCCGACGAGTGGATTTGCATCAAACCCAAGACCGATGCCGCCCTCCTGTTTGCGATGATGCACGTCGTCCTCCACGAGCTGGACTGGCGCAAAACTTGCGACACCGAATTCCTCAAGAACAGGACCAACAGTCCCTATCTGGTGTGGGAAGACGGTCACTTCGCCAGGGACGCGGCAGGAAAGCCCTTGGTCTGGGACGCCGCCAGGAACGCCGCCCGGCCATTCGATGCAGGGGACCTCGGCGACCTGGCCCTGGAAGGGGTATTCTCGGTGGAGGGCGCGGCGGTCAGGCCTGCATTCCAGTTGCTCAGGGAACATATCAAACCCCATACTCCGGAATGGGCGTCAGAAATAACCGGAATCTGGGCGGAAACCATACGCCGGCTGGCCGGGGAATACGTCAGTAACGCCAGCGTAGGCGCATCGGTGGAAATCGAGGGAGTGAAGATGCCGTGTCGGCCGGTCGCCATAGTCCTCGGGAAATCGGTGAATAACGGCCCCGGCGCCTATCACACGGTCTGGGCGCAGCACACGCTGCAAACCCTGGTCGGCGCCCTGGAGGTCCCCGGCGGGCTCTGCGGCGAATACCTCATCATCAACCCCACCCCGGTTAAAGGCAACGCCGACGGCTTTATCGATTTCCCGGTCCTTCCCACCTCGCCGGAAAGCTGGAAATGGCCTCCGGAGAGGCGCGACGGGCTGGCCTCCCTGGCCATCCTCCCGGGTCCCACGGGGGGCCGGGGCCGGGCTGGCTCCAGCCATCTTTCCTGGCTCAATATGACCAGTCCCCCGGATAACTTCCCTCATTTCCAGCCCCCCCGGATATGGATCACGTACAAGACGAACCCGGCCGTATCCATGTGGGGCACCCAAACCGTACTGGAAGTCCTCAGGAAGATCCCCTTCCAGGTGTCCTTCGCTTATACCCTCGACGAGACCAATGAGTTTGCCGACGTCATCCTTCCCGAGCACGGCGAGCTGGAACAATTCCACCTGTGCTATCAATATCCTGTCAGGCAGTGGGAAGTCAACTACAAGTACCACGGCTTCGCTCTGAGGCAGCCTGTAGTGCCGCCGCTATACAACACCAGGGACATGGTGGACATCTGGACGGATCTGGCGGAGCGGGTCGGAATACTCCAGGCCTATAACCGGGCCATTAACGAGGGGTACCTGATGGCCATGCCCCTGCGCGCTCCGCTCTACGACTACCACCTCGACGAGTCCCGCAAGCACACCAGGGAAGAAATCTGGGACAGTGTTTGCCGGGCAGCGACGACTTCGCTCAGCCAGGGGAAGGTCGAACACGGCCTCGACTGGTTCCAGGAGCACGGCGCCTGGCTGATACCGTTTTCGAAGACCGAAGGGGCCATGATGGCTTCCTGGTTTGCCCGGCCGGTCTATCTTCACCCCACCATGGAAAAGATGAAGTTGAGATACGCTCTTCCCTACCAGGAAAGGCTGATGCGCGCCGGGACTGAATTGAAACAGCGGCTGCACGAAAAAGGCATCCACTGGTGGGACGCGCCGCTACGGGAGTACCTGCACGCCCTGCCCGAATGGGAAAACTTCCCGGCACTCTACGATACCGGCCCGGAATACGACCTCTGGCTGATAACCTACCGGTCGATGCAGTACAACCTGGGCGGCAACGTCTCCCTCCCCCAAATGGCCGAGGTGGCCAAACAGGTGCTCGGCCACAACGGCGTCATGATCAATAGCCGGACCGCTGAATCCCGCGGCATAAAGAATGGCGACTGGATACTCATCGAGTCGCCCGTGGGCCGGGCCAGGGGCCGGGCCGTGCTTCGCCAGGGGGTGCACCCCGAGGTGCTGGTGGCGCCCCAAATTTTCGGTCACTGGAAGACCCCCGTGGCCAGGGACCTGGGGTGGCCGAACCTCAACCAACTGACGCCGATAAAGTACCAATTGACGAACGCCGGGGGCAGCGCCTCGGACCACGTCAGGGTTAAGATCAGCAAGCTGAAGAACCAATGAGGAAGTCCGGATGACGAATGACCAAATAAAACAAGTTCCAAGAGCCAAATTCCAATCACAAACTATATGACCTATAGATGGATACTTCAAATGCCAGACGTCGTTGGCACCCTGTTTCTGACATTTGAACATTGGCATTTTGATGTTGCTCTGAAAATGTCACCCTGAGCGCAGTCGAAGGGTCTTTCGTCCAGCGCCCCACCTCGAAAGATTCTTCGACTACGCTCGCTACGCTCGCTTCGCTCAGAGTTTGTGAATTTATTGAAAGCCCAGATACAAAACTAATTGTTTGCCAGATAGGGCCTGACCAATTTCTTCACAAG
>JACQUA010000030.1 GCA_016210565.1 Chloroflexota bacterium
GAAATCATGAGTTGACAGGCGTGCGTTATGGCCGCGTACAGCTACTGTAGTCCTCCCCCTTTCGCAAAAGGGGGATACAGGGGGATTTTGCCTGTTTCTTAAATCCCCCTTAGTCCCCCTTTTTCAAAGGGGGAGACCGTTCCCTCCCCCTTTCGCAAAAGGGGGATACAGGGGGATTTTCTGAGCAAGGCTCCGAATGGCCCTTGACAACCCTCCGGGGTCATGCTATCGTTTGTTCCGGTTTTCAACCTGAGACGCACCTGTCCCTGGGTACATTGGAGGGTCGGCATTGGCGAAGTTCCGTCCTGGCAGGTTCCTGGTTGTCCTCGTAATACTCCTCGCGCTTCTCGTGCCGGCGTTGCCGGTTCCCGCATGGGCGGAGGCCGCGCCCGGTGCGGTCACCCCGGCGCCCACTGTTAGGGCCACCGCCGCAGCCACACCTGTTTCCGGAAACCGGCCCCTGGATGCAACGCCCACCCCAACTCCCAGCCCGAGCCCCGCCCCGTCACCCTCTCCCACCCCCTCGGGCCCCACTACCGTCGGTGGGGTCATCTCTGGCAGCACTACCTGGACGCTGGCCGGCAGCCCGTATATCGTCACCTCTCCCGTACTGGTGTCACCGGGCGCCGCACTGACCATCGAGCCGGGGGCGGTGGTGAAATTCGATAGCGCCAAGGGCCTGCAGATTGACGGCACACTGATCGCCCGCGGGACCGCCGCCCAGCCCATCACTTTCACCGCCAGCTCCCCGGCACCCGCCGCGGGCCACTGGGCCTACATCTACTTCACCGATTCCAGCGCCGACGCTGTTTTCGATGCCGGCGGCAACTATCTCAGCGGCAGCATCATCCAGTATGCCAGCATCGCCTATGGCGGCAGCAGTTCCGTGGCCGGGGTAATCCAGCTGGCTTCCGCGGCACCGTTCGTAGACCACACGGAGATCGCCTACAACACCGCCGCCGCCATATCGGCCACCAATACCAATGGCTTGCGCATCAGCAACAATAACATCCACCACAACAACGCCCCGGTCAGGGGCGGCGGCATCCACATCGAGGGCAACAGCGCCACCATCAGCGGCAACACCATAAGCAGCAACAGCAGCGGCGGCAGCTACGGCTCCATCTCCGCGGCCGGGGGCGGCATCTACGTTTCGGGAAGCTCCATCATGATTTCCAACAATACGGTCACCGGCAACACGGGGAGGGTAACGGTCAGCTATTCCGGCACCGCGGCCGGGGGGGTCTACGTCCTCGGAGATGCTGGCAGCACCGCAACCATTAGCGGCAATACTATCACGGCTAACACCGGTTATGGCATCGGTGACGGCACCAGCAGCGGTGGACTGGGCGGTGGCGCCACGACAATGACGGTCAGCAACAACACCATCAGCGACAACACGGGCGCCCCGGGCTTCGGGGGCGAGGGTGGGGTTTGGCTAGCCGCGACCTCCCTGGTGTTCACCGGCAACACGGTAACCGGCAACCGCGGGGGCGGCAATGGGCGGGGAGCGGGCTACATTGGATCGTCCAGCGCAACCTTTACCGGCAACACCGTCACCGACAATACCGGCCCGGGCGTCGGCGGTCTCTATCTCACCGGCAACGTGAGTTTCACCGGGAATACAGTGATGAGGAATACCGCCACCGGCCCCGGCGACTACTACGGGCGCAACGGCGGCGGCCTCGGGGTGGATACTTCAAGTGCTACTGTCACCATCTCGTCCAATGTCATCAACGATAACGTTGCCAGCAGCGGGGCCGGCGGCGGAGTTCACCTCCGCGGCAGTGGCACGGCGACTATTTCCGATAACGTTATCCGCGCCAACACCAGCAACAGCGACGGCGGCGGCATCAGCGTCGTTTCCGGCGCGGTAACTATTCGAAACAACACCATCATGGATAACAAGGTGTCCGGCTCGGCGCAGACCTCCGGTGTGCACATCACCGGCGGCAGCGCCGGCAGCAAGCTGGAGGGAAACACCATCGTCGAAAACAGGGGAACCCGGGCGGTCTATCTGACTGGCAACGCCTGGACGGTGAACGGCAACAACATCTTCAACAACCCCGCCACCTATAGCCTCTACTATGACGGGGCCGGCGGTACCACCCTGAACGCCGAGAACAACTGGTGGGGGACGGCTACCGAATCCGGCATCCAGGGGAAAATCTTCGACTGGTCCGACGACATGACCAGAGGGATTGTGGACTACTCGCCGTACCTCGCTGCAATCAGCACCGATGCCCCGATATCGCCCCCCACGGGGGTCACCGCCACGCCTGGAACCGGCAGCGTCGCACTTACCTGGAGCGCCAACCCGGAGCCGGACACGGCCGGCTATTACATCCATTGGGGCACGGTCTCGGGCAGTTTCCCCAACTCCCTGAACGCGGGCAACGTTACCAGCAAAACAGTCAGCAGCCTCACGCCCGGCATCGCTCACAACTTCGCCGTGATCGCTTACGACTCCCAGGCCGACGGCAACAACGACCGCCCCGAGGGCCACGAGAGCCGCAACAGCCGGCAGGTCATCGCCACACCCCTCACCGCCTCAACTCCCACGCCTACGTTGCCGCCTGCCCCGCCTCCGCCACCTCCACCACCGCCGAGCCCGACGCCTTCGCCCACGCCGGCCAGCCCTACCCCTTCCCCAACTCCGACGCCGGGTGCTTCGCCATCACCCTCTCCCTCCGGCCTGGTCTCCAAGTGGACAGGGGAAGGAAACGCTAACGACGTCCAGGACGGCAATCACGGTACGCTGCGGAACGGGGCGAGCTTCGCCCCGGGTAAGATAGGGCAAGCTTTCAACCTGGACGGAGTGGATGACTTCGTGGATTTTGGCACCGCCAGCAGCTTGAATGTCGGCACAGCCCCTTTCAGCTTCGGCCTGTGGTTCAACTTCCGGTCACTGGACGGAGAACAGGTTCTGATAGAGAAATACATTCAGAGGGCGGACTCGAGCGGCTGGGGACTGACCAAGATGGCTGACAATTCCTTCAGACTTTACGGCACTCTCGGCGCCATTATAGATTTCAACCCTCCTTCGTTGGTGGTAAATACCTGGTATCACGTTGCCGTCAGCCGCAGCGGCGACGTCTTTACCGTATACTGGAATGGCCTACCGATAGCGTCCAATAGCATCGCCAAGAACCTGGATACAACGGCTTCGCTTAAGATCGGCCACAGGGGCAACCCCTCGGATACCCCCGGCTCGGAGGATACCTCGGGCTCCTTTTTCGATGGCCTGATTGATGAGGTCGAGCTTTATAGCCGGGCCCTTTCGGCGGCCGAAATCCAGGCCATTTACCAGGCGGGCGCCGGTATTACCCCTGGCCCGACGCCGTCCCCCACATCAACGCCCTCGCCCACGCCCACGCCAATCCCAATCCCTACCACCACCTGGACCCGCCAGTTCGGCAGCAGCAGCAATGATTACGCCTGGGGCGTGGCCGTGGACGGCGCCGGCAACAGCTACCTGGCGGGCTATACCGAGGGCGCCCTCCCCGGCCAGACATCCTCGGGTGCTGCAGACGCCTTCATCCGCAAGTACGACCCCTCCGGCAACGTCCTGTGGACCCGCCAGTTCGGCAGCAGCGACCACGATTACGCCCATGGCGTGGCCGTGGACGGCGCCGGCAACAGCTACCTGGCGGGTTGGACCAATCGCGCCCTCCCCGGCCAGACCTCCTCAGGTAGTGCTGACGCCTTCATCCGCAAGTACGACCCCTCGGGCAACGTCCTGTGGACCCGCCAGTTCGGCGGCAGCGGCTATGATTACGCCTATGGCGTGGCCGTGGACGGCGCCGGCAACAGCTACCTGGCGGGTTATACCAATGGCGCCCTCCCCGGCCAGACCTCCTCGGGCGGTTATGACGCCTTTATCCGCAAGTATGACAGTAATGGAAACACCGATAGCGAACTTCCGCCGACGCCGACGCCGGCTCCGTCGCCATCCGCAACCCCATCGCCCTCGGCCACGCCTTCTCCTTCCCCTACTCGATCTCCATCCCCGACGCCGTCACCCAGTCCGTCGCCCACACCGTCGCCTACCCCCACGCCTACCCCCACTCCGATGCCCACGCCGGACAAGTACGACGAGTTCAGCACCTCCTCCACCGGCTACAGCCCGGGCATGTGGCGGGCGGAGACCGGCGGGGCGGGGACCAGAAGCTGGGATAGCAGCAGCGTTGTCCGCCAGTCGGCGCCGGGGGCGGGGTTCGCCTCGTTGAGCACCGGGGCCGCCTTCCGCTACGGGACGGCGGTTTTCAGGGTGAACTCCAGCGATGCCTTCGGGTCGCAGAACCAGTCCGGCTGGTCCGATGCCTCTTTGGCCTCGACGGTAAGGCCCTATTACTTCAACTTCAATACCGGGGGGAACAACGGTGTCTGGGTACACGACAGCACCGCCGGCAGCGATTCCGGCGCTCTGGTCCTGGCGGTGAAATCCGGAGGCAACCTCTCCCAGCAGTCCTTCACCCTCGATTCCAAGCAGCTCTACCATGAATTCAGACTGGTCTGGCAGGCGGGGAAGGTGGAGCTGCTGGTAAACGACGCCCTCAAGGCGACGGTTACCACCAATGTGCCGGCCATGGCTCTTCCCTTTCGGCTGGCAACCGAAACGCGCGATGGCGGCGACGGCGGCTGGATGAATGTGGACTACGTGAAGATATGGTCACCGGATATCGTGGAAGCGGCGCCCACGCCGTCGCCTACGCCGGCGGCCACGGCCACCCCGTCACCCACCCCCACCC
>JACQUA010000359.1 GCA_016210565.1 Chloroflexota bacterium
GAATCGTAGAGGCCCACGGCGGTCACATCTGGGTAGAAAGTCTCCCCGGTAAGGGGAGTATCTTTAGCTTTACCCTGCCTCTGAAGGAGAGCGCTTGATGAGCCAGATTCAGGTTTTGGTGGTGGATGATGAGCCTCGATACCTGAAGCTGCTCCGCTATAACCTGGAACAGTCGGGCTACCAGGTTGTCACGGCTGCCACCGGGGAAGAGGCCATCAAAGCCGCTGCCACCGGCAACCCCGGCCTGGTCCTGCTGGACCTGAGACTTCCCGACATGGACGGGTATGAGGTCTGCCGGCGCCTAAGGGAATTTTCCACAGCACCTATTATTATGGTCACTGCCAGGGCAGAAGTGGTGGATAAGGTGCGGGGACTGAAGGTGGGAGCCGATGACTACGTTACCAAGCCCTTCAGCCCTGACGAGCTTCTGGCAAGGGTGGAAACGGTCTTGCGCCGCTCACGTTTTCCCTCTGAGGCTCATGCGGTTTCTCGCTTGACCATCGGGGAGCTGGCAATAGACTTTGTCCGCAGAGCAGTGACTGTAGAGGGGAATGAGATAATACTCACCCCGGTCGAATACCGGTTGCTCCATTGTCTGGCAACGAACTTTGGCCGTGTCATGACCCCCGGGGAAATACAGAAACGGGTGTGGGGTTCCGGATACCAGGAGTACTATGAGGGGCTCCGCGCCCACATTCACCGGCTTCGCCAAAAAATTGAAAAGGACCTGGAGCGCCCTACGTATATCATCACCAAGCACGGAGTAGGCTATATGTTAGCCCACAATACCACACAGCCGGCAAAAACTGATTCAGAAGGCGAGTTGTGAAGCGGGTCGGGACCGGACTACTTATCGTCCTTGCTATGACGGGATTACCGGGATGGGCCTGTGTCGGGGGAACCAGTTCCGGAGTGCACAACTTAACCCTGTCCGTAATCAGCCAGACATTGTATGGAGCCCGTCCGGACAAGATAATTCAGTTTACGCAAGGCGAAAAGGTTATCATCAGTGTAACCGCCGATGAACCGATGCAGGTCTTTCTTCACGGCTATGATGTGGCGACCTGGGTGAAGCCGGGCGCCGCCAGCACCTTAGAATTCACCGCTGACATCCCTGGGCGTTATCCCTTGATGATTCATGCTCTGGGTGATGAAGGGAGCAGCCATGGGAAGGTAGAGATTCTACTCGGTTTGGTGGATGTCTTGCCCGGCAAGTAGCGCTCCCGTTACCGGCTTCAGGTCTATGTGATGCTTTCAATCCGCATATTGTTAATATCAAGTGAAGTTTGCTCTATCTTATGTTCCAAGTGTATTTCAGGTGCGCTATGTTACAAGCCCTATCTTAGTCTTGCCAAGCCAAGAATACTGATACTGGTGGTGGTTACTGCCCTGGCATCGGCTATAGTCGCCTGGCAGGGCGATGTTCACCTGGGCACAAGTGTGCTATTAGGGCTGGCGGGAGGGTTGGCTTCTGCCGGAGCCGCTTTCCTGAATAACTATTTCGACAGGGACATAGATAGGGTCATGGTACGGACACAGCACCGTCCTCTCTCCGAGGGGAAGGTCAGTCCAGGCAGAGTTCTTCTGGTTGGTCTTGTGCTCATCGCAATCTCATTCCCTGTGGCTCTGCGGATAAACTATGCGACGGCCCTGTTTGTTCTGGCTGGCGCCCTGATATACGTAGCGATCTACACTCTATGGTTGAAGAGACGGACCTCCCTTAACATAGTTTTTGGCGGGTTATCCGGTAGCTGTGCCGCTCTGTCGGGGTGGTTCGCTGCAACCAGTCAGCTTTCTCTGGTACCGGTTATGATGGCTTTGCTCCTGTTTCTGTGGACACCCGGCCACTTCTGGAGTTTCGCCTTGGTCCATGATGAAAGTTACCGGCAGGCCAGCATACCGGTGTTGCCCGTTCTAGCCGGGGCAAAGAAGACGTCCCTTTCCATTCTACTATCCACTGTTCTTCTCCTGCTGGTGTCTCTCCTGCTCTATTCTGTCGGTCCATTCCATGAGGTATACCTGATAGGTTCTGTTCTCCTGGCTGGTCTTTTCCTCGGTTCAACGATCCGGCTCTACAGGCAGCCGACGAAGGAAAGGGCATGGACCAATTTTAAATTCTCCGGAGTATATCTTCTTGGCCTTTTCGTGGTTATGGCACTTGATGTGCTGGTACAATGAGCTTTAGAGAAAGGAAACCAAATGGGAAAGCTGGTAGTACTGGGTATTTTGCTGGTAGCAGGAGTGTTTCTGATTTCCTGTGCTAAGGCCCAACCGCCTCCAACCCCGGCGCCGCCCCCACCATCCCCCGTACCGGCATCCGCACGAGAGACATCGACAACGGACGCCGCCAAATTGTTTGCGACCAACTGTGCTGTCTGTCATGGAGAAAGGCGGCAGGGGGTCTCCGGGTTGGGTCCGGCTTTAAGCCCGGCAAGCCTGGCGAAGCTGAGTGACGCTGAAATCAGGAACACTACGTTGAAAGGCAGGCCTAATACAGCTATGGCTGGGTTTGAAGGTCGGCTTAGTTCAATGGAAATTGACGCCATCGTTCAGCTCATCAAGGATACCTCGCCGTGAAACGGTTAAAAACCGAAGCCTCTTTTCAATAGGGATAGCCGCCTTCACTCTCAAGCAGTCGTCATTGTGGATCACCCTGGCCAGTGTTCTGACCCTGTACAGGATTGATGAATAGTAATATCAAGCGTTACAGATTCGGGTATTGAAATCCGCCCAGGCCACGAGAGAAGCCCCACCATGTCCACAGGCTCCGGCCTCGGCGCCGGGCCACAGCCCACGGCTCCGTTCACGCAGAACCACTCTCAAGGAATCAAATTTATGACGTATGATGCCCTCAATGTTGGCATCGATGCCTGGCTCACCCTACGGCTGGTGCTCTTTCAGCCCGCTATTCAGTTTTGACAGCGTCAGCTCGATTTCTTTCTCTCTGATAGCCAGGGTGAGGTCCCCGCGGGTCTTTTCGAGGATACCCCGGGTGACATCGGTCGTCCGCCGCAGGCCGTAGGTTATGGCGTCGGGGAAGTCCATGGTGACCAGCACCTGGTAGATATCATCCATGTTGGACAGGAGGGTTTCACAGGGCGAGTAATCACCGGCCCGGAGGGAATCGAGGAGAAAACGGCGCAGCTCGCCCACTGCCTCCCCCATCCCATTGAGATAGGCGGCGTAGCCGACAGATAGCTCCTCCGGGGCCGGTAGCTCGGCGCCGGTTACCAGGGCCAGGGTGATGTTGGCCTCGGCGTACTCTTTCTGGGCATCGTGCATGAAACCGGAATTGAGGAGGTCGCCGTAGCCGGCAAGGACACCGCCGGCTTCCCTGAGGATGGCCTGGTCCAGTTTCAGCACTTCCCTGGAGGCATCATAGTCACGGCGGTGAACGGCCCTGATGGCGTTGGCGCTGTGCCGGATGGACTCCCGGCAGGCGCGCAGGGCCTTTTCCCTGGCCAGGTCCTTATCGGTGAAACACTGCCGTATGCGGTTGTTGATTTCATCCAGCCTGGGTATCTGGTCCGGGGCCATCGGGTCTCCCTTCCTGCCGTGGACCGTTGCGGCCCGCGGATAGTTGCGTTAGGGTGGTCTTTAGATAATAAACCCAGAAGGGGACAAATGCAATGGCGGTAGCCAGGGCGTTCCCTGGCGCCGGACGGAACTCATAGGGCTGCACGGGCACGTAGAAATAGAAACGCACGGTCTGGAACAAAGCGTTGGGCAGGGAGACGATGCTGACGATGCCGAAAATCAGAAGAAGGACCACCAGGTAGGCCTGGCCCAGGAAGACGTCGCCGGGGACCGGGGTCTTCTTCATCGCCCGCCGCCCCAGGGTGTGGAAGAACCAGATGAGGCCGGCCACCAGGACGCGGCTGCCGCCATTGATGATGTCATCCTGCAGCCGGGCCCGCATTTGCTGTTCCTGCTGGGCCCGTTGCTCCTCAGGGGTAGGCTGGGGAGGCAATACCGGCTTCGGGGGCAGTTCCGGCGACGGCGCCAGCGCGGGGGGCGGCGGGATGGGCCGGACCATGGGAGGCGTTTCATAGCTGAACTCCCTTCCCAGGATGCCGCTCAGCCCGGCATTCACCAGGGGCGTCAGGCCGGTAACCAGGGTCACCAGGCTCACCAGGGATATCAGATAGAAATAGGCCAGGAGAACGAAGCGCAGGGATACGGATACCGGCTTTCCCTGCCGCGAGCGGGCGATGAGAAAGGCCGTCGCTACCGCGACGGCCACCAGTCCGAGGATGATGAATATTGGAATGATTATGCCGTTGTTCAAACTCGAAGGCCTCAGGCGGAAGCCGAATGACGAAATTCGAATTACGAATCAATCACCCATCCCGACGAGTCGGGACCATGAAGGATGAAAACAGACTGTCATTGCGAGCGAAGCGCGGCAATCTCCCGGATGGCCAGCCAACTAGGAGATTGCTTCGCTTCGCTCGCAATGAC
>JACQUA010000367.1 GCA_016210565.1 Chloroflexota bacterium
CTCCGCCTGGACGGCTCCGCCAGGGAGTCTCATGAGCTTTACCAGTACTTCGATTCCATCCAGGCCTTTACCGGCAATGAAGCCGTCGCCAGCCAGACGGCCGTACGCCGCCAGTTCCAGCGGGGCGACGCCTCGGACGACTAGGACAACGACCCGTCGAACGACGTGGACAGTAATGACGCGCTGTTCATCGCCCAGTTCCGGGTGGGTACCCGCGACCTGTCAACGATGAACGCTGAGAACGCCGCTTCGCCCCAGCACAACAGCCCGTGGGACATCATTGACATCGCGGACGCCCTGTTCATCAACCAGATGCAAGTGGGAATGCGCAACGAGTTTTTCGACTGGCTTGGCTCCTCCGTGGCGGCCTCGAAAGAGGGCGGCCGGGCGACGGTGGAGGCCGGGTCCCTGGCCGTCGTCGACGGACGGACCGTCCGCATTCCCGTAACCTTCAAGAACATAACCGGCAGCGGCGGGCTGGGCGCCTACGACCTCAGGATAACCTACGACCCGCGCCTCTTGCGGGTCAATTCCGTCGAGGCGGGCGGTCCGCCCTTCGGCGCTCCCCTGTCCCACCGGATAGATAACGCCGCGGGCGCGGTGCTCATGGTCGGGACTACCACCCAGGTACCGGGGATGAACAAAGACGGCGTCATTCCCTATTTGAACGTTTCCGCTTCACCGGCGAGCAAAGCCCAGTCAGCCGCCATCATTGTGCAGGTGAGAACGCTGTCCGACATCTTCGGCAACCCCGTTACCGCACAGGTGACCAACGCCAGCCTTACCGTGAACTGACCGGTCAGACCGGCCACGCCAACCACCAGATACGCGGGTACCACGAAGGGCACGCCCCCGGGCAAACCCCTTGTTCGACTCCCGTCCAGCTATTGCCCTCGCCCCGGCCTGTTTTATGTCTCCACCACCTGCAGGCTCCATCTAACACGGGCACTCCGGGGCAGATTGACAGCCAGCCAGCAATCGTCTATCATGCTTTGCTGGGATGCTGGGTAAATCCCCCTTGATCCCCCTTTTTCGAAAGGGGGAGCCGGCCAGCAGGACCCTCAATAACTGAATCAGGATAAAAGCTATGAATAAAGCAAGACGAGTGGCCGAACAGAAGCACCGCCACAGGCTCAAGAAGCGAGAAGAAAAGGAAAAGGCCGCCAGGCCGGCAGCCGCTCCCGTTGAAGCCGAGAAACCGGCCAAGAAATAGCTGCCTGCTGACGGGCAGGCCGGGGCTGGCAAGACCTCGCTAACCGGGACGGAAATTCCAAGGTCCAAACGCCAAGTTCCAAACCTTGCGGAAACAATATTTGCCATTCCGCGCAGGACTCCAGGTCTGAGCTCCTGGTCAATCATGTCATCGCCCTCTATGCCGGCCGGGCCGGGGGCTTCCGCGCCCGTAGCGATCCGCGATGTACCGCCCGATCTGAAAGTGCTCCTCCTGACGCCGGGCAACCGGAATGAGGTCAAGGCGAAGATTGCCTCCTGGCTGGCGGGCCCGTAGGGGCGCGGCATGCCGTGCCCACCTGTGGCAAGCAGGCCAGCATTGCCGGGTATCTTTCGGACCCGGCCAAATTCCAGCTCTCACAGGCAGGGACGCCTGTGGTACCGGGTGGGATTATCGTAACAATGGCTGAGATAGCTGATCTGGTCCGGGCCATGGCGCAGCCGGGCTTTTATCCCCACCATCCCGCCTCGGTCGAGGTAGTCCAGACGCAGATGTCCGTCGTCTTTCTGACCGGCGAATACGTGTACAAAATAAAGAAGCCAGTCAATCTCGGCTATCTCGACTACACCACCCTGGAGCGGCGGCGCCACGCCTGCGAACAGGAGGCCGTCCTCAACCGGAGGCTTTGTCCCGAGGTCTATCTCGGCGTCATCCCGGTCACCTTCAGCGGGGGCAAATACACGCTCAATGGCCAGGGAGACACCGTGGAATACGCGGTGAAGATGAAACAGCTTCCCCGCGACCGGACACTGGACGTCCTTTTGCGCGAGAATAAGGCCACCCCGGACATGCTGGCAGGCCTGGCCCGCAAGATCGCGGACTTCCACAGGCAGGCAGTCACCGGCCCCGCCATCGCCTCTTTCGGCAGCCTGCCCATGATTGCCAACAACGTTGAAGAAAACTTCAGCCAGACCGAAAGATATGCCGGCATTACCGTCTCCCGCCGGCACTGGGAACGCCTCAGAAGCTATTCCCGCTCCTTCCTGGGCCGGAATAGCGGGCTTTTCGGCCGCCGGGTGAGCGCAGGGAGGATCAGGGACTGCCACGGCGACCTGCATTCCGCGCACGTTTGCTTCACCAACGGACTCTGCATTTTCGACTGCATCGAGTTCAACGACCGGTTCCGCTACGGCGACGTGGCCTCCGAGCTCGCGTTCCTGGCCATGGACATTGACTATTTCGAACGCGCCGACCTTTCCAGCCACCTGGTCAACGCCTACGTGGTCGCGTCCGGGGACCGCCAGTTGCTGGAACTGCTGGACTTCTACCGGTGCTACCGCGCCCTGGTGAGAGCCAAGGTGAACTGCTTCAAGCTCGATGACCCCCTGGTACCCGAACCGGAGAAGAAGACCGCCGCCGATACCGCCAGGCGCTACTTCGCCCTGGCGCGCTCCTACACGATGGTCCATCAACAGCCGGTGCTGATCGCCACCATGGGTTTGGTGGGGACGGGCAAGACCGCCCTGGCGCAGGCCGTTGCCCAGGTGACCGGGGCTGAGGTAATCTCTTCAGACGTCACCAGGAAGCAATTGCTGAACGTTCCTTTGACCGGTGGCCGTTTCGAAGAGTATGATTCCGGGCTATACAGTTCCGCCATGAACCGGAAGACTTACGACGAGATGTTTGCGCGTACCCGGACTTTGCTGAAGGCGGGCAAACCGGTGATCCTGGATGCCTCTTTCCGAAGACTTTCGGAACGCGAGACCGCCAGGGCCGTCGCCCGGGATAAAAAGGCGCGCTTTCTGCTGGTCGAATGTCGCGCCCCGGAAGAACTGGTCAAAGAAAGACTGGCCAGGCGGCTCAGGGAAGGTTCCGTTTCTGACGGCCGGTGGGAAATCTACGAAAAGCAAAAGACGGATACCGATCCCGTGAGCGAGCTCGCACCCACGGAGCACGTTATTCTTGATACGGCGCAATCGCTGCCGGAGCTGACCAACACCGTCCTGAACCGCTGGGGGTGGTGGGAGGAAGGGGAGAAATGACGAATGACGAAATTCGAATGGCGAATCAATGTTCAAAATCCGAATGTCAAAAACGGCCTGCCTTCGTCATTCGTCATTCCTTCGTCATTGCTGCGAAAATGTCGTTGCGAACGAAGCGCGGCAATCCCCTGGTTGGCCGGCCATCCGGGAGATTGCGTCGTCACTTCGGTCCTCGCACAGACAGTCCATTTTCATCCTTGATGGTGCGCCACCGACGCATGGTTGATTGAATCGTCATTCGGGCTTCGTCATTCCTCATTATTCTTACAATGCCTGTTGAGACTGCCGGCATTCCGCCGGCCCGGACTTCGCTGCTCCGGCGTATCTTCGCCTCGGTGCAATACCGGGACTACCGCCTGGTATGGCTGGGGTCCTGCACCGAGCACATCGGCGAATTCATGGAAATCGCCGCCCTGCTCTGGCTGGTCAACGATCTCACACATTCGCCGTTCATGCTCACCGTGGTGGGGGCCTGCCGGTTCATACCCATGGTCTTCTTCTCGTTCGTCGGCGGGGTGGCCACCGACCGGATGAACCGCCGGAACCTCATCATCATCACCCTGCTGGCTTTTGCGGCGGCCTCGACCGTCCTGGGCATCCTCGTCGCCACGAAACTCGTGGCCCTCTGGCACATCATCGTGATGGCCCTGCTGGTCGGGGTCATCACCAGCTTCAATCATCCCGCGCGGGCCTCCCTGGTCCCCAACCTGGTAAGAAGAGAACATCTCTTGAATGCCATTTCCCTGGACTCCGCCTCAGTGATGTCCGCCCGGGTGGTCGGCATGCCCATCGCCGGGGCTGTCATCGGGTTGGCCGGCGTCACCCCCATTTTCTTCTTGAGGGCCTTCGGCGCTCTGCTGGCGACCCTCTGGCTCTCCGGGGTCAAGGTCCCGGCCACGCCGCCGGGCGCAAGAAGGTCCAACCCGTGGAAGAACCTTGTCGAGGGCCTGCGTTACGTTGTGGGACATGGCATCGTCCTCTTTCTGGTGATCCTTTACATTCTTCCCCAGTTCTCCAACCAGTCCTACACCAACTTCCTGCCCATTTACGCCACACAGATATTCCAGGTCGGCGCCTCAGGTTACGGCTTCCTTCAGGCCGCTCCCGGGCTGGGGTCGGTGGCGTCTCTGGTATTTCTGGCCTCTCTCGGGGTGGGCAAACACAAGGCCCGGCTCCTCTTCGCCTCAGGCATGGTCCTCGGTCTTGCCGTTGTCGCCATGGGTGTAGTGCCCTGGTTCCCGGCCTTCCTCGCGCTGCTGGTCATCGCCGGCGGCATGGGGACCGCCTTCATGGCCCTGAGCACCACCCTCATCCAGAACATCATCCCCGACGAAATCCGGGGCCGCGTCATGAGCCTGCGCGAAATCTCCTTCGGCCTGGGACCCGCGCTGAGCCTGCTGATAGGCGGCATGGCCGAGAAGACCGGCGTGCCACTAGCCATTACCGCCCTTGGTGTGATATGCTTTCTTATTCCTTTGGTGGCGATGCTTGCCGCACCAAAACTGAGGAGACTGGACTAGAACGAATTCCGAAGTCCGAATGACGAATGACCAACGAATTCGGTACCACCCCGACGCATCGGGGTGAGAGCCGTACCAGACCCGCCGGTACCACAGGCCGCCGTGCCTGTGAGCGCCGTACCAGCCGGCCGGTACCACAGGCCACCGTGCCTGTGAGAGCCCGAACCCGCAACCGAAATCAAATAGCAAAAACCAAAGTGAAAGATGACAACTCAAAAATACAAGAATGGCGTAGCTCCGGTCCTGCCCAGCGAACGCACGGCTGATTCTGAAATCGAGCAGAAGCCCTCCCAACATTCGGCTAGAAGTAAAGGCAAAAGAGTAACTTAATGGCAAAGAAAACCACCACTCCCGGGGACATCAAGGACCCCTCCCTGGCCCCCGCCGGCAAACTGAAGGTCGAATGGGCTTCCCGGGAAATGCCCGTTTTGAAGCTCATCGGCCAGCGGTTCGAAAAAGAAAAACCCCTGGCCGGATGGAGAATCGCGGCCTGCCTCCACATAACCAGCGAGACGGGCAACCTGGCCCTCGTCCTCCAGAAAGGAGGGGCCGATGTGGTCCTGTGCGCCTCGAACCCCCTGAGCACGCAGGACGAAGTCGCCGCAGCCCTGGCCGTGGACTTCGGGATTCCCACTTTCGCCCGGAAGGGTGAGGACAAAGAGACCTACTACAAGCACATCCTGGCGGCGCTGGCGCACCGGCCGCAGTTGACCATGGATGACGGCGCCGACCTGGTCAGCACGCTCCATACCGAGAAGAGAGAGCTTCTCCCAGAAGTTAAAGGCGGCACGGAAGAAACGACCACCGGGGTCATCCGCCTGCGCAGCATGGCCTATGACGGCAAGCTGAACTATCCCATCGTTGCCGTCAATGACGCTCAGACCAAGCATTTCTTCGACAACCGTTACGGGACGGGACAGAGCACCATAGATGGCATCACCCGCGCCACCAACATCCTGTGGGCAGGCAAGAACGTCGTCGTCTCCGGGTACGGCTGGTGCGGGCGCGGCGTGGCCACGCGGGCGAGGGGATTGGGCGCCCAGGTCATCGTGACCGAGGTGGACCCCATCCGGGCGCTGGAGGCCGTCATGGACGGCTACCAGGTCATGCCTCTCGCCCAGGCCTCGGCCATCGGAGACATCTTTGTTACCGTTACCGGCGACATCTCGGTCCTGGACGAGAAGCACTTCAAGCTGATGAAGGACGGGGCCATCGTCGCCAACAGCGGGCATTTCAACGTCGAGATAAACATACCGGCGCTGGAAAAGATGGCCCGGGCGAAACGCCAGGTCCGTCCCTTCATCGAGGAATACCAGCTCAAAGACGGGCGCTGCCTCTACCTCCTGGCCGAAGGGCGGCTGATTAACCTATCCGCCGCCGAGGGCCACCCCGCCAGCGTCATGGACATGAGCTTCGCCAACCAGGCGCTTTCAGTGGAACACCTGGTAGCGGGCAAAGAGAGGCTATCGCCAGGCGTCTATCCGGTGCCCGAAACCATAGACAAAGAGGTGGGGCGCTTGAAATTAGCCTCGATGGGTATTACTATTGATAAGCTGACCTCCCAGCAGAAGAAATACCTGCAAAGCTGGGAGATGGGAACATAGCCGAAATGACTAATGACGAAATTCGAATGACGAATCAATGTTCAAAATCCCAATGTTCAAACAACACTTACATTCGTCATTGGTCATTGATTAGTCATTCGTCATCCGAACTTCGTCATTTCTGCATTGATTTGTCACTTGATTTTTGAATTTTGATTTTTGAATTTTCTAACCAAGGGGGACCAATGGGACTTAGCTTCATGGAATCACCTTCCTACCTGTTCACTTCTGAATCGGTAACGGAAGGGCATCCCGACAAACTCTGCGACCAGGTTTCCGATGCGGTTCTGGACGCCATCATCAAAGATGACCCCACCTGCCGGGTGGCCTGTGAGACGGGCACCACCACGGGGCTGGTCATCGTCATGGGTGAAATCACCACCAGCACCTATGTAGAAATCCCGGAGGTAGTCCGCGACGTCTTGAAGCAGGCCGGGTACACCTACCCCGAATACGGCTTTGACTACCAGTCCTGCGGGGTGATGGTGACCATCAAAGAACAGTCGCCGGACATAGATGTCGGGGTCAGCAAGTCCCTGGAAGCCAAGACCAACGGCCTTTCCAGCAACGAGATTGACCAGATAGGCGCCGGCGACCAGGGCATGATGGTCGGTTTCGCCTGCAACGAAACCCCGGAGCTGATGCCCCTGCCCATCTCCCTGGCGCACCGCCTCACCAAGAGGCTGGCCTTCGTCAGAAAGAACAACATCCTGCGTTATCTGCGCCCCGATGGGAAGTCCCAGGTTACCATTGAATACTGCAAGGGCAAGCCCAAGCGGGTCGATTCCATCATTATCGCCGCCCAGCACAACCCGGAAGTCAGCCACGACACCATTTACCGCGATATGGTGGAACAGGTTATCCGGAATATAGTCCCCAGAGACCTGATGGACAAGAAGACCCGCTTCTTCGTCAACCCCACCGGCCGGTTCGTCGTCGGCGGGCCCGTGGCCGACTCCGGCGTAACGGGCCGCAAGATCCTGGTGGACAGCTACGGCGGCTGGGCCAGGGTGGGCGGCGGGGCCTTCTCCGGCAAAGACCCGACCAAGGTGGACCGCTCCGGCGCCTACGCCGCCCGCTACGTCGCCAAGAACGTCGTGGCCGCGGGCCTGGCCGACCGCCTGGAGCTCCAGGTGTCCTACGCCATCGGCGTGGCGCGGCCGGTTTCCATATCCATCGAGACCTTTGGATCAGGACACGTTCCAGACCAGACCATCATCGACCTGATAAACAAACACTTCGACCTGCGGCCCGGCGCCATAATGCTGGACCTGCGCCTGCGCCGTCCCATCTACCGCGCTACTGCCTCTTACGGACATTTCGGCCGGGACGACATCGACGCCCCGTGGGAAAAGACCGATAAGGCCGCCATCCTGAAAAAGGAGGCCGCCGGCTCCCCACCACCCGAGGCCCAGGCATGTCCGAATCCGTAATGACGGGCACTCGGCAGTCGGCAGTCGGCAGTCGGCTCTCTGGGAGCGGGCACTGAAAGCCGCTAGCCGCTAGCTGAAAGCCGACAGCCGATAGCCGATAGCCGACAGCCGATAGCCGATAGCCGACAGCCGATAGCCGATAGCCGACAGCCGACAGCCGATAGCCGATAGCCCATAGCGGATTTCTGAAAGCAGGTTCCTTTGACCACCACCATAAAATTCGGCACTGACGGCTGGCGCGGCATCATCGCCGAGGACTTCACCTTCGCCAACGTCCGCGCCTGCGCCCAGGCCATCGCCGCCTACCTCCACAAATCGGGTGCGGCTGGCAGGGGGATCATCATCGGCTACGACACCCGGTTCGCCTCGGAGCATTTTGCCGCCGCGGCCGCGGAGGTCATCGCGGCCAACGGCATTCGGGTCAAACTTGCTTCCGCGCCCAGCCCCACCCCGGTCATCAGCTACGCCATCACCGCGCTGGGCACGGCCGGGGCCATCATCATCACCGCCAGTCACAACCCGCGCCAGTACAACGGCCTCAAACTGAAGACCGCTGACGGCACCAGCGCCCCACCCGAAGTCACCGACCAGTTGGAACAGGCGCTGCCGGAAATCCTCGCCCGACAGGCAGTGAAATCGCTCCCGCTGGCGGATGGGATCAAATCGGGTTCGATAGAATACGTGGATACCGGTTCCGTCTATCTGCCCCAGGTAAGACGATTGCTGGACTTATCTCCCCTCCGCGCCTCGAAGCTCAAAGTGGTAGCCGACTATATGTTCGGCGCCGGCGCCAGCTATTTCAAGGACTTCCTCGGCGGGAGTAACGTTGACCTCACGGAGATCAACGCCGAGAGGAATCCCATTTTCCCCGGCATGGCCAACCCGGAACCCATCGCCAAGAACCTCGACGCGCTCAAGCAAGCCGTGCTGGCGAACAAAGCCGGCGTGGGCGTGGCCACGGATGGCGACGCCGACCGCGTGGGCATCATGGACGAACAGGGCAATTTCCTGGACCCCCTTCAGGTCTTCACCCTCCTCACCCTTTATCTGCTGGAGACCCGCGGTCTCAAAGGCCCGATCATAAAAACGGTGACCGCCAGCAACATGTTGTACCGGCTGGGAGAGCTGTATGCCGTGCCGGTGCTGGAGACGCCCGTCGGTTTCAAATACGTGGCGCCCCTCATGATCAGCGAAAATGCCCTCATCGGGGGCGAGGAGAGCGGCGGCTACGGCTTCAGGGGTCACGTGCCCGAACGGGATGGCATCCTGGCCGGCCTTTATTTCCTGGACTTCATGGTACGGTCGGGGAAGACCCCCTCCCAGTTGCTCCAACACCTTTACTCTAAGGTGGGAGAGCACTACTACCTGAGAAGAGACGCCCACTTCAACGCCGCCGACCGCAGCAAGATCATGGAGCGGGTAGCGAAATTCAAAGCGGGCGAACTGGCCGGGCACAAGCTGGAGCGGGTGAACACTGCGGACGGTTTCAAATTCATCTTTGCCGGCGGCGACTGGCTGCTGGTCCGTTTCTCCGGCACGGAGCCGCTGGTCCGCATCTACGCCGAGGCCGGCAGCCCAACCGAGGCCGAAAAGCTGGTCAACGCCGGCAGGGAACTCGCCGGGCTGGAATAAAGGGGGGTAGCCGCCCCGATCTATCCTCGTCGTGTCCCACATCTCTGCTGGACACAGGCGGGTAACCGCTCCGTAGCTGCTCTCTCGACGATCCCACCATGGTCACTGACTATTCAACCTGGCGTTGCCCATTACCCGGTACCACCCCGATGGATCGGGGTGACCGCTGGATTTTGAACAAGGCAGACTTAATCTTGTTAACGACGGGATAGCAAGCCTCCGATTCGTACTCCCAAAATGGTCATTGGCACAAAAATCACCGTCTCAAAATCTGGGGCTCACAGGCACGGTGGCCTGTGGTACCGGGTGTGCGCCACGTTGCCTTAGAGCAGTCAATCAGTTGGCCACCCTATGTCCCACGTTTCAACAAGTGTATTGTGTCCAGCGGAAATGTGGGACACGGTCAGGATCTATCGGGGCGGCGGTGGGGAGCATCCGAAACCCAAGGTTTGAAATAACCTTCTAACCTTCGAACTGTCATTTGTCCCCGCGGCCAGAGCAGGCTATAGCATAGCAGGTCCTGGCCCGTTCCCGGTGAGCCCAGACCACGGACTATGGACTCCACACTCCAGGAGGGTTCTGAAAAAGCCTTCTTTCGTTCACCTCCCCCTTTTTCAAAGGGGGATAAAGGGGGATTGTTCGCTTCTGAAATCCCTCTCAATCTCCCTTTGCCAAAGGGAGAGGGAATGCTTCGAACCCCTTTTTCAGCGTTCTCCTAGACTCCAGACTCTGAGATCCTTCGGGGCGCTGCGCAGGGCTTCAGACTTGCCATGGGCTATTGTGCGGGCCGGAACATCGGCAGGGTGAACTGGTCGTTTATGTCCTGGAAGACGACTTCGACGGGCATGCCGACTTTGACCTCTTTGGGGTCGCAACCGATGATGTTGCTGGTGATCATCGGCCCTTCGTCCAGCTCGATCATGGCGTAGACGTAGGGCAACTCGTCGACGAAGCCAGGATGAAAGGCGCGGTAGTGGACGTTGAAGGTGAAGACCTTGCCCTTGCCGCTCGCTTTGGCCCATTCCATGTTGCCCAGGTAGGGCTCGCTGTCGTGTTTCATGCAATCAGTCGCAGGCCAGTACCAGGCCCCACACTTCTTGCAGTGGCACAGCCTGAACTCGTGCTTCTTCAGGCCTTCGTACATGGGCGCAATATCGTCATCGGGCGACGGCATGGGCTTCTTCCATGGTTTGGCAAATGTTCTTTCCACCTTTTTCTCCTTAACTGTCACCCTGAGCGAGGCCGAAAGGTCTTTCTGCAACCCGGCAGGAAGATTCCTCGACTGCATCCGGAATGACAAAATAAAACGCTGCTGTCGCCGACGAAACACGAAAGCGCGCTGTCATTGCGAGCGTAGCGAAGCAATCCTCCTATTGGCTGGACATCCGGGAGATTGCTTCGTCCCGACGAAATCGGGACGCGCAATGACCGCACGATAGCGCCTCCAGAGCAATGACAACGGGCATTATTTACCGAGAATGGTGCAGCAATGGGTGGAGGACATACCAGGGAGCAACTCGCCGCCGTGCCCGGTGACAAGGGCTATCCTGGCGCCTTTGATCTGGCGTTCGCCGGCTTCGCCCCTTATTTGCCTGACGCCTTCCAGGATCGGGGTCAGGTCCTGGTGGTGATGAGATGAAAGCAGGCCGCCGCCGGTGTTGACCGGGATGCTGCCTCCGGGGCCGATGGCCCCGGTCTCCACAAATGGGCCGCCCTCGCCCTTTTTGCACCAGCCGTAGCCCTCCAACTGGAGCATGACCTCGCCGGTGAAGCAATCATAGAGCTCGGCCACGTCGACATCCTTCAACTCGATCCCGGCGGTCTTGAACGCTTTTTCCCTGGCTGGCTCGACATCCAGAGCGGTGTAGTTGGTCTTCTTCCACCACTTCTCGCGAATGTGCTCGCCGAAGCCCTGGCCGAGGACGTAGACCGGTGGCTTTTTGCAGTCCCTGGCCCGTTCCGCAGTGGTGACGATGTACGCCGATCCCCCATCGCTTTCCAGGGAGATGTCCAGCAGGTGGTACGGCCAGGCCAGGAATGGTGAGTTCTGATGGTCTTCGATGGTGATGGGCCTGCCATACATGGTGGCCTCGGGGTTCTTGCAGGCCCATGCCCGCTCGGCCACGGCGATGGCGCCGAACTGGCGGCTCGTTGTGCCGAACTCGTACATGTGCCGGCAGGCGAAGAAAGAATGATGGCTCATGGCCCGCACGTCGCCGAAGGGATTGCCCCAGGTCCCCGGCCTCGGGCGGGTGGCTTCTTCCTTCTTCACGTGGCCGGCGGACCAGGCGTCGCCGCCGTAGGAAACGAGGACGTAGTTGGCGATGCCCTGTTCGAGGAATGACCCGGCTGCCATGAGAGCGTAAGAGCCGGGCGCTCCTCCCCTGCCGATGTGGAAATAGAACTTGACCGGCAGCCCCAGTATGCGGGGGAAGGCGTCCACCCAGTCCCCGGCCGTGCCGCCGCCGGCCTCCAGCTTGGCATTGATGGCGCCATCGATATCGGTCCTCTTCAATCCGGCATCCTCGATGGCCAGCCTGGCCGCCTCGGTCTGGAAGGCCCGGGCGGTGTGTCCCGGGACCCGGCCCACCTTGGTCACTCCTATGCCAACGATAGCAAACCTTCTGCTTAGCTTTGAACGCGCCATGTTACTCCCTTCAATTTGTGCTGGCGTTTTGCCGTCATTGCGACGAGCGCAGGGAACCGGCAATCCCGCCAGTGCTTAGATGCAAAAGAAAGCGTTACGATGAGAAAAGACCCTTCGCCTGCCCCTTCGCTCTGCTCAGGTCTTCGGCTCAGGGTGACAGCCGTCCGGGGACTGTCATTCTGAGAGCTTGTGAAGAAATTGGTCAGGCCCTATCTGGCAAACAATTAGTTTTGTATCTGGGCTTTCAATAAATTCACAAACTCTGAGCGAAGCGAAGAATCTTTTCGCGGAATTCTGCAGTTAATCACTAGTTCGGGGAGATTGCTTGGTCGTCCCGATTCATCGGGACTCCTCGCACTGCAGGCCATGCCGCGTCAGTTGATGCATGGCATCAGTCGATCACCCCGTCGATTATCAACTGGTTGATCTCTTCTTCAGGCATTCCCAGTATTTTGCCCAGGACATAGTCGTTGTGCTCCCCCAGAAGCGGCGGGCGCTCGAATTTGGGCCTGGGACCATCAACGAACCTGAATCCCCAGCCTTCCCCCACCAGCTTCCCGGCTTCGGGATGCGGCACGCTCACCCAGTGGCCGCGCGCGCGAAGGTGCGGGTCGTGGAGCAGCAGGTCTTCGACATCCTGCACCATCCCCGCGGCCACGCCAGCATTCTGTAGCGATTCCATTACCTCTACCGGCGGCCTCATTTCGGTCCAGGCCTCGATGATGCGGTCGATTTCGGCGGCGTTCTTCTGCCTTTGCGCCAGGTTGCCGAAACGTTCGTCTGCTGCGAGCTGGGACTTTTCCATCACGCGGCACAGCGCCGCCCATTCTTCTTCGGTGAAGACGGCGATAGCGCACCACTGGTCGGACCCGAGGCAACGGTAGACGCCGTGGGGAGCGGCATATTCGAGCCGGTTGCCCATGCGTTCCGGCAGGGCGCCGTTGGCCAGATAGCCAAAGACAGTGGTCTCGGTGATGCTCACCGTCGACTCGAATTGCGAGAGTTCGACGAACTGGCCTTTGCCGGTCATTGCCCGGTGATACAATGCCCCCACCAGAGCGATAGAGGCTTGAAAAGGATTGCAGTGGACGTCCGGCAGCGAAGTGGCGCTGGGACAAACCGGCATCCGGTCGGGGGTCCCGGAAGCGGCGTTCAGGCCGGACAGGCCCATAAGCACCCAACTGGTGCTACGGAAGTACTTGTACGGGCCGCCGTCGCCCATGGTCGGCATCCTGACCATTATTATGCCGGGGTTCAGCTTCACCAGCTCTTTGTAGGTGAGCCCCCATTTTTCCAGCACGTCGGGCCGGAAACTGTCGATAATGATATCGGATATCGAGGCCAGTTTCCTGGCCGTCGCCAGCCCGGAGGGATGCTTCATGTTGAGGGCGATGGAGAGCTTGTTGAAATTGTATTTGTTGGCGAAGCCGCCCAGGTTCATGCTGGTGAGGTTGGCGGACCTCGCGCTGGGCTGCCTCCCTCCTCCATGCAGGCGGATGTGCTCGCGGTTCTCGACGGTGATGACTTCCGCGCCGAAGTCGGCCAGAAGCTTGCCCACCAGCGGGCCCGCCGCGTTTACCGCGAATTCCAGGACTCTTATGCCGCGGAACGGCGGTTGGCGCGATACTTCACCCTGACCCCCGACTTGATCGGGGGCGAAGGGTCTTCCTTCCGGTCTATTGAGATCGCCGCCAGTCATTAGACGACCCCCTGGCTCTTGAGCGCAGCCAGTTCTTTCTTCGACAGGCCCAGGCCTTTTTCGTAGACGTCTTTGTTATCCTCGCCGATGAGGGGCGCCCGGCGGCATATCTTCCATGGCGTCTCCGACAGCTTGAACGGCGCCCCGAGGTATCTGAGTGTCTGACCAAGTTCCGGGTGCTCGACGTCGACGAAGTAGTTTCTGGCGGCCAGTTGCCTGTCCTCGCTGACGTCTTTGGCCGTGTTGATGGCGCCGATCTGGAGACCGCGGTCCTGGCCGTTTTCGTATATTTCCTTCTTGGTGTGCTTCATCAGGAAAGCGCGGAATAGGGAGTCGATGTGTTCGGAGTTGACCCTCTGCCTGCGGAAAAAGGGGTCTTTGTATTTCTCTTCCTTAAGGTCGCCGGCCATTCCCTCGCTGTCGAGCCAGACCACGAAATCGTTCCAGTTGGCATGAAACAGCCGGGAATCGACATAACCGTCCTTGCAGGCGAAGGCGCCGTAGGCAGGCTGCTCGTGGCCGTCGCCGTCGCGTTTGCGGACTTCGCCCATGGCCACGTAATTGGGCACCGAGGCCAGCATGGTGACGGGAATAGACTCGTGCATGGAAACGTCGATGTGCATGCCCCGGCCCGTGGAGACCCGTTGATATATGGCAATCAAGATGCCGAGAGCCGACTGCATTGAGCACTGGTGGTAGGCCTGCGAGCCGGCTATGCGTTCCGGCGCCTTGTCCGGCCAGCCGCAGATGGACATCAGCCCGCCCATGGCCAGTCCTACCAGGTCGCTGGTCTTGTAGTCACGCCAGGGACCGGTTTGGCCGAACGGGGTGATGGAGGCCATTATCAACTCCGGGTTGAGACCGCTGAGGGCCTGATAGCCCAATCCCATCTCATCGAGACGGCCGGGGGCGAAGGTCTCAACTACCACGTCAGCGGTAGCGGCCAGCTTTCTGAAGATATCTTTTCCCGCATCAGTTTCCAGATTGAGGGTGACGCTCTTCTTGCTGGTGTTCATGTGGAACCAGTAGAGGCTCCTCTCGGGGCCGGCCTGGTCCCTGAAGAAGGGACCGATGTTCCGCATGGGGTCGCCGCCCGGAGGCTCGATCTTGATGACCTCGGCGCCAATGTTGGCCAAGAGCTTGCAGCAATAGACTCCCTTCTGGTCGGTGAAGTCGAGTATTCTGAGGCCCGATAACAGGCCCGTTCCTTCTTCCATTCCGGGCTGGCTTTCTTGTCCCCCTTACCAAGCTGGGACACAATAGCGTAGGGTGGGTTAAGCGTCCCGATGTCATCGGGGCGCGAACCCACCATTTCGGCGGGTTGTCCTGGTCGCCCTGGTTTCTTGACCTGTCCGGTGGGTTCGCACCCCGATGCGGCATCGGGGTGCTTAACCCACCCTACGTGGCTGCGGGAGACAGGCATTTGGGTCACACTGCCTCAAACAGCCTGCCCCAGCCTTTTACCGGCTCTTTGATGCGGAGTGACCGCAGTCCCGCCCAGGTAGTAACCTGCCGGCTGTGGAGAACGGTCACGCCAAGGTCCCGCTCCAGGCAATCCACCACCCACGGGGGGCACCAGCTTCCCGAGGGCAAGTAGATGGAGTCGGCGCCGGGAGCTTCAGCGTAGGCTTGCCTGGCAAAGTTGTAGGCGGCGCTGCGCGGCAGTTTCTCGGTCTCACGGCTTTGAATGTTGTTGAGGCTCTTGAGGTGTATGACGTTAACGCCGCTCTGTTCCAGGAACTCCCTGGTCCGGGCGTTGGCCTCATTGCCCAGCGGCGAAGCCAGGATGAGCTTCTTCAGATTCAAGAGCTTGCAGGCCTCTACCGCGGCGGTCAGAGAGGTAATGGCCGGGACCCCGGAGGCCTTCTGTACCCGTTGGATGATCTCCTTGTCAAAGCCGAAGCCCCGGAGAGAGACCAGCGGCGTTCCTTCCACGCAGATGAATTGCGCGCCGTGGAGGGCCAGGCGGCTGGCGGACTCGTCGAGTTTGGCCAGTGCGGACTCCACCTGGTCTTTAGTGGTCGCCGTTATCCCCAGTGTTATGATCTTCAGTTCGACCCCTTCCGGCACTACTGAATGGAAATCCATGACCAGGCTTGAGGAAAGTACGGCCGGGCAAATCCAGCCGAGAACTCCCCGCCATCCTGTCACACCCGCTGTAACTCTATTTTCCATACACATGCAGGCGATTCTCCTTATCATTCCTCCCGGCTCCTACCCGGACCTTCTTAACCAGTCACAGTAGTCTCGCACAGCATTCTCGATGTCGAAGTCAGGCTCGTAGCCGAGTCCCATCCGTGCCGCGGTGATGTTGACCGGGTCCGATATCACGGTGGGGCCTGAGGGTGATTGGGCGATCCTGTCACTGAGTGTGATTCGAGCTCCCGGAATCACTTTCCTTACCGCCGCGATGATTTCTCCCAGGTCCAGGAAGCGGCCACCGCTGACGTTGTAGACCTTCTGCTTCAGGTCCGGAGCGAAGCAGGCCAGCGACAAGGCCTTGCCGGCGTCTTTGGCATACAGTAGATCCAGCTTGCCGGCGCTGAACATCTTCAGAATCCAGGGGTCGTCGAGCACCACCGGCCTTCCCAGCGCCGGCCCGCTGACCAGCGCGTGCATAAGCATCGCTGACCCTGCTCCGGAGGGTCTCCCTTTCCACCAGCCGAAGGCGCCGCAAAGTCGTAAGGCGATGAAGTCTACCCCATAGGCGTCGGCATAGACCAGTCCTATCTGCTCGGCGGCGTGCTTGGTAACCGGGTATAACCACTTCTGGCGGTTGGACAGGCACCGGGTCTCGTAGTCTTCTTCATACCCGCCCGGTGGAACTGTCGCCGCTCCTTCGTAGACCGCGGTGGTGCTGGCCAGCACCACGCGCTTGACGCCGGTCAGCCTGGCCGCTTCCATCACCGCCGCTGCGCCGCCGATGTTAACCGTGACCGCCGCGAAGGGACGACTCCTTATCTCAGGGGTGGCGAGGGCGGCGGTGTGAATTATCCGGTCAATCTTTTCGCTGTGAATCGTATCGATAAGCCGGGGGACGTCCAGAATGTCGCCGGTCACCACCTTTGCCGTCCCGTAGTCCAGGAACGACGAAAGGAAATCATGCTGCGGCGCCATATCATACAGGACCGGCTTTTCGCCTTTCTGACCCAATCGCCAGGCGGTCATCGAGCCGATCATGCCAGCCCCGGTGATCAATATCGCCATGTTGCTCTCCCCTCAGGCTTTACACTCTAAATACGAATGCAGCGATAAGTGTCGGATAACGCAACTCACCGACGGGGGAATACGTTTTCTCGCACAAAGACAAGAAGACACAAAGAACGCTGAGACATCGCCCCCACCCACAATTCCTTTGCGCCCCTTGAGTCCTTGTGTGAGCTATTCGTCATAAGTCAACTGCGTTTGTATTAGCGTATGAACGGAACAATCCTTCATGCTTGGCAGACCAAGCGCCATCAAGGATGAAAATAGAGCTCTCACAGGCACGGTGGCCTGTGGTACCGGGCCATTTTCCTGGCAATGATGGCCGCCTGCGCCGCCGGTCTACTTCGAGTACGCCTGCATCGTCTGCCCCAACCTGCGCACAATGTCCCCGTATTTCTGGATAAAGTCCGGGTCGCCATCAGAAAAGGTCTTCATCCCGGGTTGTAACACCACGCTGGGATCCAGGAAGTCGGTAGGGACGTCTACCCTGGCGCTCGGAAAGCCGCCAACTTTCGCGGTGATAGTTTGCCCTTCCTTGCTCAGAAAGAAGTTGAGGTAAATCTTTGCTGCCTTCGGATGGGGGTTGTCCTTCGGTATACCCACTGTTCCGCCCCCGGAAGTTGTGATCACGCCATCTTGAAAATTTACATACTTGATCGGGGCCCCGGCGTCAATAAACGCCTGCGCGTCTCCCTTACGCGGGCCTATCATGAGGGCGTATTTTCCCTGCGCCAATCCCGCCATCATCGACGAATAATCTCTTCCTACAAACGGTTGCTGGGCGAGCAGCTTGTCTATGAAACCCCAATCCCTTATGCGCCAGGCCAGCATCGCCAGGTCGAGTTGGGCGGCGCCTGCTGTGCTCGGGTCGCTCAGGATTATCTTCCCCTTCCATTTTGGATTGAGCAGGTCATCCCATGACTTCAATTCCTGAGCGGCCACCAGGTTGGTGTTCACGATCACGGGCACCGAAACATAGAGCCGGTAGAACATGAGGCTCTTCTGAGTCGGGTCAACCCAGGGAATCTTTCCACCCGCCCAGACCCCGGGGTCTACAACCTCCGGCAGCAGCAACATTTTTTCCAGGGGCTGGAACACTTCTTTCCAGCGGTCCTCCTGAGAGAAGTAAGTCGCAATCGACATGGCCTGGAAGCCATCCACCGCATGGACCCTGGCCTGCTGCTCCTTGAGCAGGCGCGCCCCGAGTTCATCCGATCGCCCGGCCAGAATACTCAAAGCTATTCCATATTTCGCGGACATGGCTTCGTTCATGGCTACCCGCCAGTCTGCGCCAAATGTCGTGTAGACCTGCACCTCGCCTTCCTTCCGTGCCGCGGCCAACGTGTCAGCCCATTCTGTTTCCCAGGCTGCCTTAGCCGGCGACTGGACCGCCGCATCCTTGGGCGCCGGGGCGGGAGTTTCCGCCGGGGCCGGCCCGGGAGCGCAAGCGCCCAGTACGAAGATCAAGCCGAAAACGATCAGTCCAATACCCTTCGCTTTCATTTTTCTCCTTTCTCGTAAACGGATATCGTTCACCAATAGTTCTTTTTTCAGTCTGACAACGCTTCGCTCGGGCTCATTTCGCCAGCAGAGGCCGGAATATTTCGCCGGCCAGTTCGGCCATGCGGGTCCGCTGTCCCAGCGTTTCATCGTTGTCCTCGATGTACTTCTTCCCGGCCTTCGGTATGGCCACCGGGACCACGTCGGCCGTCGGCACATCCATCCTGCGGCTTGGCGAGCCCGATCCCTGGGCAAAGGCAGTCTGTCCTTCTTTGGACAGAAGCCAGTTCAGGAACACCTTTGCCGCGTTCGGGTGAGGCGCGTCCTTCATCAGGGAGATGCAGCCGTGCTGGGGCGAAAGAGCATGGACCTCGGTGTCGACCACTGTTATGGGGGCGCCTTCACGCATAAACTTCCACACCTGTGAGGCCTGCATGGCCACGCCGATGGGATATCTGCCCCGGGCTATCCATTCCACCATGAGGCGGTCGTTGCGGGATATCACGGGCTCCTGCCTGGCGAACGCCCGCATGTAGTCTTCGCCCAGCGGCCCGGTCATCTTGGCGAACCACTGCGAGCCGGAGCTGGGATTGGTGGGGTCCGCCAGGACCATCTTGCCCTTCCACTTCGGGTCCAGCAGGTCGCGGTAGACCCTGATGTCCTTTGTCCCCGGCATTTCCGTGTTGATGGTGACGCCAGGGAATACCTCGGCGACGAACTGGATCTGGGTATGGTCGTTGTCCACCCATGGCATCCGGCCTTCAAGCCACACGTTTGGCTCTTTGACCTCCGGCAGGATAAGGGCAGAGTCCAGTCCTTGCGTGACCCCCCTGGGCTTCAGCAGGACGATGGAACCGACCACTCCGGACATGTTGACGTCCGGGATGTAGAGGCCGGCGTTGCGCTCGGAAAGCGTCTTCTGTGCTATCTCCGCGGCCTTACCGGAGAGCAGCTCCAGGGTTATGCCATACCGCGCCGCAAGCCCTTTGGCCACGGCGTCCTTCTCTTCCGCGCTGAGGTCGCCGTAGACGACTACCTTCCCTTCCGCCCTGCCGGCCCGGACGGTGTTGTCCCACTCTACTTCCCAGGCGGCTTTCTGGGGTTGGGGCGCGGCGGCCTGCCCGGCCGCGTCACCCGGTCCGGCAGGCGGGACGCCGGCGGAGGCGCACCCGGCAAGGAACGCCAGCAACGCTACGGACAAGAGGATCAGCAGTCTTGACATCGGAAACTCCCCTATGGACATCTAATAATAGGATGGCAAACCGTAACACAAACGCGATACGAGTGTCAAGTCAGGCTGTCAGCCCAAAATCAGCGATCTGGGAGAGTGCTGAAGAAGCCTTCTTTCGTTCACCTCCCCCTTTGAAAAAGGGGGATAAAGGGGGATTCCTCCATTCAGAAATCCCTCTCAATCTCCCTTTACGAAAGGGAGAGGGAACGGTCCAACCCCTTTTTCAGCGTCCTCCTAGCGCCGGGGTGGTGGGGCCCGCCCGCAGAGGAGAAGCTTTGCACTTCTTCCAGTCAATGCGATGAATCCCGGCCCGCCGGGCCGTAGGAGCTGAACTCATAGTACCTGTAGGGGAAGACCCTCCTCGCGATCGGCTGGTAGAAATACGATCTCAATCCGTAGTGTATTCTCAATTGTTGCGATTCGACCTTACCCGTATTGAAGTGCTGGTGCACGGTCTGCGGACCCGGCACGTGGAGCAGCGTCCCTCTCTTCCACGGTATTCTCTCTCCATCGATGATGGAATACCCTTCCCCCTGCAACACATACAGAACGGCTTCCATGTGAGCGTGCTTCCCGGAGTGCCCCCCGGCCTCGTCACAGAGGACATGGGTGATCTGGACCTCTCTCGCCTTGAACTGGTTCTCCGGGGCTACCATCAATTCTACGGACCGGGAGCGATGGCCTGCGCCACCAGCCGTCCTCATCTCCTTTGGCAATGTCTGGTGGAATTCGTCCTTCCTGGAGGCATGCAGCGCTGCCATCTCTCCTCCGGCTGTGACCGGCGCATCCTTCAACCTCAGGACTATCCTGCCAAGCTCAGGATGGATATCCGCCGCCGCAGCCGGTACTCCCGTGACCTTGTCAATGTAGGTCTCGCCCGCTTCCTCGTACTGGTCGATTCTGGCAAGGCCGGCAAACCTCTCCAGAGCCACAGCCGTTATTGAGAGATAGCGCACATCTTCTTCACCGGAGTTGAAATGCTGGTGAACCGAACCGTAGGGCATGAACAGGCAACTGCCCCCATCCCAGTCATATCTCTCCCCATCCAGTATAGTGAAGCCCTTCCCCTGGAGAATGAACATCGCTTCCTCGCCGTGCGAGTGCTTCCCGGTGTTCCAACCCCAGGGAATCACCGCCAGCATAACAGCGCCAGCGGTGATGAAGCCGTTTTCCCTACCGCAGAGCAGAGTTGCCTTGAAGTCCTGCTTTGTCCTCACCCATTCCTGCTCCTCCTCGTGGAGGAATTTGCGCGCCCTGGCGCGTTCCTCTTGCCCGTCATCCCAGAACTTCAGCCATTTGTCGTAGAAGTTTTCCATATTCTTCCTTAAACTACATTAGGCTACTGAGTATCCCAAACGCACATCGTATAGGATTATTCAATGAGATAGTTTACATCCTGCAATGTTCTTTGTCAACGACACGACACGACGGCCGCGGTCTCTGCAACTCAGACACTGGCAAAGCCGTAGCGACACCCCTTGTGGGTGTCGAATCCCCGGCGCTCAAACCGGCACGACAGGGACAAGCCCTGTCGCTACGGGTGCGCCAAACCGTCCGCCAGTGTCTGAGTTGCAGGCGGTCTCTTCCAACACGGAATGGAAAGCAGAACGTTTGTCAGAGAAGGAAGATGTTACAGTTTGAAAGGCAGTCAACATTAGGTTAAACTAACTGGCAGCCCAGCGCCGCTTCGCTGCGACGTCGACGACCTGAGCGAATTCGGCATGCGGACAAGTGGCGCTCTCACAGGTCCAATATGGCCCGCCGATGAGGCCACCCTTGACCGACTGGAGTTTCAGTAACGCAATGGCAGATACAGCAAGTGCTAACAAAAGCAAAGCAAGCCGCCTCTTCAGTGACCGGGATTTCAATCTCTGGGTGCTGTTACAGAACACCAGAGACACACTGGTAGCGGCCCGGGCAAAGGAATTGCGACAATTAGGCATTTCAAACATAGAGGCAGCGGTCCTTTTCACCGTTCAAGCTATTGAAGAAAACGGGCAGACACACGCCACGCCGACGGAAATCTCGCGCTGGTTGTTCCGGAAGCAGAACTCCATTTCTGCCCTCTTGAGGAGAATGGAAAAGAAGGGGCTGGTTGGCCGGGTCAGTGACCTTCCCAGAAAGAACCTCGTAAGGATTGTCCTCACAAGAGAGGGACGCAGGATTTATGAGCAGTCAACCAAAAGGCCATGTGTCAGACGGATATTGTCTGCCCTGTCCGATGCCCAGGGTGATCAGCTTTCGTCATTGCTGCTGATGATTCGTGATAAGGGGCTCAAGGAGCTCGGCATGCCCCATAAGCGGCCCTTTCCCTACTGAGCGTACGGTCTGGCCGAGATCCTGTCCGACTGCCTGCGAATCCCGAGCCCTTTATTCGGGCGCCCTTGCTGTGATTTGTCTCACCCAGGCGGCCTGGAGCATGGTAGAATTTACGACGCGTCAAACAACCACCTCCGGCCTTTTACCAGCTCTTGGTAACCCCGCGTTTCTGTCCCTATTGCGAAAAGAAGCTGACCCCATAGCCGCCGTGCGGCGACGGGCTACTTCTATCGCCCACCTCCCACCCCAAAGCGGTGGGCTCGCACAGCCACCGCCTTTCCCACCCAACCGGCCCACCCTACATCTTGGCCGGACTTCCGCGGGTCTATCTTTGAGATGGACTAGATATCGCTGCCCAGTCCTGACTCCCGACATTAAGTCTCCCGGCGATCCGCCAATGTGTGCTTTGGCCTCCTCATAGAGATGGCATTTACCTGAAGCATCGGCGTAGGTACCAATGCGCTAATGAACAATCAACACCCCATGGCGTTTGGAAATCACCTGGACGGCATGTTTACCGGAAGCCGTCGGAACAATACCGGTTCTCAGCGTCCTATTATCACATAAACCCTCAGTGTCCCCAAAGAAGCAAAATTGAATCTACAATGTCATGGGTGTCACAAGTCAGGAGTCGCAGGTCTTCAGCCTGCGGGGGTGGTGATGCCCCGAAACCTGGCGGTGGGAAGACTTGTAACGTTGGTGAGCCTCGCACGTTATTAGTTTGTAATCCGCAATCCGCGACCTGGAACCGGCAATCCGACCAATGCCCGCTTGGCACAGCTATGATAGTCCGGATAATCCCCCCCCGCCGTCGCTCATGTGTTTCCTGGACATTTCAGGATAATCGTTGTAGAATATGTTATGTAAAGACATGTGGAATCTGGATTGCCCATCGGGCGTGAAACGCCTTTCCCTTATGTCGTTGCTACGAGAATACCGCCGGCGTAGTCCCGCCGAGACGCCCGCAAGGCCAACACGAGGCCTCAGGCAAGATGCCCGGGGTACGGGCTTGGTTTCTTCATCCGGCGGATGGAGAGTTGATTCTGTTTGGACGTGAAACCCGGCCCGGAAAAGAAATAGCGACTTATCTTCACTACCAGGGAGTCAGTTACGTTACCATGAGAAGATTGATGGTTTTCGGCTTGTGTATATCCGCGCTAGCCCTCCTGTTTGTCCCCCCTGCTCTTGATAAAACAGGAGCGCCTTCGCTGGCACTTCCGAATTCAGCTACCCCCACCGCTGCCGAACTAGAACCAACTGCGGCTATGATCACGACGCCCCAAGCAGATTCGGAGGAGCACGACCCGGCTACGGTCCACCCGGAATCCGAAGTCGTTTCCGAGGCTGGACCTGAAGTACAACCAGCGCCTTCCGCCGTCCCTGAGCCACCCCAATTGCAGATAGTATCCTCCCGGCCGGCGCTTGAGAGCAACCTCCCGCTAACTATTGAAACTCCAGCTACCAATGCGGTCGTCAAAGATGAAACTATCCTCATAAAGGGAAAGACGAGTCCTGCTGCCTTCGTTACTGCAGGCAGAAACAAGATCGACCCTGATGAAAACGGGAACTTTACGGCCAGGGTCGTTCTGGAGCAGGGTATCAACATTATCGAAGTCCTGGCAAGCGACCTTTCGGGCAATACAAAAGGACAGATCTTTACGCTGATTTATCACCCGTATTAGTCCTGGATCCCTCCGCTTGCGCGAATTTCACGCCCTGAATACTAACAAATCGTTCGGGTGAGCCTTCGACCGAGGGCACGCCGGAGTTACATAGAATGATTAAACCAGACAGATTGGGAACCATTTTGTTGCTGCTTGTCCTCCTGCACCTGCCCGTCGTTCGGGTGGCAAACGCACAGACTTCTCCTCCCGTGGGGGTCACGGAGGTAGAGATTTCTAGCTTTGTCTTCAAACCGGCAAGTGTGACCGTCGCCGCCGGGACAACCATTACCTGGAACAATGCGGACCCGGTGGCGCATACCGTAACGGCCACCGACCACTCGTTTGACAGCGGGTCCATCAAGAACGGGCAAAGCTATAGCCGAACTTTTGCTCAACCGGGAACCTTTGACTATTTTTGCGAACCCCACCCCAACATGAAAGGTGTGGTAATAGTCAAATCGACGGACCCAATCCCCACCACCCCATCTCCCCAGATGACCGTGCTCCCAGCGGCGCCCTTGCCGCCAGCACCACCTGAGCCGGTCTCCCCAGCAGAGCATTCCCATATGCCGGAAGAAATTGGCCCCCTGCCAGCGCCTGGACCTGCGCCGTCGGCAGACCCGTTGCCTTCGCCCGGGAAGATTCTGTACCCCGATACAGGTAATTCCCTGCGGGCATTGTTTGGGACCATCACGGCTGCAGACACCGACACCGTCAGCATCGAAACGCAGGATGAGCCCCAGGGGAAAGTAATGGTGCAGTTGTACTCCCGAACCGATGTTGTAGTTCCCCAAAGTCTGCGGGGCCCCTCCATCGATCTGAAGACCGGGGATCACATTGCTGTCGTCGCAGGGATGTCGGAAGGAAAATATGTTGCTTTACAAATAGCCCCGGTCCCCGGAGAGCCAGTGAGCAAACATCTTCATGGTTTGGTGGTGGGTTCGAGAGACTCCAGCGTCGTCCTGCTGGACAGAAATGGAAAAGTGTATCTGTTGCAATTGTCGGAGGACCTTGTTGTCCCCCGGCTGGGCCAACTCATCATGGCCTCCGTGGAAGAGGACCAAGCTCTGGAGCCTGCCTTTTCCGGAAGGATCCTGACCTATGGGGTCTCAGAAAACATTCTTGAAAGGCTGGAAAAACAGGTAAGGAGGATTGCGGGCAGCAAGCCAAAAGACGAAAAAGAGGAGAGAATAAGGGCCGAGGACCTGGAAAAGCTGGAAGGACTCTTGTCCGGGCAGGCTGATGCGAATCTCCAATTGCTGGAGCGCGCACTGGAAAAAGCTCCTTTTGATGCACGGTCTATCTACCTCCCGGTGCTTAACCGGGCGATGGAAAAGAAATGGGATGTCGCCTATCAAATAGAAAGAAGAAAAGATAGGGACCTGTTTGTTCAAATGGTCCAGAGCCTTCTTCTTAGCCGTGACAGCGGTACGCAACAGGCATCGTCGCCAATCTCGTCGCGGGTCCCCACGCCCCAGCCCAATCCGTTGCCAGATACTTCCCCTGTCCTGGCCATTCCGGACGCCAGGGTTGACATCTCCGGCTACCAGTTCAACCCGAAAACCATCACGATCACTCCCGGTACAACGGTCGTCTGGACTAACCTCGACCCCGCTTCTCACACCGTTACATCGAGAGACGGTTCCTTCGATAGCGGGATGATGAGGACTGGCCAGACCTTTCGACGGACCTTTACTCAGGTCGGATATTTTGATTACTACTGCGACCCCCATCCTGCCATGATGGGTACCATAATAGTCCAGTATCCCAATGCCCCCCTGTCTGCCCAGGTCCCGATCCCGGCGCCCACGCCCACTCCGATTCCGTTTCCCCCGGCCAATAGCGCGAATAGCGTGAATATTTCAGGCTTCCAGTTCAGTCCACAGGCCCTTACCGTCGCCGCCGGGACGACGGTCGTGTGGACCAACCTCGACGCTGTTTCCCATACGGTAACCGCCAACGACGGTTCGTTTGACAGCGGGTTGATCGGCAACGGGCAAAGCTACAGCAGGACCTTCACCCAGGCCGGGTCTTTCACTTACCGTTGCGGCCCTCATCCGACCATGACCGGCGTTGTCATGGTGCAGGGTTGGACCGCCACTCCCACTCCGCCTCCGCCTCCAACACCTAGTCCCACGCCCACGCCACCCGCTCAAAATCCCGTGACACCTCCCGGTGACGTTATCGTAAACATTTCCGGGTTCGCGTTTAACCCGCCAACCGTAACTATCGCCGCAGGAGCCACCGTTGCGTGGCAGAACCTGGACCCCGCATCTCATTCGGTAACAGCCAACGACCGGTCGTTTGACAGCGGGTTAATCGGGCCCGGGCAGACCTTCACCAGGGTCTTTACACAGGTCGGAACTTTCACCTACCATTGTGAACCACATCCCACCATGACCGGGAAGGTAATAGTCCAGGCAGGCGCACCAAGTCCCACGCCCCCGGCCCCAACCCCCACTCCCGCGCCATCTCCTTCGCAGCCAACTATAGCCATAGGAAGTAATGCTTATGCTCCCTTTGTCCTGACTGTTACCGTGGGAACGCCGGTTACCTGGAAGAACTTCGACCAGGCGCGGCATACCGTAACCGCCTTCAACAAGAGCTTCGATAGCGACGACCTCAAAGAGGGGCAAAGCTATACCAGGACTTTTGCCGAGGCCGGGACCTTTGACTACTATTGCAAGCGCCACAAAGGCATGATCGGCAGATTGGTAGTTCAGGCCGCTGCGCCCGCTTCTTCGATATCCGCCGGTGCAGGTCCAGCGCTGGGGGCATCTCCTTTCTCCGCCTCCCCGGCCCCATCACCCCAAACTTCTCCTGCATTAGCTGCTTCTCCGACGATTCTTCCTGCCACGCCATCGCCGGGTCCCGACCCCCGGAGTACAGCGGCATCTTCATCCACACCAGCGCCCACTCCCCGTCCCACCTCGTCGCCTTCCCCAACTTCCAAACATCGACGAGGAGAAAAGTCCGGAAAGTCCAGAGGTTCGTAGAGTGAAGTTCAAGGCCGCGGAGCCCTCAGCCTGCAGGGGCATGGCTAAGGCAAACGCGATAAGTGGTGCAGCGCGAGAGAACCGTACCGGCTTGATTCGTCAAGCCCTCAGTCGAGTTTGATATCTAAACCCCGATGTCCTGTTACTTCCGCCACATGAAAGAGGTCCTGGCTGAGGCCGGGATCGAGGTCACTCCCGCCAACCGGAAGGAAATCGACCGCGCCTTTCACCAGATTGTGGGCGCCACCTACAAGGAGTGCCCGGAGGCCTGGAAGAAGCTCAAAGCCGAACTTGCGGCCGGCGGTTCGCAGCGGCACGACCTGGCCAAACGGCTGCGCGAACTGCTGCAGCCGTAACGATTGGCTGCGCCTCTGATGTAGACGCCATCGGGCGCTGGCGGGAAGCTCCGGTAGGGTGGGTTAAGCATGCGAACCCACCAACCTCAAGTCCTGGCCGCGGCGGTAAGGCGTGTCTACAACCAGTGACACCGGCGCAGGCATTGCAACTTCTTCCGGCCCCAGGAATCCTCGCGCGGCAGAACGCCCGGGGAGGTTGCCGGCGCGGCTACCCGTACCGCACATGGGAAGACGTCGTCATGGCAGGTGCCCGGCCCGAACCCCACCCTTGACCGCGTCCCTATCCGGGGCAATCTCGTCACCCATCGACCTGGCCTTCCCCCGGTCGTCACCGAGGCAGAGACTTATCCTTCCGGCCGCACCAACGACGGCGGCGACGAAGCGGGTCGCTTCCTCGACGCCAAATCGAGGCAAGGGACCGCCAACACAGATGGCACCGAGGACCTGATGCTCACGGCCGAAAATGGGCGCCGCAACCCCGACGACGCCCGGCTGACGCTCGCCGACGGTCACAACAAAACCCTGACTCCTGACCTGCGCCAGTTGTTCCCGCAGTCTACCCGCATCAAGAATCTGGCCCGAGGCCAGGACCTGTGTCCCGGCGCTCCTCAAACTTTCCATAACAGCCCCTGAATCGCTTTCGCCCAGGAAGGCCAGAATAGCCTTACCCGAACCACACCACAAAGGGGACCGTTTCCCCATCTCCGGTATCTGGCGCACCTCGTGTTTGCTTTCCACCAGATCGACGAACATTCGTTCCAGCCCAATGCGCAAGCTCAGGCTTACCGTTTCACCGGTTTCATCCCGGAGTTGGTGCAAATACGGCCGGCTGGCGCTCCTCAGGTCAAGCTGCGACTGGGCGATCAGGCCGATCTCCATGACCTTCACACCCAGAACATAACCCCGGGTGGCAACGTCCTGCGCGACCAGTTGTTCATTCTCCAATTGTGAAAGGGTACGGCACACAGTGCCCTTCCTTGAGCGCATGGCCCTGCTGATCTCGCTCACCCCCGCGGGAACGCCAACCGAGGCCAGGTAATGCAGAATGAGCGTTGCTCGCTTTATTGCGTTCAAATGAAAACTCCGTTACGTCTTATGCACCAGTATACAGGCTTGCATGAGTAACTTTCAACAGACACTTGAATTCAATCGAAAATGGGGATTGACAAACCGGGTGAATGCCTGCTATTATTGGAAACTTCATTTCCAAATTATGCAACGGGGCAAAAACTTTGGAAAACTTGGAACAAAGGCTTCCGCCCCTGGCTGCCGTCAGAGTTCTGGATTTCAGCCAGGGAATAATGGGGCCGCTCGCCAGCGCAATGCTTGGCGACATGGGGGCCGACGTTATCAAGATAGAACCCACGTGGGGGGAGTCCGCAAGACGGGGAATCCCGCTGGGTATGGGCGACCTGACCGCGGAAAAAGCGAACGCATCCTTCGACTCCGGGTTCTGGATGGGCTGCAATCGGAACAAGAAGAGCCTGGCGGTCAACATAACACTGGAACAGGGCAGGGATATCGCGCTGAAATTAGCCCGTGAGGTTGACGTGGTCTTGCACACCTTTCGCCCGGGCGTCATGAACCGGCTGGGGTTGGGCTACGACGCCGTCTCCAGGGTGAACCCTGAAGTTATCTATTGCTCAGTCTCGGGCTACGGTGAGCAAGGACCCTTGCGCCACCGGGCGGGGGGCGATATGTGGTCCCAGGCTATGACCGGCATCGTTAGCCTTGGGGGAAGTCAGCAGGGCCCGCCATACATGGCCCCAATTGTCCTTGTGGATGTTGGAGGCGCTGCCCTGGTGGCCTATGGCATCATGCTGGCCCTTTTTGCCCGGCTCCGGACGGGAAGGGGGCAAGAGCTTGGCGTCAGCTCACTGGACGCGGCAATGTATATGCAAACTCCGGAGATTTCCGGATTCCTGCTCGACGGCATACTGAGGCAGAAAGCCGGCCGGGGGTGGGTCCTGGGAGTTCCTCCCTACGGCCCGTTTACAGCCAGAGACGGAGACGTGCTGACCATATTCGGCTCCGGATCCCAGTGGCCGAAGCTGTGCAAGGTGCTGGATATCGAGCACCTGGCAAACGACCCCAGATTCGCCACGGATGAAAGACGAATTGAAAACCGTGAAGAACTGTACAGGATCCTGGACCAGGCTTTCAGCCGGAGAACCAGAGCCGAGTGGGGCAGACTATTCAAAGAGGCTGGCATGCGGTGTGAACCGTGCCTTACTCATGAAGAACTGGTCCTTCATCCCCAGGTCAAGACCAACCAGATGGTGGTCGAGATGGAACACCCCGGTCGAGGCAAGATAAAGATGGTCGGAATCCCCGTGAAATTGAAAACCACTCCGGGTCAGGCGCGGCGCGCGCCGCCTGTGCTGGGGCAGGATACGGAAGACATCTTGCAGCAACTAGGTTACGCCGAAAAGGAAATCAATGCTCTGGTGAACCAGCGGGTGGTAACGACCGCCAACCCGCGCAGACGGCCGGATTGAGGTCATCAGACGAAGACAACAACTGTGGAGCGCCCGGGTATCGTTGAAGAACCCCGGTAAACAAATCAATCTCCCATTCCTCTTGCCAAGAGGCACCATGAAGTATGAAAATCACGGCGCGCAGGCACGGAGGCCTGCGCCACCCGGATCTTCTGAGGGATGGGCACGGAATTTCAAAGGAGGTGCTGAAATGAAGAGCAAGTACTATTTGGTTCCGGTTTTCTCTCTCTTGCTTCTGCTCCTGTTTTTTCCTGCATGTAGAGAGGCCGCGCCTGCGCCTCCGCAGCAGGCTGCTTCCCAAAAAGGAGACGCAAGGGAAACCTGGCAACCAGCCTGGGACAAGCTCCTGGCAGAGGCGAGAAAAGAAGAGAAAGTAGTGATTTACTATGGGGGCAGTCTCGAGGCCAGAACCGCGCTGTCCGGCGCCTTCAAGCAAAAGTATAACATAGACCTGGATTTTGTGGCCGGCAGGTCCCCTGAAATGCCACCGCGCATACAGAAGGAGAGGCAGGCCGGGCTCTACCTGGCGGACGTTGCCATGTTAGGATGGTCGCCCTATGTCACGGCTCTCGAGCCAATGAACGTGACCGACCCGATCGAGCCGCTGACAGTCCTCCCTGAAGTCAGGGATACCAGTAAATGGCTGAGGGGCAAATTGCCACTTCTGGATGAAAAGGGGCACGCCCTAGCCCTTTACATGCAGCCCTCCTCGTTCCACCTCTTCAACAAGGATTCCGTCAAGAAGGGGGAAGTCTCGGGCGTTCGTGACCTCCTGAATCCAAAATGGAAAGGCAAGATCGTTATGGTGGACCCGACCACAACCGGCCCGGCCATCGGTTGGTACCAGGTTGTACTTCGCAACATTCTCGGCGCACAAGAGGGCAGGGCCTACATGAAGGAACTGTCAAAAAACATCGATGTTCTGACGAGAGACTATCGCCAGATGGTGGAATGGGTAGCGCGGGGGAAGTATCCGATTGGCCTGGCCACCCGGTATGACGAAATTGCGGCGTTCATCAAAGAGGGCGCGCCCATTGAAATAATAGACACCGACGAACCCAGGGTGCTAATGCCCGGATGGGGCCTTCTCAACGTGATCAAGGACAGGCCCCACCCCAACGCCACCCAGGTATTCGTCAACTGGTTGCTCACGCCGGAAGGCCTCTCCGAGATTGTCACGAGTGCCGGCTACCCGCCGACCCGGATTGATGTCGCTACAAAGGGTGTGGGTCCGGCGCTGCTTCCCCGCCCTGCGGACGTTTTCACCACCAAAGAAATTGCACTCGAACAGCTTGACCTGATAAGCACCGCGAAAGAGGACTTTGCCGCCCTCCTCAGGTGAGGCGATAAAAGCGCAGCCTGACGCGCCGGGGGGCCCCAGCCAGATAGGGTCAACGGAACAATCATCCATGCCCCCTTGCCAGTAGGCGCCATCAAGGATGAAGGTAGCGTGCATTGTCATTCTGCGCGAAGCGAGCGCAGTCCCGATAGAATCGGGGTGTCGAAGAATCTTTCGGGGTGCGGTCCCGGGCGAAAGACCCTACGGCTACGCTCAGGGTGACATATTCTGAACAACTGGATCCATGCTATCACCATTCAGGGTTCTTGACCTGACCGACGAAAAGGGTCTTCTTTGCGGAAAGATTCTCGGCGACCTTGGCGCAGACTTAATCAAGATCGAGCGACCGGGAGGCGATACCAGTCGCCAAATAGGACCTTTCTGGCATGACATGCCCCATCCTGAGAAAAGTCTCTTCTGGTTCGCGTTCAACGCCAATAAGAGAGGCATTACGCTGGACATTGGCAAAGACGACGGCAAAGAGATATTCAAGACTCTGGTCAGAACATCGGATGTTGTGATAGAGTCGGCGCCACCGGGGTACATGGATAGCCTGGGGCTGGGATATTCAACGCTGACGGAGCTAAACCCGGGGGTCATCATGACTTCTGTCACTCCGTTCGGGCAAACAGGCCCTTACGCCGGCTATGAGGCCTCCGACCTTGTCCTCATGGCGATGGGCAGCCTGATGTACCTCAGTGGCGACCCCGACCGGCCCCCGGTTCGCATCAGCCTTCCTCAAGCTTTCCTCAACGCCAGTGCAGATGCGGCAGTGGGAACCATGTTAGCCCTCTATCACCGGGAGATAAGCGGGGAGGGCCAGCATGTTGACGTATCCGTTCAGGAGAGCGTTCTGTTCATTCCAATGAATGCTCATCTCTTCTGGGACTTGAACAAAAAGATGCTGCGGCGCTCAGGCTCCTACCGAACCGGACTCAGTACGGACGCAGTCCAGCAATTGGTATGGCCCTGCAAGGATGGATACATCACCTTTGCCTTGATGGGAGGCGCCTACGGTGCACCCAGCAACCGCGCTCTCGTCGAATGGATGGCTACGGAAGGCAAATGTCCTGAATACCTGAAGCAGAAGGAATGGGACCGGTTTGATATGGCGCTGGTGACCCAGGCAGAACTGGACACGGTGGCCCGGCCCCTGGGCGAGTTCTTCCTGGGCCATACCAGGGCAGAACTATTCGAGGGAGCACAGGAACGAAAGATAATCTTCTATCCCGTCAATACCATCAAAGATATTGTGGAGGACCCTCAGCTTGCAGCCAGGAACTTCTGGATGGACGTGGAACACCCAGAACTGGCTGCCACGATCACCTATCCGGGCCCGTTCTCAACCGTGGACTCATCCAAAGCATGGCGACGAGCGCCGTTGATAGGTGAGCACAACGAGGAAATATACGTCAACGAAATGGGCTATTCCAAACAAAGGGTCGTCATTTTGAAGCAAGCAGGGATCATATGAAGCCAGGGAACCTCGGTGCGACAGCCTTAGAAAAAGAGGCACTGGAGGGCCTCAAAGTCGCAGATTTCTGTTGGGCTGGCGCCGGTCCTTTAATGACCAAGTACCTGGCTGTTCACGGAGCCACGGTCATCCATATAGAATCTGCAACACGGCCGGATGTCTGCAGAGCGATGGCGCCTTACAAAGATAACATACCAGGCTTGAACCGCAGCGGCTACTTTGCCTATTACAATCCCAACAAGTACGGTATGCTCCTGAACCTGAACCATCCACGGGCCGGTGAAGTTGCTCGAAAAATCGTCTCCTGGGCCGACATTGTCGCTGAAAGCTACTCGGCAGGAACAATGAAGCGCTGGGGACTGGCCTACCAGAATCTGGTTAGAATAAAGCCTGACATCATAATGATCAGTACCTGTAATCAAGGACAAACGGGACCACGGGCAACCCAGGGTGGCTTCGGAACGCAACTAACGTCGTTGAGTGGTTTCGTCCACCTCACAGGCTGGCCGGATAGGGCGCCGGCGTTACCATACGGAGCCTATACGGATGCCATCGCTCCACGATTCGGCGCAGCCGCGCTCATTGCCGCTCTGCTCTATCGCCGGAGGACTGGCAAGGGACAGTACCTGGACTTGTCGCAATACGAGGCAGCTCTGCAATTCCTCGCGCCGGCCGTACTTGATTTGACCGTGAACGGGCGGGAGGCGAGCAGAGCAGGGAACCATTCTCCCTGCGCTGCGCCCCACGGGGTGTACCCGTGCTCCGGAGACGATAGGTGGATCGCTATTGCCGTATTCAGCGACGAAAAGTGGAAAGCCCTTTGCCGGCTGATGGGCAACCCCGCGTGGTCAAAGGAGCCAGGATTTTCTACCCTCTCGGGGAGGAAAGACAACGAGGATGAACTCGACAGGCGCATGGGTGAATGGACCGTCCAGCATTCGGCTGAAGAGCTGATGGGCCTTATGCAGGCGGCCGGGGTGGCAGCCGGGGTGGTGAAGAACAGCAAGGACATGTACGAAGACCCCCAGCTTGAACACCGCCGCCATTTCCGTGAACTTGACCATCCGGAGATCGGGAAACATAACTATGAGGAGCTACCATTCAGGCTGTCGAAAACGCCTGGTCGCATCGGCATGCCCGCGCCCTGCCTGGGTGAACACACCGAATGTGTGTGCAGAGAACTGTTGGGAATAACGGACCAGGAATTCGTTGACCTGCTTAACAGCGGCGCTCTGGACTGACAGGCCCGGCCAATGGCCAGTCAATCGACTTGTGATTAGTTAGAAGACAGGAGTCAAAGATTGGAGTACAAGACCGTTATCTACGAAAAAGACAGGACTATCGCCCGGATTACGCTCAATCAGCCAGAGAAACTGAACGTGTTCGATTTTCCCGGACAGGGAGGAATCTGCGACGATTTTCACGCCGCCCTAACTGAAGCCGAAGACGATGACGACGTAAAAGTGGTCATCATGAAAGGCGCCGGCCGCGCTTTTTGCGCCGGGCATGACCTGAGCAAGGTGGGTACGGTCTACGGGATGGGAACCGGAAAGGAGGGTGAGCGCAGACCCAGCCAGAGAATACGGCTGAAGGTTGACCGGAAGACGTTCTACGAAGGGCATCTGAGAGTAGCCCTGTTTCCCAAGGTAACTATTGCCCAGGTGCACGGATACTGCGTGGGGGAAGGCACCATGTACGTTGAACTTTGTGACCTGGCAATTGCCTCCGAGGACGCCGTATTCGGCCATGTTGAACAGAGGATCGCGGCCGTTGGATCAAACTTTCTTCCTTTAATAATATTGACATTAGGCACAAAGAAGGCTATGGAACTCCTGCTTACGGGCAAGAGAATAGACGCCAGGGAGGCAGAACGCATTGGCCTCGTCAACAAGGCGGTTCCGAGAGACAAGCTCGAAGAGGAGGTAAACGAGCTGGCGAGCGCGATCAGCCTGCTTCCGCGTGACGGAATCGCCCTGGGCAAGGCCCACCGGCAGGCAGCTTACGATTCAATGGGCGTGACGGCCGGGTTCACGCAGGCCTGGCTGTTTCACTCCTTCATGACCAATATGCGCTTTGAACCCGACGAGTACAGTCTGCTCAAACAGCGCCGCGACCAGGGCGTCAGGGCTGCGGCGCACGGTGAGCACGACCGGTTTGCTGGCCTGGACAAATGATCTCATGGTTACCAGCAACTACCGCCGCGCCAGTTCGGGAATGAGGTCGCCCAGATGAAGGCTTATCTTCCGCGCCGCCTCGCCCACCGCAGGCCCCACCCGTGTGCCCGCTTCCGGGCCGAACCGCGGCAGCGGCCCCCCCACAGCTATGGAGCCGATCACTTTGTGGTCCCGCTCAAAGATCGGCGCTGCCACGCCGGCGAAACTCGGCAGCCGCTCCCCGACAGTTACCGCAAAGCCCTGTCTCCGGACTTCGACCAACTCCGCCTTCAGCCTTTCGACGTCCAGGATTTGCCCGGAGGCCAGGGTCCCTATCCCTGATTTCCGGATGGCGTCGATAATGCCCTCCATCTCGCTCTCCTCCAGGTTGGCCAGAATTACCTTCCCACTGCCACCGGCCCACAGGGGAAAACGCCTGCCCAGCTCCGGCACCTGCCTCACCTCGTACGTCCCCGGCGACTGGGCGATGTACATCCGGTCCATGCCGACCCGCAAAGTCAGCGTTACGGTTTCCCCCGTGGCATTACGAAGCTGCTGCATGTACGGCAGGCTGGCGCTCCTCAAGTCCAGGCGCGATTGCGCCAGCAAACCGAGCTCCAGGACCTTGATTCCCAGCGTGTACTTGCCCGTTTCGGGGTGCTGCAAGACGAATTCTTCCCGGTCCAGGTCGGAAAGAAGCCGCGACACCGTGCCCTTGCTCAGGTGAAGGACCTTGCTGATTTCCGTTACCCCCGCCGGCGCTCCTGCCCCCCCCAGGTAGCTCAGGACCGCCGCCGCGCGCTTGACAGTGTTCAAATGAAACTCCGTTGCAAATTTGTTGCTGTTGAGTGAAGTATATGGTCCTTTTGTCAGGATTTCAATATTTCCCAGAACTACGTCGAGGGATTACTGTCGAGCCTTCTCGACTTTTCGGCAGCCCCCGTTGTAGTATTATGCAACACCGTTCCATATCATGCCTCACGGTTGAAGACAACGAAGAAGGGTTTCGTGGCAGGCCCCCTATCCGGGTTTCTCCCCTTCCAGGTTAAACCTGGGTGTACCGGCCCTTCTTGACCTGGAGACACACAAATGTCTCACACGTCAACACTCCTTCGCCGGCATACACGTAGCGCTGGAGAAACCCCGTTACCTCATCCGTGTTTCGAAACCGGGCGAAGGCCAGCACATCGAACCTTCCTGTTGAGGCTACCAACCACTTGATCTCCTCGCGCGTATCCAGTGCGCTCAACACGGCATCGAGCCTGGGGCCGGTGACTTTGAGGGCAAAAACCACGCTATAGGGGAAGCCCACGTAGTCGGGGTCTACCAGGGCCACAACGCGCAGTATCTTGCGCTTGATCATGTCCCTGATCCGGCGCCGCACTGTTGTCGGACTGGTATTCAGCTTCCCCCCCAGAACGTCGCTGCTGACCCGCGCGTCCTTCTGCAGCATTCTTATTAGCCGGAAGTCCAGTTCATCGATCATGGCCATTTCGGTCACAATATACCCCAATATGGCCGATATTGCAACCGAAACAGCCAAAACTATTGTCTTTGGGCCAGACTACCAGTATCATTCTTGTTAGCGTCCGCAGACGAACGACATGAATAGAAAAATGACGAAGTCCGAATGACGAATGGCCGGTCACTCGAAACGTCGTTAGTCATTCTAGTTCCGTCATTCCGATCCCGGCTGGCCCGGGTCAGCATTTCCAAGTCAAAGAACCAGCTAACCATCGAATCGTCCAAAGGAGGATTTCGTGCCTGACGCAATCTACGACGCCATAATAGTGGGAGGAGGCAATAAGGGCCTGGCCCTGGCGATGTATTTGACCAGGTACGGCGGCATGTCTGTAGCCGTTTTCGAGAAGAGGTTCGAGGCCGGCGGCGGATGGTGCACCGATGAGGGCCCTGCGCCCGGTTTCCTCGCCGATTACCACGCCACCGCCGTTGGCATCCTCCACCACCCGACCCTGGATCGGGATTTCCCCGAATGGGTGGAATGGGGAGGCTCCCGCTACAACGAGGTCATGGGCACGGGGGCCATCTTCAAAGAGGATGATTCCTGCATCATCCTGTACAACCGGAAGATAGACCGCAGCCAGGAAAAGACCATGCGGTCCATCTCCTCCCTGTCGCCCCGGGATGCGGAAACCTGGGCCGGCTTTCAGAAGAAGCTGGGCAAACTGTATATGCCGGCGGAACTGGAGTGGTGCTGCACGCCGCCGCCGCCGGTGGACCAGCCGGATGCCCTGGACCGGCTCTTCGCCAACCCCGAAAGCGGCTTCGACCCGAGCTGGTCGGTGAAGTCGCCCCTGGACGTCTTCCGGGACTGCTTCGAAAGCGAGGCCTTTTGCTCTTTCCTGGGCCGGCTTAACCAGTCGAACCTGGGTATTTCGCCAGACTGCGTGGGGACAGGCGCCCTCTCTCTCCTGTTGTGCCTGAGCTGGCTGGCGCCGCGTACCGCGGGCCTCGAAGGGGGCACCCACAGCTACGCCCATGTAGCCGTCAAGATCATCCTGGCCAACGGCGGGAAAATATATACCGAGCATGAAGTTGACAGGGTAACCATTGAGAACGGCAAGGCCACCGGGGTGAAGCTGACCGACGGCAGCGAGATCAAGGCCCGGCAGGCCGTAATCAGTACCCTTGATCCCTATAATCTTTGTTTCCGCCTCATCGGCAGAGAGCATTTGCCCTGGCGGCTGGCCCGGAGGGTCGAAGGCATCGAGCGCCGCATGACCTGCCTCACCTGGTATACCTGGGCCTTGCACGAGCAGCCGGACTATGTCGCCGCGCAAAAAGAGCCCGATATTAACAAGATTTTCTGTCTTTCACTTACCACCAAGGACCCGGAGGGAATCGTCCGCGAACGGGCTTTGCGCATGCTGGGCAAGAATCCCGACGAGCTTGAGCTGACCATCATTAACCACTCGCTGACCGACAGGACCCGCAAACCCGAGGGCAAGGCCTGTCTACTTACCGAGCAGTTCGTTGTGCCCGCGGACGCGCTAACTGAACAACAATGGCTCGAATACAAGAAAAAGCATGCCCAGCAGGTTATCGATATGATGCAGAAGCACACCAGGAACATGTCGTGGGACAATGTCATCGGCTATATCCCGATGTCGCCCCCTGACATCTGCCATAACCTCAACATGGCGCCCACGGGCAACTGGGCGGTCATTGACAATACCGGCAGCCAGATCGGCAAGTACCGGCCCATCCCGGAGTTGGCGCGGCACCGGACCCCGATCAAAAACCTTTATGCCACCGGGTCGGCCTGGCACCCCTGGGGATTTGCTGGTTCATATCAGTCCTACAACTGCTACAAGATCATGGCCGAAGACCTGGGCCTGAGAAAGCCGTGGACGGAGAAGAACGCGCCGTATTAAGGGAGTAGTGAGCAGCGAGTAGTGAGTAGCGGGTAGCCAGTAGCCCCTCCCCACGCGCCCGCCACGCAGGGCAGGCTAGGCGCAAAGGGTTCAGATTAGCCGGATTGTGGGACCTACTCACTTCTCACTACTCGCTACTCGCTACTCACTACTTGATTCTGAATTCCTTACAAGGGGCAAAGCAATGGAGAAGACCTACGATATCATTATCATCGGCGCCGGACCAAACGGGCTGGAGGCCGGAGCCTATCTGGCCCGCGCCGGCCTGAAAGTGTTGCTGCTGGAGGCGCGCCACGAAGTCGGCGGCGGCCTGGCCACGGAAGAAGTCACCCTGGGCGGCTTCATGCACAACACCCACGCCGTCTACATGATGATGGCGGACTATGCGCCGGTCTACCAGGACTTCAAGTTCGAAGAGCAGTATCTCTGCAAACATATTTACCCGTCCCTACAGTTCGCCATGCCCCTGTCTGACGGCAAGTCCCTCTGCCTCTACTCGGACCTGGAGAAGTCGGTCGCGTCCATCGCCCGGTTCTCGAAGAAGGACGCCGAGAGCTACCGCGAGCTGTACCACAAGTGCGCCAGGGCGGTGGAGGACTTCATCGCCCCCGCGACCTTCGCGCCCCCCCTGCCGGCGCTCGACCAGATGGTGAAACTACAAAGCGCCGGAGTGGAATCGGTCAACTGGATGCTCGAAGCCTCGGAGAAGACCCCAAAGGAGCTCATCGAGGAGCATTTCGAGAACCCCCACGTCCGCGCCCTCATGCTTTACGTGGCCACCCACTGGGGCGTGGACTACGACCAGGCTGGACTGGGCTACCTGGTGCTGCTCTATCTCAACCGGGCCACCAACTACCGCCTGGTGCAGGGAGGCTCGCACCGCGCCGCCCAGGCTTTGCACAAGGCCATCCACGAACGGCAGGGCGTGGTGCTGGACAACGAGAAACCCAGGCGGTTGATCATCGAAGGCGGCAAAGCCACCGGCATCGAGTTGCACGACGGTACCGTCGTCAAAGCCGGCAAAGCTATCATCAGCACCACCGACCCCAAGGAGACCTTCCTGAACCTGGTGGGGGAGAAGGACCTGGATAAGGATTTCGCCGACAGCGTCAAGGGCTGGCAGTGGGAGAAACACAGCTTGTTCACCACCTCCCTGGCCCTGGCGGAGGCCCCCAGCTTCACCGCCGCGGCCTCCAACCCCGATTTGAACAAGGCCTTCGTCTATGTCCTTGGCTACGAGGACCCCGAGACCCTGATGAAAGACTACGACCTGGTGGACAACGGCGAAGTTTCGCCCCAGGCTGCCTTCAACTGCTGCTTCCCAACCGTACACGACCCCATTCAGGCGCCGAAGGGCCGTCATACCGGTATCATCTCCCGCTTCGCCCCCTACAATCTCAAGGACGGGGGACCGGACAGGTGGTACAGCATTTCGTACAAAGAGCAGGCGGCCCAGAGCTGCCTGGAAACCCTGCGCCAATATGCCCCGAACATGACGCCGGACAAGGTCCTCTGGAAATACATATGTACCCCGGTCGACCTGCCGAATAAGTTCCTCGACATGGTCCAGGGGTCCTTCAAACAGGGACAATACCACCCGCTGCAAATGGGCTACCTCAGGCCCAACGAGCAGTGCTCCAACGCCCGCACGCCCATCAAGAACCTTTACGTGGGCGGTTCGTCCAACTATCCGGGCGGCTGTGTCATTTGGGGGGCAGGCTACCTGGCCGCGAATGCCGTGGCCGACGACCTGGGCATCCAGAAATGGTGGCAGGAGCCGGCGATAGTCACAAAGGCGAAGAAAGCGGGACTGCTGTAGTCCGGGCAGTCTGAGCTTCGGCCAGCAAGAAGATGCGCCGGCAGTCATTGCCGGTCCCGATTACGGCAGGACGAAGCAATCCCGTAGGGGCGAACCCGTGTGTTCGCCCGCCGGCGGGGAGACCCGTGTGTCTGCCCCTACGGGGAGGGGTCCGCCGTGCCGCGACGGTGGTCGGAGCCCGTTCGTTTTCATCCTCGATGGACCTTTCCCAACGTTTGCAGTGGCCCAATGAAACTATGTTGGGCGTGTTGCTGTTGACCCGCAATACAGGTTTCTTCCCGGATTTCAATAGCCATTCGAATATTTCCATTAATTTCACCAAAATCCTCTTGACTTTTCGCTGACCCCGTCTTAAAATTTTGCAACACTGTTTCACAACATGATGGCAGCAGAAGACAACGTGGTACCAGCCCAAGAACGACCTCAACCATGTCCTCACCGAGCGGTTCAGCCGCGAAAAGGCGGAGGACCGGATGGAGATAGATGCTTCACGAAGAAGACATCCCACCGGTCAATACCGTCGATAAGGCCGTGGCCGACCCCCAGGCGCTCCATACCAGGATGATCGTGGACCCGGAGGACGGCCCGGATTCCGCTGCTTACGGAGGGGGTTATGACACAGGCTGACGTCTTCAGCGAAGAAAATCTGGCTATTGTCAGGTCCCGGATAGGCTCGCCCGTCCCCCGGGGACAGCAGTTCAACGAAATAGCCACCAGGGACGCCATCCGGCACTTCGCCCAGGGTTACGGCGACGTCAATCCTCTCTGGCGCGATGATGCCTATGCCGGCAAGACCCGGTACGGGTGTATCGTGGCGCCGCCCCTGTTTCTTTATAGTTGCGACCCTCTGGGGATCGGTCCGGCCGGGATGGGATTGCCCGGCGCCCACGGTCTCTGGGCGAGTGATGAGTGGGAATGGTTTCGGCCTGTCCGCTTAAACGATCGCATAGTTGCAGAAGAAAAGCTGGCGGACCTGAGAGAGGTAACGGGCAGGTTTGCTGAAAGGCTGTTCAATCAAATAGGCGAAACCATCTATCGCAGCAGCGATGGAGACATCATAGCCAGAAGATTGATGACTGACAGAAGATTTCTCCGCTATCCGGAAACGGAAAAAGGTGAGAAGAGAGACAAATACCAGGACATTTCGAGGCACAAGTACAGCAGGGAAGACCTCGAAGGAATTTTCGCTGACTATGACAAAGAGGAAATCAGGGGAGCGAACCCGCGGTGCTGGGAAGATGTTCGGGTCGGGGACGAGCTAGCTCATGTCGTCAAGGGTCCGTTGGTTCTTACCGACCTTATTGCCTGGTACATCGGAGTCGGCCCTGCCCCTTTCATCCGGGCCCACGGCATCCGGCTGGCTTATGACCGGAAACATCCGGCCGGGGCATTGCCAGACGGCCTTGGAATCCCCGACACGCCGCAACGCGCTCATTGGGATGAAGAGTTTGCTAAGAGCATTGGCATGCCCGGCGCCTTCGATCAGGGCAACCAGAGAATCACCTGGGTCTCTCAGGTGATGACCAATTGGATCGGTGATGACGGGTTCCTTAAGAAGCTCACCGTATATTTGCGGCGACCCAATGTTCTCGGAGATACCTGCCGGTGCCGCGGTAAGGTGGTCCGGAAATATGTCGAAAACGAGGAACACCTTGTCGATTGCGAGCTCTGGGCTGACAACCAAAGGGGGGAAAAGTCGGCCACCGGGGTGGCGACCGCCGTTCTTCCTTCCCGGGGCAAAGTTTGAAGATTCCAGCCACCCGTAGCTAGTACCTGGAACCGTTGGTGGAGCAGCTCGTTGCCTTTTCCTGAGGAATACGAAAGGAAGCTGATTACCGCTGAACAGGCGGCCGGGCTGGTAAAACCAGGCGACCTGGTGGTTTTCGCCTTCGGCAGGCAGGCAGTCACGGTTGGACGCGCAATTGCTGCCAGAAGGCAGGAATTGAAAGGAACTGATATCTTCCTGACGGCGCCGATATACGACTTCGGTTGGTACGATCCTGGCTGGGAAGAAATCTTCAGTATCGCCATTTTTCTCCCAACCCCGATATGTCAGGACGCCGTTGACAAAGGAAGGCTGGACATAAATCCGGGCGTGCTATTTCCTGGAAATCACCTCGCAGAATTGAGGGACCCGGATATCTTGCTCGTGGAGGTCTCCCCACCCGACGAAAAGGGCTATTGCAGTTTCGGTCAGTCGCTCTGGAACAAGAGAAGCCAGGTCAGGAGGGCGAAGACGGTGATCGGCGAGGTAAACCGAAACGCGATCCGGACCTACGGCGATAACTATGTGCACGTTTCGGAAATAGACCATTTCGTGGAGCACATACCTACAGGCAGACAGCCGGGCGACATCCTGCTGGCAGGCAAACCCAGGAGAGAACCCGAACCCTATTTGTCGGACATAGCCGGACATGTAGCTCGTCTTATCAAGGATGGGGACACCCTGCAAATAGGCATTGGCAGGGCCACCGAGGCGCTGGCCACCCTGGGGATACTGAAAGGCAGGCAAGACATAGGGTATCACGCCGAGGCTACGACGCCCGGCATCATCTCTCTGGTAAAGGAGGGTGTAATCAATGGGAAACGCAAGACCCTGAATCCCGGGAAACTGGTAGCTACCTCCATTGGAGGCGGGAGCAAAGATGAAATGGACTGGGTCGATAACAACCCGGGGTTCTGGTTGATGGACGCGGACTACGTAGAAGATATCAGGATAATATCAGCTCACGACAACATGGTGGCGATCAACAGTGCTCTGTCAGTAGACCTCACCGGGCAGATCAACGCCGAAACCCTGGGCAATCGCATCATCTCCGGCCCCGGGGGACAAATACCTTTCGTCATTGGCGCCCTTCTCTCCAGGGGCGGCCGCGCCGTCACCGTCCTCCCGTCCACCGCTTCCGGGGGCGCCGCCTCCCGGATCGTCGCCCAATTCCCCACCGGCTCGGCGGTTACCATCCAGCGTTGCTGCGCCGATATCGTGGCCACCGAGTATGGAGTGGCCCATCTCCGGGGCAAAACCATCCGGCAACGCGCCGAGGAGCTTATCGCCATCGCTCATCCGGATTTCCGGCATGAGTTGAGGGCACACGCCGTCCACATCAGACCTGTGTATCCACCCGGAGTAAGCCGTGGTTCCTGATTTCTGGCGGGCCTGATTCTGCTACGAAGATGTCATTGCGAGCGAAGCGCGGCAATCTCCCAGCCTGTTCAGCCAACTGGGGGATTGCTTCGTCGCTGCGCTCCTCGCAAAGAAAATCCGTTTTCATTCTTGATGGTCCCGACTCGTCGGGATGGGTGATTGAATCTGGAGTGGTATTCTCCCCAAAAAGATTATCGCAAAACACCTGGCGCACCTCTTGACTTATCGCTGACGCCATTGTAATATTCTGCAACATTGTTTCATAACCTGACGGCGGTAGAAGACAGCAAGGAAGGATTTCATGGCAGGGCCTTTATCAGGAGTCCGCATCCTGGATTTCTCCCACACCACGGCGGGCGCCTATGGCACCATGCTGCTGGCCGACCTCGGGGCTGAGGTCATCAAGATCGAAGCCGGCGAGGGCGGGTCGGACAGGATCGTCCCCGGACCGAAGTTCCAGGGCAACAGCTATGTCTACCTCGCCCTGAACCGCAATAAGAAAAGCATCCTCCTGGACTTGCGCACAGAGACCGGCAAAGAGGCCTTCCACGACCTCGCCAGGGTCTCGGACGTGGTCTGGGACAATTTCCGGAGCGGCGTGATGAAGCGGCTCGGCGCAGACTATGCCACCCTGAAGAGCATCAATCCCCGGATCGTCGCCTGCTCCATCACCGGCTTCGGTCCCTCGGGCCCATACTGCGACTGGCCGTCGTACGACATCATCGCCTGCGCCCTCAGCGGCATGATGAGCATTACCGGAGAGCCGGGCAGACCCCCCGTCCGGCCGGGCATCACCATCGGCGACCTGGCCCCCTCCATGTTCGCCGCGCTGGGCGTCTGCGCCGCCCTGGCATCGCGGTCGCAGACCGGCGCCGGGCAGGAGGTCCAGATTTCCCAGATCGATAGTATGATATCCCTGATGGGAATCCACATCGCCTATTACTTCTGCGGAGGCGGAGTCCCCGGTCCCGAGGGGTCGGGGCATCTCACCATCAACCCCTACGGCGCCTATCCCACCAGGGATGGCTACCTGGCGTTGGGACCCTGCTGGCCACGCATCACCAGGGTGGTGGACGCCGAATGGATGCAGGAAGACCCCCGGTTCAAAGACCGGGAGGTCCGGTACCAGCACAAGAGCGACCTCGACCGTGTCCTCGCCGAGCGGTTCAGCCGCGAAAAGGCGGAGGACTGGCTCGAGATACTTCACCAAGAAGACATCCCCTCCGCGCCGGTCAATACCGTCGATAAGGCCGTGGCCGATCCCCAGGTGCTCCACAACAGGATGATCGTGGACCTCAGGGACGGCCCAGGAAATGTGACAAGGATAGCCGGCAACCCCATCAAGACGAAAAGCGCGGAGGAACAGGAGTTCACCCTTCCGCCGGGGCTGGGACAGCACACCGAACAAATACTTTCGGAGCTTCTGCAATACCCTCCCGACAAGATCGCCAGGTTGAAAAGAGATTACCACGGCCATGCCGCCGAATTGCAGGCGCACAAGCGTAAGTCGCTATGATGGAGGAAAGGGATGAAGCCACGAATTGACACGAATAAACACAAACAGAGAGCATGAGTCGGGGGCAGTTATCGCTTTACTGAGTCCAGACTGCAACAGGGAAGACAATTCGTGTGCATTCGTGTGCATTCGTGGTTTCAGTTACTAACCCCTGTCAACCTGGGATTCGGGGTCCGGGACGACCCCGAATACGGCCCTTTTTTGTGATTCCGCCGCTTACGGAGGGCGACCATGACACAGGCCATCGACGTTTTCAGCGACGAGAATCTGTCAATCATCAGGTCCCGAATAGGTTCGCCCGTGCCCCGGGGGCAGCAGTTCAACGAAGTAGCCACCAGGGACGCCATCCGGCACTTCGCTCAGGGTTACGGCGACGTCAATCCTCTCTGGTGCGATGATTCCTACGCCGGCAGGACCAGATACGGTTGTATCGTAGCGCCGCCCCTGTTTCTTTACAGTTGCGAGTGGTCCGGACAGGGCGCCGCCGCCATGGGACTGCGGGGGGCGCATTCCCTGTGGACCGGGGACGAGTGGGAATGGTTCCACCCGGTGCGGGTGAATGACCGGATCACGTTTGAAGAGAAGCTGCTGGACCTGAGGGAAGTGCAGGGAAAATTCGCCGCGCGCCTCTTTGAGCAGATAGCCGAAAAGACATTCAAGAACCAGTCCGGCCAGCTTGTGGCCAGGTGCCTGATGACCTGCCGCCGGTTCACCAGGTACCCGGAAAGCGAAAAGGGCGAGAAGAGGGACAAGTACCAGGACGCCCGGAAAAAGTACGACAGAGAGGAGCTTCAAGCAATCTTCGCCGACTACGACAAAGAGGAAATCCGGGGCGGCAGTCCCCGCTACTGGGAGGATGTGCGCGAGGGCGACGCCCTGGCGCACGTGGTCAAAGGCCCGCTGACCGTGACCGACGTAATTGCCTGGTACATCGGCATGGGGCCCCAGCCGTTCATCCGCGCCCACGGCATCCGGCTGGCTTACGACCGGCGGCACCCCGCGGCGGCCATACCCAACGCTCTGGGCATCCCCGACGTCCCCATGAGGGTTCACTGGGAAGATGACCTGGCGCGGACCATTGGGTTCCCCGCCGCCTACGACATGGGCAACCAGAGGATTACCTGGGTCTCGCAGGTGATGACCAACTGGACCGGCGACGATGGTTTTCTGAAGAAATTCAAGATACAACTGCGGCGTCCCAATCTCATCGGCGATACCTGCTGGTGCCGGGGCAAGGTGATCCGGAAGTATGTCGCAAACGGCGAGCACCTTGTTGACTGCGAGCTGTGGGCGGACAACCAGCGGGGGGAGCGTTCCGCCATCGCCACCGCCACCGCCAGCCTCCCTTCGCGGCAAGCCGACGACCCACAGTACCACAGGCGTCCCCGCCTGTGAGAGCGGGATTATGGAGCATTGATGGGTTTCACACAAACACCGTTCACGTCCGGGTCTGGCAAATGACATCGGTCCAGGACGAATACCAGAAAAAGCTGATTACCGCTGAGCAGGCAGCCGCCCTGGTCAAGCCGGGCGACCTGGTGAGCTTCTCCTTTGGCAGACAGGCCGTAGCCGTTGGCCGCGCCCTAGCTGTCAGGAAAGAAGAACTTAAGGGCCTCCGGGTCCGGTTGAGCGCGCCGGTCTATGACTTCGGCTGGTACTCGCCCGGCTGGGAGGAATACTTCTCCGTATCCGTTTTCCTGCCGACGCCGGTCTGCCAGGAAGCCGTAGACGCCGGAAGGATCGACCTGAATCCGGGCGTGCTTTTTCCGGGCAACCCGATGGCCGAGCCCGAGCCGCCGGACGTGCTCGTGGTGGAATTGTCGCCGCCGGACGAAAAGGGGTTCTGCAGCTTCGGCCAGTCGCTGTGGAACAAGAAGCAAGAGGTCGGCCGCGCCAGGCTGGTAATCGCTGAGGTAAATGGAAATCTCATCAGGACGTATGGCGAAAACTTTGTTCACATGTCCGAGATAGACTATTTCGTCGCCCACGTCCCTACCGGAAGAAAGCCGGGCGACGCTTCTTTGACCGGCAAGACCCCGAAGCTCTCAGAACCGTACCTGAAACACATTGCCTCCCTGGTCTCCGGGCTGATCAGAGACGGGGACACCATCCAGATAGGCATAGGGCGGGCCACCGAGCCCCTCGTCTCACTGGGAATGCTCGGCGGCAAGCGTGACATCGGCTATCATTCCGAGGCCACCACCCCCGGCGTCATCTCCCTGGTCCGCCAGGGCGTGATCAACGGGAAGCGAAAGACCCTGAACCCAGACAAGGTGGTGATCACCTCCGTTGGGGGCAGCACCAGGGAGGAGATGGACTGGGTCAACAACAATCCCTGCTTCTGGCTGATGCCCGCCAGCTACATCGAAGACATACGTATCATCGCTTCCCATGACAACATGGTGGCTATTAACAGCGCCCTTTCGATGGACCTGACCGGCCAGATTAACGCCGAGACCGTGGACGGGCGGTACATCAGCGGGCCGGGCGGCCAGATACCTTTCGTCATCGGCGCCCTGCTCTCCCGGGGAGGCCGGGGCATCACCGTCATGCCATCCACCGCCAGGGACGGGGCCGCCTCACGCATCGTGCCGGAGTTCCCGGCCGGGGCCTCGGTGAGCATACAACGGTGCTGTGCGGATATCGTGGTGACCGAATTCGGGGTCGCCAATCTCAGGGGAAAGACGCTACGCCAGCGGGCCGAGGAGCTCATCGCCATCGCCCATCCCGATTTCCGGGGGGAGCTAAAGAAACACGCCAACTCCAAATCCAAAATCCGAATGTCGAAATCCGAAACAAGTTCAAATTACCAAAACCCGAATGAATAAGACGTTTCAGGCGTTGGAGCATTTGGATTTCGGTATTGCTCCGAAAATGTCACCCTGAGCCGGAGCCCTGAGCGAAGCGAAGGGGCAGTCGAAGGGTCTTTCGTCCGGCGCCCCACCTCGAAAGAACTTGTCCTGAGCGGAGCGAAGGATTCTTCGACTACGCTCGCTTCGCTCAGAATGACATTTTCATCGTTCATTGTCCCGACTCGTCGGGATGGCCGATTGTTTAGTATTTCGGATTTAGTGCTTCGGATTTGTGATTTCGTTGCGGCTTGTCCGGGTTAACTAATAGAATAGTGAAGGAGGACAAATGAAGAATCGCATGCAGAACCGAAGGTTATCCTGGCTCACGTTCCTCATGGCTGGCGTGTTCATTGCCGGGGGAATCCCGGCCTGCGCGCCGCCCGCTCCCACACCAGCGCCGACCGCCGCGCCGGCGGCTCCGGCCACGAAGGCGCCGGAGCCAAAGCAACAACCGGCCGCGCCTGCGACCAGGGCGCCGACGACCGCGCCGGCAGCGCCGGCCACCAAGGCGCCGGAGCCAAAACAGGCGCCGCCGGAAAAGGTATACACGTTCAGTTTCCAGTCCATGCAGCCCTCGACCCACGTGTCCGCTCCGATCATCAAATTGTGGGCCGACCGGGTCGAGCAGCGCTCCCGGGGTCAGATCAAAATCAACCTCTTCTGGGCCGGGCAACTCGTCGGACCCAACGAGGGCCTGGACGCCCTCGGCAAGGGCAGTATTGAAGGGCTGCTGGTAGCGCCCACCCTGTATTCGGGCAAGGTACCCGTCGGCGACATCTCTGCAATGCCCTACAACGCCAAAGACATGGCGGACTTATACGACCTCTGGTTTAACACACCCGTCAGGGAGATCGTGGAGCAGGAGTACCGACAGAAGGCCAATGCCGAGGTGATCGGATTCCAGACGACGGACGGATATCCATTGCTGATGGCCAGGAACAAGGCCGTCACCAAACTGGAGGACATGAAGGGCCTCAAAATAAGGGGAGGAGGCGGCGCCATGAACGAGATCCTCAAGGCCCTGGGCGCAACCCCGGTGACCACGGTAGCAGCGGAAACGGTGCTGGCCATGGAGAGAGGGACGATCGACGGGTCGTTGCTGACTTACCCTTCCATAGAGAGCTACAAGATGTACGACGTGGTCACGGACATCACCGAGCCCTACATCATACCGGTGCTGGCGGTGTTCTTCTGGGTGAACCTGGACAAGTACAATTCATTGCCGGAGAACCTGAGACCCATCCTGAAGCAGGTCTGGCGGGACAATCAGCAAGAAGACATCAAGGCCATGTCGGATGACGCCGCCAAGACCAAGGAAAAGGTGCTCGCCAAAGGCACTCGCATTCACACCCTTCCAAAGGAAGAACTGGCCCGCTGGCGACAGGCATTGATGCCGGTCTGGGACTGGTACGGGCAGCGGACCGGGGACGCCGGGCAGCGCATCAAGAATGCTATCCAGGCCCGGTGGTAAGGCCGGTTCTCTCCCCCTTTGAAAAAAGGGGGACTAACGGGGGGATTCAGGAAGCCGTTTGACCACCAGGCGTCGCCCAAGCCTCCAGGCCGGGTCGGAGGCTTGCGGGGGCGGTGGACACAAATATGCCAGGTTACCAGCGTTCAAAGGTAGTATTGACATTGGTCTCGTACACGTCTCACAGGCACGGAGGCCTGTGGTACCGGCTCAGCACCGAAGGGAGAACGTCGGATTAAGGCCATAGCCGCCAGGCTGGAGAAGTTCTTTTCCGGGGTAATCTGGCTGGTCGGGTTCGGCGTCATCGTCATGATGGCCGGCGTCGTGAGAGAAGCCATCGGACGGTACTTTTTCAACAGCCCGACCCAGTGGGCCATCGAGCTCAGCGGGTACCTGATGATCGCCCTGGTGTTCCTGGGCGGGGCCTCCACCTACATGCTGGACGGCCATGTCCGCGTGGACATGGTCTACCTGCGGCTGGGCCGCCCCGTCCGGCGCGTCCTGGATCTCTTCGGCTACCTGGTGGTCCTGGCCTACAGTCTTGTCCTCATGTGGCAAAGCTGGAACCTGGCCTGGGGCTCCTTCGAAAGCGGGAACACCAGCGCCGACATGGAGTGGCCCCTCTTCCCCTTCCAGGTGCTGGTCCCCCTGGGCTGCGCGTTCTTGGCCCTCGCCGTCCTGATCAAAATCTACCGTCTTTTCGTGCCGGAGAGCCGGCGTGGACAGTACCCTCAAATGACGAAGTCCGAATGACGAATTACCAAACAAGTTCCAATACCCAGGTTCCAAACGGGGCGCGAGGGCACGCTTCAGTGATTGAAAGTTACGGTCTTGGTGTTGTTTGGAACTTGGCCCTTGGAATTTGGAGCTTCTCTGGTCATTCGTCATTCGAATTTCGTCATTCGTCATTGACTCGTCATTCGAATTTCGTCATTAGTCATTCTGCCCCAGGGATCCACTTGTGACCGTTTCCCCCGTTTTGATATCCCTTATCCTGGGCGGCTTCCTGTTCTTGCTCGTGCTGGGCATTCCGGTGGCCTTTGCCCTGGGGTTTGTCAGCATCATGGTGGCGGCGTTTCTTTGGGAGGGTTCCAAAGGACTCTTTATCATCGCCGCCAACGCCTTCGGCTTCATCTCCTCCTTCACCATGGTGAGCGTCCCGCTGTTCCTGTTCACCGCCGAAATGCTCATCCATTCCAACCTCAGCGAAGAGGCATTCAACGCCCTGTCGCGGCTCTTGCGGCGGGTGCCCGGCGGGCTTATCCAGGGGACCCTGCTCGGTTCCGCCGTATTCGCCGCCACTACCGGCTCCAGTTCCGCCAACACCGCCATCGCGGGACGGGTGACCCTGCCGGAGATGCTCCGGAGGAAATACGACATGCCTCTCGCATCGGGGAGCATCGTCGCCGGCGGCGCCCTGGGCATCCTCATTCCACCCAGCCTGTCGATGATCCTCTTCGGAATCCTTGCCGAGGTCTCCATTCCCAAGCTATTCATCGGCGGCGTCATACCCGGCATCCTCCTCACCCTGGCTTTCATGGTCTATGTGGGCGTCCGCTGCAGCCGGAATCCGCGCCTGGCCCCCGCAGCGGCAATGACGGTGAGCCGCCGTCAGGAACTCGCCGGGCTGTGGAAAGTCTGGCCCTTCGCCGTCCTGATCGTCGTTATCATGGGATCCATCTACACCGGCTTCGCCACGGTCACTGAGGCGGCCGGCATGGGCGCCTTCGCCACCCTTCTCATGTGCCTGGCCTACCGCTCACTCAACTGGAAGGGAATGAAGTCCTCCCTGTCCGCCACCATCAAGACAAGTTGCATGGTGGGCTGGATCATCACCGGCGCCATTGCCTTCGGCGTGGTCATCACCTACCTCGGAATCCCCCAGCGCATGACCGAGTTCATTGTCGGCGCCGCTATCCCGCCCTGGGCGGTGATCGTCGCCATCAACGTTCTGCTCCTGCTCATGGGCTGCTTTCTCGACCCGGCTTCCATCATAACCATCACGGTACCGATTGTCGTGCCCATAGTCATGGCGCTGGGCTTCGACCCCCTGTGGTTCGGCGTGGTATTCACCGTGAACATGGAAATGGCCCTGCTGACGCCGCCGGTGGGGATGAACCTTTTCGTGCTCAAAGGCATCTCGCCGCCGGAAGTCACCATGGGGACCATCATCCGCGGCGCCTGGCCGTTCGTCGTGGTGCAGGCCATCGTGCTCGTGATCACTATCCTCTTTCCTCCGCTATCGACCTGGCTGCCTTCGAGAATGTGACGATTCTCAGTGCCACAGGCGTCCCGCCTGTGAGACCCGAAATGCAGAGAGGTCGAGAAGCGATTGGGCAGGGTGACGTTCGTGGGGCACGCGGCAGCGTGCCGCTACGGATTCGATCACGGCTGACTGTTTGCTCATTCGTCATTCGCACTTCGTCATTCGTCATTGATTGGTCATTCGTCATTCGCACTTCGTCATTGGTATAATAGTCCACCATGGATTTCCGCCTTTCCCCTGAAGACCTGGCGCTCCGCCGCGACGTAGCCGCTTTTGCCGCCAGAGAGGTCCCCGGGGACTGGCAGGGGGGCTTCGAATACGGCGACGAATACTGCGGCGAGATGTGGCCCTTCACCCGGGAGATGGCCGGGAAGCTGGCGCGGCAGGGCTGGCTCGGTATGGCCTGGCCCGCCACCTACGGAGGGACCGAGCGCCCGGTGATGTCCCAGTTGGTCTACTATGAAGAGGCCATCTACTGGCGCATCCCCTCCTTTGACATGGGCATCGGCGGCATCTGCAATGTCGGCCCGCTCATAGCCGCCTACGGGACGGAAGACCAGAAAAGAGAGCACCTGCCGGAACTGGCCCGGGGCGCCGAATTCTGGTGCGTCGGCTACAGCGAGCCCAACTCCGGCTCGGACTTGAACTCCCTCACCACAACAGCCCGGAGAAACGGCGACCGTTTTGTCATCAACGGGGAAAAGATCTGGACCTCGGCGGCCCAGATCGCCGACTGGTGCTGGCTTCTCACCCGGACGGCTTCCGAAACAAAGAAGGGGCACGGCCTGACCATCTTCGTCGTGCCGATGAAACGCCCCGGCGTAGCCATCCGCCCAATCAACAACATGGCCGGCCACCCCTCCTTCAACCAGGTCTTCTTCGATAATGTGGAGGTCGGGGAGGAGAACATCCTGGGCCAAATCAACGGGGCCTGGGGCTATATGCCCCTGCTCCTGACCCTGGAAAGGACCTTTGCCGGCGCCGGCTCGATTTCACGCACCCGGAGGCTCCTAGACGAGACCATCGATTATCTTCATAGCCGGGGCAACCCGACCGGCTCCAGACTCCAGACTCTAGACTCCAGACTCCAGACTCCAGACTCGCGACTCGCCCGTCACCGGCTGGCCGACCTGGCCATCGAGGTTGAAGCCGGCCGCCTCCTGGCCTACCGCGCCGCCTGGCTGAAACAGCAGGGCGCCGTCTGCTACACCGAGGCATCCATGGTGCGGCTCTACAGCTCCCAGCTCGAGCAGAAGACCGCCGCCGCCGTTATGACACTCCTTGGACCCTACGGGCAGTTGACGTGGGATTCACCGGGGGCGAAGCTTGGGGGTCGCGCCGAAAGACTCTACCGCTCCTCTATCTCCGAAAGCATCCTCGGCGGCACGACCGAAATACAGAAGAACATCATCGCCACCCGACACCTGGGCCTGCCCGGGAAATGAAGGCACCGCCGATGCCCATGCCTAATTCTTGTTGTATCCGTACTCCCTGGCAAGAAGCACTTCCTTCCAATACTTCTCGCGCTCAAGGATGCTTTTGTCGTCCGCTTTCATCGACCTGTATTCGAGAAGTGTGAAGACGAAGTTGCTTCTTGCATACTCGATTCCCTTTTCTTTTATCAGCTTAGTCAGTTCATCGTTCCAGCCGTGACCCGTACCGGCGTAACACGCCCATCTGGACCACACTCCCGAATCGCCATAGGCAGAGCCAACGTATCTTTTCCCATTCTCTTTGTCGGTAATGAGATACACTCCCTTGACGCTCGTTAGGGCAGCTTTCCAATCTGGCCGGTCAGTTTTAATGATGTTTTCGATCGAAGGAAAACCATGATTTATGTTCTCGTAACCGCAGAACTGCTGTCCTGTGTAAGATTCCTTAAGAATCTCAGAAACCACTAACTTATTGTAGTACTTCTCAAATTTGACGGCCCGTACTCTGCCCGGCCTCTTGAAACAAATCTTCAGTCGGCCAATCAGTTCCTTTGACCCATCCACGACTCTTACCCTGTAGCCTTTGCTGCTCCGGGCGATGACCTCATAAATGCCACCAAAAAGCCATATGTCGTCCGACTCGTGGTAGAACTCCATCATGGCAAAGATGTACTTGCGATTGAAATCGTCTCTTTCGCCCCTATACCTTTGCCAGGATTCCCATTTTTCTTTGCTGTTTACAAAGTCGTCCAGCGGCTGGGTACGTCGGTTCCAGCAGGCAAGATGCATCTTATACTCTGTCAGGTTTTGTATCGGAAGTACTTGACTCAGTTTTATGTTCACGTTCTTCGGCCTCCGTATGAGCGGGGACGATCTCTGATCAGACGCCTGTCGTCAGGCAAAGTGCCTGATGTATTCGCGACCAAAATACCGAGCCCCATGACTGCCAGACCAAGGAATGTGGTTCCCCAACCGCCAGTACCTTTGCTGCCGCGAAGCTGGAACAGCAAAAGGGGCAGGCTTGTCGCCTGCCCCTTTGTGATTTCACAGGGCGCTCATTCCGAGACCTTATTCCCCCATCCGGTTTCAGACGGTGTTTGACGCCGTGTGTCCGCCTTTGGGCCCCGCCCCGCAAGGCTAAAGCCATGGGCTACCCCCGTCTCGCGGCCCCCCCAACCGGGCACGCGGCAGCGTGCCGCTACGGAAACTCTATCGCTTGGTATACTGCGGCGCCTTCCGCGCGCGCTTCAGGCCGTATTTCTTGCGCTCTTTTTCGCGGGGGTCGCGCGTGAGCAGCCCGTGCTGCCTTAAGGCCTTCTTCAGGGTCTCGTCGCTCTCCACCAAGGCCCGGGCCATCCCGTGGGATATGGCGCCCGCCTGGGCCGAAGTCCCACCCCCGATCACCTTGATCGTCGCATCAAACTTCTCTTTGGCATTGGCCACGGTGAGCGGTACCAGCACGGCGTTTCTCTCCTCGACGCTCGGGAAGTAATTGTCGAACGGCCTCTCATTAATGGTTATCGTACCGGTCCCGGCCTGGAGCCGGACCCTGGCTATGGCGGTCTTGCGTCTACCGACGGCGTAAAAGAACGATTTTTCAGTCAAGTGAATTCTCCGTTCCTGGGTTACTGAACGCCTGGTGAAGAGAACTGCTTCACCCTCTCCTTAATCCTCCCCCATCGAGGGAGAGGACGCTTGTCCTGACGGGCGACTAGGCGGCGGCCTCCGGCTGCGGCTTCACTTCAGGCGCCGCAGGGGCGCCGGCGGCAGGCGCGGCCTTTGATGCTGACGCAAGCTGTCCGGCGTGCGGGTGCTCCGCCCCGGCGTAAACCTTCAGCTTCCGGTACATGGCCGCTCCCAGGCGGGTGCGCGGCAGCATACCCTTGACGGCCTTCTCGAAGGCCCTGGTCGGGTGCTGCGCCACCACTTCCCTGTAGGAAGCGGCTTTGAAGCCACCGGGGTATCCCGAATGGCGGTAATACATCTTGTCGGTCTCTTTTTTGCCTGTCACCCGGATTTTCGATACGTTGATGACAACCACAAAGTCTCCGGTGTCCACATTCCGGGTGAATACAGGCTTGTTCTTCCCCATGAGGAGACAGGCCACCTGGGTAGCCAACCTGCCCATCACCTGGCCCGAGGCATCCACCAGATGCCACTGTCTTTCCAACTCTTTGGGTTTAGCGGTAAAGGTCTTCATGCATTCTCTCCAGGCTGTCCGGCATAATTGACTCTTACCAGGTAAAGCCCCTGGGCCGGCGCCGTGTCTGATATTATCCCTCTTTGTTTGCTTTCCAGCAACCGGCCGAAGTCTTCGAGCGGCATTCTCCCGAGACCGACCCCGATCAGCGCGCTTACCGTGCGCCGGATTTGATGAGGCAGAAAAGAGTTAGCCGTTATGTAAAACATGATTACCGGCCGTCTCTTTCTTACCCCCGCTTCGTAGACCCGGCGAACGGTGTTCCTCGGCTGTTTTCCCAGTTTGCTGGTAAAGCTAACAAAGTCATGTTCTCCGACCAGAAGGGAGCAGGCCCTGTTCATGGCCGCGATATTCAATTTACCCGGCAGAGGACAGCTATAGTTCCTCCAGAGGGCTGCACCTTCGGTGCTATCCAGAATGTAGTACCGGTACTCCCGGCTCAAGGCGTCCCGCTGGACGTTGAACCCCGCCGGCGCCTCGAACGTCTTCTGTATGACGATGTCTTTGGGCAGGTAGTGGTTCAGCGCTCTGGCAAAGGTCTCCGGTGAGAGCCTGGAGCCAGTCCGGAAGCTGACTACCTGGCCCTTGGCGTGGACACCGGTGTCTGTCCGGCTGGCCGCCAGCACCCTGACACGCTCCCCGGTTGTCTTCAGTATCGCGCTTTCCAGTTCCCCCTGGACCGTCGGCGCCGCCGGCTGCCATTGAAACCCCCGGTAGTTACTCCCATCGTACTCAACTACGAGCCCGATCTTCCTTACCGCTTCGCGGTTCGCAGTGGTCATCTGCCGGAAAGACTACGCCGGGTACCCCTGGCCCTATTTGACCAGCTCAATCTTGGCCATCGGCGCCCCGTCCCCGTGGCGAGGCGGCAATTTGATAATGCGTGTGTACCCTCCGGGCCTGCCGGCATACCGCGGGCCAAGCTCTGTGAATACCTTATCAACGACGGCTTTATCAGAAAGGAAAGAAAGCGCCCGCCGGCGGGCGCCCAGCCCCCCGTCCTTTCCCATCGTGATAACCCTCTCACAGAGGCTCTGAATCTCTTTCGCTTTCGGTTCGGTGGTCTGGACGTACTCGTGGAGCAAAACGTCCCTGACCAGATTGCGATACATCGCCAATCGGTGATCGGTGGGCCTATCGAATCTTCTGCCCGCTACCCGGTGTCTCATATCTTATCTCTCCAGGTTGAAAAGAGGAAATGACGAATGACGAAGTCCGAATGACGAATGACAAATGTGGGCCTCCTTGTGCATTCGAACTTTGAACATTAATTCGTCATTCTAATTTCGTCATTCGCCATTTTGATTTCCGCTCGTCCCGGGCAGCATTCCGTGCCCGGGATTTCGGATTTAGCTCCATGCTATTCCCCTTCATCCCCTTCTTCCTCCCCCTCGCCCTCCTCTGAACCCTTCAGACCTATTTCCTTCAGTTTTTCCAGCTCAAGAATCGGCCCTGGCTTGCCGGTCTCTTCCTTGCCCGGCTCTTCGCTACTCATCAAAGAATAGCCGAGCTCTTTCAGGCGCTGGAGCAATTCCTCCCGTGACTTCTGGCCGAAATGCCGCAGTTTGTTCAGGTCCTCCTCGCTCTTGCTCAACAGCTCGCCCAGGGTGTTTATGCCACCCCTCCTCAGGCAGTTCAGCGTCCGCGTGGAAAAGCCCAAATCCGCCACGGGCTTGTTGAACTGCTCGGGGCTCAAAAAACGCCGCAGAAGCTGCTTCTCTGCGGTCTTCATGGAAACCTTCACCAGGTCCTCGAAGGCGCTCAGGTGTTCGATCAGTATTCTCGCCGCCTGGCTAACGGCTTCCAGCGGCGTCATCGTGGAATCCGTCCAGACTTCCAGAACCAGCTTTTCGTAGTTCGCTTCCTGACCCACCCGGATGGGATCGACCTTGTAGTTAACCTTGCGGACCGGCGAGAAGATGGCATCCACCGGAATAGAACCAACGGGCAGCCCGTCGGCGCGGTTCGCCGGAGCGTATCCCTTGCCCTGCTCGACATTAAGCTCGACGAACAACCTGGCGTCGGAGGAATCCAGAGTTGCCAGCCGGAGTTCCGGATTGATGATCTCATAGTCCGCGGTAGCCTTGACATCGGCAGCGCTGACTATCCCTTCCCCCGAGACAGTCAGCGTCAGTTTCCCGGGCCGGTCAGACAGCGCCCGGAAACGCAGCCCCTTCACATTCTGGATGAATTCGATCGCGTCTTCTTTCATATGAGGGATGGTGGAAAACTCGTGTTGTACCCCCTCGATCTTGATCCAGGTGACCGCGGCGCCAGTTAAGGAGCCCCACAGAACCCTTCGCAGAGCGTTCCCCAGTGTAATGCCAAACCCTCGCTCCAGGGGCTCGGCAACGAATCGCCCGTAGTCCTGTGAGCTCTCAACACATTCGACCTTGGGTAAAGGCGTTTGATTGGGCAACATTTTCTCCTTAATGAACTGTCGCGAAGCAACCTTAGCGAGAGTAGTAGGCCACTACCGCGTTTTCGTCGAACCTGGATTCCGTATCTGTCCTGGCGGGCAACGAAATAACTTTCCCGCACATTTTCTCCGGGTCGACATTCAACCACGCCGGAATGGTCTTGCTCTTGATTTTTTCGGCGACGGCCTTGCACAACTCCGATTTCTTGCTGGGTTCCCGCCAGCACACCGTGTCCCCCGCTTTGACCTGGATCGAAGGCACGTTCACCTTTTGGTCGTTCAGGACCAGATGACCGTGCCGGACGATCTGCCGCGCCTGGGCGTGGGAATCGGCAAACCCCATGAGAAGGACAACGTTGTCCAGCCGGCATTCCAGAAGCTGCACCAGCATTTCACCGGTCTTTCCCGGCCTTCTCATGGCCTCGCCGAAGACCTTCTGGAACGGCCGTTCCATCAGGCCATAGTAATATCTTCCTTTTTGCTTTTCCCTCAACTGAAGGCCCCGGTCAGACTGTTTCCGGCGTCTGGTCGAGGTCTGTCCCGGAGGCGAGCTCCGCCTCTCCACGCCACACTTCGGTGTGAAGCACCGATCCCCCTTGAGAAACAGCTTTAATCCGTTGCGCCGGCAAACGCGGCAAACTGCATCGATATATCGGGCCATATGTACTATACCCTCCTTCTCTTGGAAGGACGGCACCCGTTGTGCGGAACCGGCGTCACATCGCGAATGCCCGAGATGGTCAGTCCCGCAGCCTGCAGCGAACGTATCGCCGCCTCCCGGCCGCTGCCCGGACCCTTGACGAATACCTCGACGCGCCGCAGGCCAACTTCCATCGCCTTCCTGGCGGTGTCGGTGGCCGCCATCTGCGCCGCGAAAGGCGTCCCCTTTCTCGACCCCTTGAACCCTACTTTTCCGGAGCTGGCCGAGCTGATGACATTTCCTTCCGGGTCGGTCAGGGTTATTATGGTGTTGTTAAATGTGGACTGGATAAAAGCCTTACCGCGAGGAATGGACTTCTTTTCTTTTTTCTTGGTGCGAGGCCTGGTAGCTTTATCTGCCATGATTACCTTCTCTATTACAAAGCTCTAAACTCGAGATTCTACATTCTAAACAAATCCCAATCACCAAAATTAAAATCCGAAACAGACAGTCAAGCCAACTGGTTTTGAATTTGGTTCTTCGGTTTTTGATATTGTTTAGGATTTAGATATTCGGATTTCTGATTTTCCTCTTGAGTTATTTCTTGGCGCCTGGCTTGCGACCGCGTCCGGCAACCGTCTTGCGGGCCCCCCGCTTGGTCCGGGCGTTGGTCCGCGTCCTCTGCCCGTGGACCGGCAGCCCGCGCCGGTGTCTCTGCCCCTTGTACGCCCCTATTTCAATCAGTTTCTTGATATTAAGGCTGACTTCCTTCCGGAGGTCTCCTTCCACCCTGTATTCTTTGTCGATGACCTCACGGATCCGGCTGAGTTCTTCTTCCTTGATATCCTTGACCCGGGTGTCGGGGTTGACGCCCGCCTTGGCCAGGATAATCTTGCTGTTGTTAGGTCCCACCCCGTAGAGATAGGCCAGGGAGAACTCTATTTTCTTGTTCGCCGGGAGATCGACGCCCGCAATACGTGCCATTTTTCTTCTACCTGTTTCAGATTGAATTAATCAAGGGCCAAATCCGAAATCCTGAACACTAAATCCCAAACAAGTTCAAAATCCCAATAACGAAACCCAAAACACCGATTCGGCCCGTTCCTGTTTGGCTTTCGGACATTTGATATTGTTTGGGAAATGTCACCCTGAGCGCAGTCGAAGGGTCTTTGGCGCCCCGGTGGCCGAAGGATTCTTCGCTCCGACTCACTGGCGCTCGTCTCCGCTCAGAATGACAATTTCGCCCTTACCCTTGTCTTTGCTTGTGCCGGGGGTTCGAACACAACACCCGGACTACGCCTTTCCGCCTTATGATCTTGCACTTTTCACAGCGCGTTTTGACCGAAGCTCTTACTTTCATTGGTTATGATCTCTCTTACTTAAACCGGTAGGTAATACGCCCTCTCGTCAGGTCATAGGGCGATAGCTCTACCAGGACCTTGTCCCCGGGCAATATCTTGATGAAATGCAGCCGGATTTTCCCGGATATGTGCGCCAGCACCTTGTGCCCATTCGGAAGCTCGACCCGGAACATGGCATTAGGCAAACTTTCGAGTACAGTTCCCTCGACTTCTATCGTCTCTTTTTTTGGCATTAACTACAATTCTACGCCTATAACGCTAACCTGACAAGCCAGAACCAAAATGACGAATGACGACCCCCGACTTAATCGGGGGCGGATGACGAATCAATCCTCAAAATCCGAAGGTCCAAAAACGGCTTCCATTCGTCATTCGTCATTGCGAGCGAAGCGCGGCAATCTCCCACATGGCCAGACACCCAGGGGATTGCTTCGCTTCGCTCGCAATGACATTTCGAATTTCGTCATTTTTTCTCAAAGGGCCGTCAAAATATCGGCCCCGTTCTCTCGTATGGCAATAGTGTGCTCAAAGTGGGCGGAGATACCGCCATCGGCCGTCAGTACGGTCCACATATTGGGCGCCACCCTGGTCCGCCAGGTCCCGGTATTGACCATGGGCTCGATAGCCAGGGTCATCCCCCGGCGCAACACCATCCCCTGTCCCCGAACCCCCATGTTCGGAACCTGGGGGTCTTCGTGCAGGTTGGTGCCAATCCCGTGACCCGAATACTCACGGACCACGGAGAAACCCTTCTTCTCGGCATATTGCCCGATGGCGAAGGACACGTCACCCAGGTGGGCGCCATCTCTGGCCGCCTTAATCCCCTCGTCCAGCGCCCCCTTCGTCGCTTCCATAAGCTCCAGCAACCCCGGTGACACCCTGCCGATGCCAACGGTAGTCGCGCCGTCCCCTTGAAAGCCCTTATATATGGCGCCCACATCCAGGGACACCAGGTCGCCCTCTTTCAGGACGCGGTCTCCAGGAATCCCGTGGACGATTTCGTCGTTTACCGAAACGCAGATGTTAGCCGGAAATCCCCGGTAGCCTAAGAACGACGGAATGGCCCCGTGTTTCCTGATCTCCTCGCCCGCGATTGTGTCGAGCTCCTTCGTCTTCATACCGACTCTAACGGAGCTCGCCAGTTTCGCCAGCGTCAGCGCCACGATCCTGCCCGCCTGCCTCATCAGGGCGATTTCGTAATGCGATTTTATGACTATTCCCATTATTCATGAAGATCCGAAATCCGAATCTCTAAACACTAAACAAATTCCAATACCGAGGTATGTCACCCCGAGCCGGAAGCCTGAGCGAAGCGAAGGGGCAGTCGAAGGGTCTTTGCTCTCCCCCCCCGGGAAAGATTCTTCGTCTCCGACTCGCTTGCGCTCGTCTTCGCTCAGAATGACATTTTCTCCCCCTTTTTCAAAGGGGGATTAAGAGCTGTCTTCAACAAGACCCAGACTCCCTCCGGCGTTCGACCGCCACCATCGATCTCCAGGAGTTTATCCCGCTTCGAGTAGTAGTCAATCAGCGGCTGGGTCTGTCTGAAGTATTCCTGCAAACGCTTTTTAATTGTCTCGGGTTTATCGTCATCTCTTTGATAGAGCCTGCCCCCGCACTTATCGCACTTTCCCGGCACCCTGGGGCGAGCCGTCACTTCGTGAAACGGGGTCTGGCATTTCTCGCAAATCCAGCGGCCGCCCAGGCGCTGTAACAGCTCTTCCTCGGGCACCTTGAGATAGACTACCTTATCAATGTCTCTCCCGGTCTCTGCGAGGGCCTTGTTCAGCGCCTCGGCCTGCTCGATGTTCCTGGGAAAACCGTCCAGCATGATCCCCTCGCCGGTGTCGGGTTCCTTGAGGCGCTCCAGAATCATGGATATCGTTATATCGTTGGGCACCAGCGCGCCCTTATCCATGTACGTCTTGGCCAGAAGGCCCAGCCGGGTGCCCTGCTGAGCGTTCTTCCGGAACAAGTCGCCCGAAGCGATATGGGCCAACTTCATCTCTTTTGAGAGAAAGGCCGCCTGAGTCCCCTTGCCCGCGCCGGGGGCGCCCAATAGAATCAAATACATTGGTTTACTGAATCCTCTGCCTTTGGTCCCTGACAATCCTTCGTGCCCGTTGGACGGAGCACCGTGAAGGATGTATATAGGGATGTCATTCTGAGCGTAGTCGAAGAATCCTTTGGGGCGGGGAGCTACATGAAAGACCCTTCGACTTCGCTCAGGGTGACATCGAAACATTACCGGATGAATCCTTCGTAATGGCGGACCAGCAACTGGGCTTCCAGTTGCTTCATGGTATCCAGGACCACTCCGATCACGATAAGCAGTCCGGTGCTGGATAGCTGCAGGATCTGGCCGGCGGTGCCGGTCGTCTGCTGCACCAGCCATGGCGAAATAGCGACCACCGCCAGGAACATGGCCCCGCCCCAGGTTATGCGGTTAATGACCCGGTTAAGATATTCCTCGGTAAGCTTGCCGGGCCGGATGCCCGGGACAAACCCCCCCTGCTTCTGCAGGGTTTCCGCCAGGTTCTGCTGCTGGAATATCACCATGGTGTAGAAAAAGGCGAAGCCCAGCACCAGCACGAAATACAGTGTCCAGTAAAACCAGTTGGCGCCGTTAAACCACCTGGCCACGAGCTGGGCCGCCTGCCCGACAAACCCGGAGCTGTTCTGAAAATAGCCGGCCACCGTACCGGGGAAGATCATGATCGACATGGCAAATATCAGGGGGATCATGCCGGCGCTGTTTACCCTCAGCGGGATATGCGTTGAGCCCCCCTGCCGCATCACCCGGCCCCGCTGGAAAACGGTCCGGGCGTACTGTACCGGGATGCGCCGGTGCGCCTCGGTAAACATAACTATGACGACGACCAGTACCATCCCCAGCACCAGGAAGGCGATGAGGCTCGGAATGTTCTCCCGCGCCAGAAACCCCTGGCCCACCATCGTCGGCAAACCGGAAACAATGCCTCCAAAGATGAGGATGGAAATACCATTACCGATGCCCCGCTCCGTAATCAGCTCTCCCAGCCACACCAGGAACATCGTGCCGGCCACCATGGAAAATACCATGCTCACCGTTGGCAGCAGCCGGGCGCCGGTAAGTCCAATGCCAACCCCCGTGACCACCCTTTCGTTGCTGAGCAGGACGAGTTGTCCGTAGGCCTGCAATGCCGCCAGCGGCACCGTGACCCAGTGGGTAATTACATTCAGCCGGTTGCGCCCCGCCTCGCCCTCCTTCGAAAGGGCCGCCAGGCTGGGTATCACCGGGATGAGGAGCTGCATCACAATCGACGAAGTAATGTATGGATATACGCCCATGGCGGCCACGCTGAAGTTCCTCATGGCCCCGCCGCTGAACAGGTCCAGCATCCCCATTATCTGGTTTCGTTCGAAAAGGCTCCGCAACTGCACCAGGTCTATTCCCGGCAGCGGGACATGCGCCACGAAGCGGAATATCACCAGGATGCCCAGGGTGAACAGTATCTTGCGCCTCAGGTCAGGTAGACCGAAGGCATCCACCATGGCCTGGAGGAGCTTGGATACGCCTTCTCTTGGCTGCCTCATCCGGAGATGACCTCTGCTTTGCCGCCCAAAGACTCGATCTGGGACCTGGCCGAGGCGGAGTAAGCGTGGGCCTTGACGACCAGGGAATGTTCCAACTTGCCGTCACCCAGGATCTTGACGGGCTTCCTGACGGATTTGATCAGGCCGGCCTCTACCAGAGTCTCCGGCGTGACATCTGTTCCCGCGCCGAAGGCATTCAATGATCCCACGTCAACAAGGGAATACTCTTTCTTGAATATGTTCTTGAACCCCCGCTTCGATGGCAGCCGTTTTATCAGGGGAAGCTGCCCGCCTTCAAACCCCGGCCGCACGCCGCCGCCGGCGCGGGCCTTCTGGCCCTTCTGTCCCTTACCTGAATAGGTGCCATGCCCGCTTCCGTTACCCCGCCCCACCCGCTTCCTCTTGAACTTTGAGCCCGGGGCGGGCTTCAATTCGTTTTGCCGTACCAAAGGGTCTATTTCCCCCCTTCTTCTACTTTGACCAGATGCCGGACCTTGGTGACCATTCCCCTGATGTCAGGAGTATCGTGATGCCTGACGCTCTGGTTCAAACGGTGCAGTCCCAGGGCCCTGATGGTATCCTTCTGGTCCTTGGAATAGCCGATAGCGCTCTTGATCCAGGTCACGATCAATTCAGGCAACGTCGCCTCCCTCCGGTCCGGGCCCGGGTGTCACCGCAGTCTCGGCCTTTTTCAGTTGTCTCAGGCTGGTCAACCCGAGAATGGTTGCTTTGGCAAGATTCACCGGGTTCGGGTTTCCCAGGGACTTGGTCAGGACGTCCCTGATTCCTGCCGCTTCCAGAACGGCGCGCACGCCTCCGCCGGCCACCAGACCCGTCCCCGGGGAAGCCGGCTTCAACAAGAGCTTCGAAGCGCTGAACTTCACCCTGGTTTCATGGGGTATGGTCCCGCCAATCATCGGAACGGAGACCATGCTCTTCCGCGCCGACACTCCGGCCTTGCGGATAGCCTCCGGCACCTCGTGCGCCTTGCCTATGCCCAGGCCAACCCTGCCCTGCCCGTCGCCAACCACCACCACAGCGCTGAAACCGAACCGCTTGCCGCCCTTCACCACTTTGGCCACGCGGTTTATATATACGATCTTTTCTTTCAGAGCAACTTCCGGAGCTTCCTCCAGCATTTCAGTTCGAGAAACCATAGTACTTCCTCAAGAATCACGAAAAGAATTCAGAATTCAGAATTCTGAATTCAGAAGCTAAAAGGTGAGTTCCTTCTGACTTCTGGATTCTGAATTCTGGATTCTCCTAGAATTTCAGTCCGCCCTCCCGGGCCCCTTCGGCCAGGGACCTTACCCTGCCGTGGTATCTATATCCTCCGCGGTCGAAGACCACCGCGCTGATTCCTTTTTCCAGCGCCCGCTGGGCAATGACCTTGCCCACCAGTTGGGACTGGTCTTTCTTGGGCAGCGAGGCCACTTTCTCCTTGACTTCCTTGTCCAGAGTGGAAACGGTGAGGAGGGTCCTGCCCTCCTCATCATCGATGATCTGCCCGTAAATATGGTTCAAACTCCGAAACACGTTCAGCCGCGGCCTCGAACCGGTCCCGGAAACCTTCGCCCGGACCCGCTTATGTCTGATAGCTCTGGCTATCCTCAGGTCGCCCTTTTTTCTGATGATTTTCATTACTTCTTCTTTCCAGCGGCCTTGCCGGCTTTACCCGCCTTCTGTCTGGTCCTCTCTCCCAAATACTTGATACCCTTCCCCTTGTAAGCATCCGGCAGGTGCATGGCGTGCAGGTTGGCAGCCATCTGGCCTACCGCTTCCTTATCGATTCCCAGGATCTTGAGGCGGGTGGGACTCTCTAGCTGAAAGCTGATGCCGGGAGGCGGCAGCACCTCGATGGGGTGGGTATAGCCCACCTGAAGAGAGATACTGTCCTTCACCTTCTGGGCCTTGTAGCCGACACCCGATATCTCCATGCTTTTTTCGAAACCGTCCGTCACTCCCTTGACCATGTTGGCCACCAGGGTGCGGGTCAGACCATGAAGCTGCCGGTGAACGCGGTTATCCGAGGGCCGGGATACCGTAATAACGGACTTCTCCAGCGAAACCACCATGTCTTTAGGTAAGTTTCGCTTCAGTTCCCCTTTCGGCCCCTTGACCACGACCTCACTCCCCTTGATGGTTACCTGCACCTTCTCGGGGACTGCTATCGGTTGTTTGCCTATTCTGGACATTCTTGACCTCCTTCACAAGGCCTTATGAAGCTACCAAACGTAACAGAGCAACTCGCCACCCAGCTTCTTCTGCCAGGCTTCTTTTCCGGTCATCAGACCTTTGGAGGTAGACACTATGGCAATGCCCAGGCCTCCGTAAACCTTGGGAATATCGCCCCTCTTAACATAAACCCTCAGGCCGGGCCGGCTCACCCGCTTCAGCCCGTAAATGACAGGCGACTTCCGTTCGCCATACTTGAGACCGATCTTTATGGCCCTCTGCGGCTTCTCCCGAAGGACTTCGTAATCGCCAACAAATCCTTCGTCCCGCAGGATCCTGGTGATGGAGAGGTTCAAGCGGCTGGACGGCACGATCACCGAAGGGTGTCTGACCATCACCGCATTCCTGATTCTGGTTAGCATGTCTGCTATGGGGTCGCTGACGTTATAGCTCATTTTGTTATTCCATTACGACTGAAAGTTTGTGCGAAAGGAAACAAACAAATGACGAAATCCGAATGACGAATGACCAAACAAAACGAAAGACTCAAGAAATAAAAAACAAAATGCAAAAACGGCTGTCGGCAGCTACTGTCTACTCGCTGCTCGCTTCCTCATTTTTCATTTTGATTTTTGATATTTGATTTGCCTCTCTACCAACTCGACTTCCGAACTCCCGGCAACTGCCCAAAGCTGGCCATCCGGCGGAAGCAGATCCGGCACAGGCCGAACTTGCGGATATAGGCCCTCGGCCGGCCGCATACCTTGCACCGGTTGTGCTGTTGCACCTTGAATTTGGGAGGGCGCTGGGACTTGACTATTTTGGAGGTCTTGGCCATTATGATTTCCTAACTCCTGGTGAAAGGCATTCCCATTAATTCCAGTAATTTCAGTCCTTCTTCATTGTTCCGGGCGGTAGTAACGATAGACACTTCCAACCCCCTGATCTTGTCCACCTTGTCGTATTCGATCTCCGGGAATACAATCTGTTCCTTGAGTCCCAGACTGTAATTTCCCCTTCCGTCAAAAGCAGACCTGGGAACGCCCTGGAAATCCCTGATTCGCGGCAAAACGGCGTTCATCAACCGGTCCAGGAACTCGTACATGCGCCTGCCCCGGAGAGTCACGCTGAGGCCCACCGGCATCCCTTTCCGGAGCTTGAAATTGGCGATGGACTTCTTGGCGCGGGTCGTCACGGGGTGCTGGCCGCAGATAGCTGTCAGGTCCTTTTGCGCCGCCTCCAGCGCCTTGGCGTTGGTAAGAGCCTCCCCCAGGCCGATATTCAAGACGACCTTAGTGACCTTCGGCGCTTCCATGACATTCTTGTACTTGAAATGCTCCAGTAACGCCGGGAGTACCTTTTTCTGGTAATTTTCTAGTAGCGACACGGGTTTTCCTTTTGCAAGGCCTTGCGAAACTACTCGACGACCTCCTGGCAGGCCCGGCAGAATCTCACTCTCTTGCCGTCCTCCAGGAAGCGATACCCGATCCGGGCGGGATGATTGCACTTGGGACAGAGGAGCATCACGTTAGAAGCCTGAATGGGGGCTTCTCTTTCGACGATACCGGCCTGCCGCATGCCCCTGGTGGCCTTCATGTGCTTCTTGATCATATTGGCGCCTTCCACTATCAGGCGGTCCTTCTTCACCACTACCTGGCGCACTTTCCCCTTTTTCCCGCGGTCTTTGCCGGCGACCACCAGTACCGTATCATTCTTGTGTATCTTCATGATTCACAGTACCTCCGGCGCCAGCGATATGATCTTCATGAAGTTCTTCTCCCGCAACTCCCTGGCAACCGGCCCGAAGACGCGGGTCCCTTTCGGATTGTTCTTTTCACTCAGGATCACGGCGGCGTTATCGTCGAACCTGATATAGGAGCCGTCCGGCCTGCTGTATGGCTTCCTGGTCCTCACCACTACCGCTCTCACCACGTCCCCCTTCTTTACTCCCGCCCCCGGAATAGCCTGTTTCACGGCGGCTACCACCACATCGCCGACATAGGCGTACCTTCTCCCCGTACCGCCGGGGATGTTTATGCACATTATGCTGCGGGCGCCGGAGTTATCCGCTACTTTCAGCCTGGTATATGTCTCAATCACTTTTTCTGCTCTGATATTTCTTCGGCTATCTCGCCAGGCTTCACCCCGATCGTTTCGCCCTTTCTGACTATCGCCAGGACTCTCCAGCACTTTTCCTTGGAAAGGGGACGGGTCTCGATGATCCGGACGGTATCGCCTGGTTTACACTTGAGCCCTTCGACATGGGCCTTATACTTGACCGTCTTCCGCAGCCTCTTGCCATACAGCGGATGCCGCTGTGGTAGCTCGACGCCGATGACCACGGTCTTCTGCATTTTGGCGCTGATAATCTTCCCCACCCTGACTTTTCTTCTGGTTGGCTCCATGTTTGCTACTCCGCCTCGTGACTAACGACCAGCTCTTTTTCTCGCAAAAGAGTCAAGATCCTGGCGATCTTCTTTTTCGTTTTCGGCAATTCGCGGTTATTCACCAGTTGCTTGGTCGCCAGGCGGAAACGCAAATTGAAAAGCGCCTGCCGCGATTCCTCTAGCTGTTTTTGCAGATCGTCCACTGTCATTGACCTGAGTTCGCCGATTTTCTGTTTCTCCGCCACTTCAGGCCTTTCCTTCCGCCGCCGTGGTCAAGAACCGCGTCGGGATGGGCAGTTTATCCGAAGCGAGCTTCAAAGCCTCGCGGGCCAGGTCTTCTTTTACCTCGGCCACTTCAAAAAGCACGCGGCCCCGCCTGACCACGGCCACCCAATGGTCCGCGGCGCCTTTGCCGCTCCCCATTCGGGTTTCCGCGGGCTTCTTGGTCACCGGCTTGTCCGGGAAAACGCGTATCCAGAGCTTCCCGCCGCGCTTCAGGTGGTGCGTGATTGCCCGCCGGGCGGCCTCGATCTGCCGGGCAGTCAGCCAGGCGGATTCCAGGGCCAGTATCCCGTATTCCCCGAATTCCAGTTTGTTACCCGCCTGGGCCGTTCCCTGGCGCCTTCCCCGGTGCGACGTCCTGTATTTAACTCGCTTGGGCTGAAACATCCTTCTTCTCCGTTTCGATAGCCGGCGCCTTCGCCGCCGGCGCTGCCTCCGGCTTGGCCTCTTCGCGCTTCGCCTCGGCAAAACCCTCCTCGGGCCTTTCTTTGAACACGTCTCCTTTGTAAATCCACACCTTGACGCCGATGCACCCCATGGTGGTATGCGCTTCTTCGAAGCCGTAATCGATGTCGGCCCTTAAGGTCTGGAGGGGCACGCGTCCGGTCCGCGCCGTTTCTCTCCGGGCTATTTCGGCGCCGCCGAGGCGTCCGGCGCACATCACTTTGATCCCCTTGGCGCCGGATTGCATGGTCCTGAGCAGCGCCTGCTTCATGGCGCGCCGGTACGCGACCCGCCGCTCCATTTGCTCGGCGATGTTTCGCGCCACCAGTGTCGCTTCCATCTCGGGCTGCCGGATTTCCTGGATGTTCAGCCTCACCCTTTTTCCGGTCTGCTTTTCCAGCACCCTTCTCATTTCGTCTATGCGCTGTCCCCCCTTGCCGATGATAATGCCGGGCCGGGAAGAATGCAGCGTCACGCTGACCTCGTTCGCTTTTCTCTCGATGGCCACGCTGGCTATGCCGCCCTCGCGATAGTTTTCCTTGATGGTCTTGCGCAACTTATAGTCTTCCAGTACCAACTCGGCATAATGCTTGTCGGCATACCATTTCGCCGACCAGGTGCGGGTGATACCCAGTCTCAGTGATATAGGATTAACTTTGTGGCCCATCATGCCTCCTTTTCTTCGACCACGACGGAAATATGGCTCGACCGTCTCAATACTTCGTTGGCCCGGCCCCGCGCCCGCGGCCGGAATCTTTTCAAAGTCCGGCCCTTGTCGGCGCAGATGGCGACGATTTTTAAGGTCCCCGGCGTCAACTGGTAGTTGTTCTCGGCATTGGCCGCCGCCGACTTCACCACCTTGGCCACGGCTCTGGCCGCCGGCGATGGTAAGAACTTCAGAATGGCCAGGGCGTCATCCACTTTCTTGCCTCTCACGGTATCGGCTATCAATTTGACTTTCTGATAGGAATAACCTACGTTCGTCGCGCTTGCTTTTACTTGCATAGTCTAAACCATTTCAACGAATAGCAATCCACCTTATTCCCCCTTTGAAAAAGGGGGGACTGAGGGGGATTTGTCTCCTAGGAAGCAGCAGGCACCGCGGCCGGCGCCTTGGTCTCGGCAGCAGCCTTGGAGCCATGACCGCGGAAGGTCCTGGTCGGGGCGAACTCCCCAAGCTTGTGGCCCACCATGTCTTCGATGATAAATATAGGCACATGACGCCTGCCATCATGTACACCTATTGTGTGGCCCACCATTTCGGGAGCTATGGTTGACGCCCGAGACCAGGTCTTGATGACGGCTTTCTGTCCCGACTTGCTGACTGCTTCGATCTTTTTGAGCAGCTTTGCGTCGATGTACGGTCCTTTTTTTATGGATCTCGACACTTCTTACCTCTGAAAATGTCTAATGATGAAAACAAACCGTCTTTGCGAGGAGCGAAGCGACGAAGCAATCCCCCAGTTGGCCGAACGGGCCGTGAGATTGCTTCGCCCCGACGAAATCGGGACTCGCAATGACGTTTTCGCAGCAATGACGAATGACGAAATTCGAATGACGAATCAATGTTCCAAATACGAAATTAACAAACGGGCATGCCGGACCAGGCGACAATTTGTCATTCGTCATTCGACACTAATTGGTCATTCGTCCCCGATCCAGTCGGGGGTCGTCATTTCTCGCTTTTACCTTTTACTTCTGCCGCCGGTCTTTGACGATCATCTTATCCGTCGTCTTGCGGCGTCTGGTCTTAAATCCCCGCGCGGGCTTACCCCAGGGAGTCTTGGGGGTATCCATTCCCCGGGGACTACGGCCCTCGCCACCGCCGTGCGGATGATCCCGCGGCGACATGGCGGACCCGCGCACTGCCGGGCGCCACCCCTTCCACCGGTTACGGCCGGCCTTCCCCAGAACGATGTTCTGGTGTTCGAGATTGCCCACCTGGCCAATCGTGACCATGCAGTCGATTCCGATCTTGCGCACCTCACCTGATGGCAACCGGACCAGCGCATAGCTTTCTTCTTTGCTCATCAACTGGGCCGCGGTGCCGGCGCTGCGGACCACCTGGCCCCCCTTCCCCTTCTGTAGCTCGATATTATGGACCAGGGTACCCGCCGGTATCTGCCTCAACGGAAGGGTGTTCCCCGGGCGGATTTCGGCGTCGCTGGCCGAGAGGACGGTGTCTCCGGGGCCGAGCCCGAGAGGCGCCAGAATGTAGCGTTTCTCCCCGTCGGCATAGTTGACCAGGGCAATGCGGGCCGAGCGGCCGGGATCATATTCGATGGCCACGACTTTGCCGGGAACTCCGATCTTGTCCCGCTTGAAATCAACGTCCCGGAGATACCGTCGGGCGCCTCCCCCCCGGTGCCGCACGCTGATCTTGCCCCCGAAGTTCCGGCCCGCTTTCTGCTTGCGAAAGCGTATCAGCGATTTCTCGGGTTCAGTCTTGGTTATTTCCTCAAAGGTGAAACCTATCACTCCCCTGAGGCCGTGAGAGGTAGGTTTAAACGATTTTAGGCCCACTGTATTACTCCACTACGAAAATGTCATTGCGAGCGAAGCGCGGCAATCTCCTCTGCTCTGCGAGAGTCCGCACGGCGGACCGGATGGCCAGCCACCCACGGATTGCTTCGCTTCGCTCGCAATGACGGTCCGTTTTCGTCATTCTGGTTCCTTCAGACGCCTTCAAAGACCTGGATCTTGTCTCCCTCTTTGAGGGTGACAATCGCCTTTTTCCAGGGAGGTGTGGTGATCATCCGTCCGCCGAATCTTCTCCGTTTGCCACGGATGTTCATGACATTGACCTGGGTCACCGAAACCTTGAAGGCCTTTTCCACGGCCTCTTTAATGAGGGGTTTGTTGGCGTCCTGGGCCACCTCGAAAACGTATTTGTTGTGTTGCTGGAGGGCGGTGTTCTTCTCCGTCACCAGCGGCCGTCTCAGAACTTCGTATAAGTGCATGCTATTCCTTGTCCTTCACTTCAGCCGGCGCGGCCGGCGCCGCCCCTCCCCATATTTCCTCGGCCCTCCTGACCGCCGCCGCTGTCATCACCAGGACCTCGTAGTTCAGCAAATCGACCAGATTCAATGAACCCAGGGAGATAACCTTGATTCCCTGCACATTGCGGGAGGCCAGGGCCAGGTTCTCGGTCATTGCCGTGGTCACAAACAGGGCCCGCCGGTTGATGCCCAGGTTCTTCAGGACTCCGACCATCTCCTTGGTCCTGTTGCTCACCAGGTCCAGCGAGTCCACGATGATGAGCCTGTCCTCCTTGACCTTGGAAGAAAGGGCGCTGCGCAACGCCAGGGACCTCATTTTCTTGTTCAGGCTCTGGTGATAGTCCCGCTGGTGGGGGCCGAAGACGATGCCGCCGCCCCTCAGCAGGGGCGACTTGGCGCTTCCCCTCCGGGCTCTGCCGGTATGCTTCTGGGGATACAGCTTCTTCGTGCTGCCGGCGACCTCACCCCTGGTCTTGGTGTCCCGGGTGCCCTGACGCGCGTTGTTCAACTGGCAAACCATGGCCTGGTGCATCACCGCCGTGTTCACCGGGATATTGAATAAACGGTCGTTGACTTCGAGTTGTGATACCGGCTGGCCCGCCGTATTGCTTACGTTGACCTGCATGGCTCTACCTGCTCGCCTTAACCTTACTAATAAGGACCAGGCCGTTGGCTGCGCCCGGCACCGCCCCCCTTACGAGAAGCAGGTTCTTCTGGGCATCGACCCGCACCACTTTGAGATTCTTCTGCGTGACCCGCTCGTTTCCCAGGTGTCCAGCCATTCTCTGCCCTTTCCACACCCGTCCCGGGTAAGTGGTGGAACCAATGGACCCCGGCGCCCGGTGGCGGTCCGACTGCCCATGGGTCTTCGGCCCGCCGTGGAAATGGTGCCGCTTGACGACTCCGGCAAATCCTTTTCCCTTCGATGTGCCAACGACTTCGACCACGTCGTCTTCTTTGAACAAGCTGACGTCCACGACTTGCCCGACCTTCAAAGCGGCCGTGTCCTCCGCTTCGAATTCCCGCAAGTACCGGAACTTGCCCAGGTCCTTGAGATGGCCCTTCATGGCCGCTGTCAACTTCTTGGTCTCCCCGAAACCCAACTGGGCGGCGCCGTACCCTTCTTTTTCGGCCGACTTGACCTGAGTGACCACGCAGGGACCAGCCTGTAGCACTGTCACCGGCACTACCGCGCCGTCCTTTTGAAAGATGCGGGCCATCCCCAGTTTCTTACCGATTAGACCCTGAACCATGGCGTTGCCTGACCTTTTACAGCTTTATCTCGATTTCAATACCCGAAGGCAGATTCAGCTTCGTTAGGGCATCGATGGTCTTGGAATTCGGCTCCAGGATATCGATCAGCCTCTTGTGGGTCCGTATCTCGAACTGTTCCCTGGAGTCCTTATCGATATTGGTTGACCGGTTAACGCAAATCTTCTGGATGCGCGTCGGCAAAGGTACCGGGCCAGCCACCGCCGCCCCGGTCCTCTCAGCCGCTTCAACGATTTGCTCCGCCGATTGTTCCAGCAGCTTGTGGTCGTAGGCCTTTAGTCTGATGCGTATTTTCTGTTTAACCATCGATGAAACCCTCTATGATAGCCCTCTCCAAAATGACGAAGTCCGAATGACGGATGACCAAACGAGAAACTCGAAGTCAAAATGACGAATGACCGATGCGGGTCTAAGCCCTGGCTTTGACTATCTCTCCGACCAGACCGGCCGGGACTTCCTCATACCTGTAGAACTCCATGGAGTAGGTCGCCCTTCCCTGCGTCAGCGACCGCAGTCTCGTGGCATAGCCGAATGTCTCCGCCAGGGGGATGTAGCAGCTCACCGTACAGGCGTCGGTGCGCGTCTCGATTTTCTCAATGCGCCCCCTCTTAGAGTTCAGATCGCCGATGATGTCTCCCATGTACTCCACGGGGGCCACCACGTCCAGCTTCATCACCGGCTCCAGAAGCACCGGTTTGGCCCGGGCCACGCCGGAGCGGACCGCCATGGAGGCGGCCATCTTGAAAGCCAGTTCCGAGGAATCGACCTCGTGATAGCTGCCGTCAACCAGGGTCGCCTTGAGGTCCACCAGCGGGTAACCAACCACGCCGCCGGTTTCCAGGGCTTCCTTGACCCCGCTTTCCACGGCCGGGAAGAAATTCTGGGGGATATCCGCCCCCCTGATCTTCTCTTCAAAAACAAAGCCCTTGCCGCGTTCGTTCGGTTCGAGCTCCAGCCATACGTGGCCGTATTGCCCGTGGCCTCCGGACTGGCGGATGAACCTGCCCTCCACCCTTACCGGTTGGGTTATCGTTTCCTTGTAAGCCACCTGGGGCTTACCTATCTTCCCGGAAACCCGGAATTCCCGGACCATTCTTTCCACCAGCACCTCGAGGTGCAGCTCGCCCATGCCGGAGATGATGGTCTGGCCCGTCTCCTTGTTGAAGGTGACCTTAAAGGTGGGGTCTTCGTCGGCCAGTTTGGTCATCGCCTCACCCATCTTGTCCTGGTCCGCCTTGGTCTTGGGCTCGATGGCCAGGGAGATAACCGGGACGGGGAACCGGATGGACTCAAGGACAACGGGGTTGGCCGGGTCGGCGAGGGTATCGCCGGTGAAAGTGCTCTTCAGGCCCAGGGTGGCCGCGATGGTGCCCGTTTCGACTTCGGTAATGTCTTCCCGCTGGTTGGCGTGCATCAGGATCAGGCGGCCGATGCGTTCCTTCTTGTCCCTGGTCGAATTCACCACGGCGTCCCCCACCTTGACCTTCCCGGAATAGACGCGGAAGTAAACCAGCCGGCCCATAAACGGGTCGGTGACTACCTTGAAAGCCAGGGCAGAAAATGGCGCGTCATCCTCCGGCGGACGGCTGATCTTGAGGCCGGATTTCGGGCTGACGCCGTCCACGGCCGGCTTATCCAGCGGCGACGGCAGGTAAGCGACGACGGCATCGAGCAGCGGCTGGACGCCCTTGTTCTTCAGGGCGCTGCCGCACAGCACCGGCACCACCTTGCCCGCCAGGGTGGCGCGCCGTATCGCCCTTTTGATTTCGTCGAGCTCTATGGCCTTATCGCCCAGGTACGCCAGCATGAACTGGTCATCGTTTTCCGCCAGGCGCTCCACGAGCATTTCGCGGTATTTCTTGAACATTTCCCGGCAATCGTCAGGGATGGGGCTTTCCTGAGGCTTGACGGTCGGGTCCTCGTCAAAAAGCCATGCCTTCTCTTCAACCAGGTCGATTACCCCCCGGAAAGAGGACTCGCTGCCGACGGGAATCTGCAGCGCCAGCACTACGGCCCCCAGCCGCCCTTCAATAGTGGAAATCGTATGCTTGAAATCGGCGCCGCTGCGGTCCATCTTGTTGATAAAGCAAATTCGCGGCACGCTATACTTGTTGGCCTGCCGCCAGACCGTCTCGGACTGCGGCTCCACCCCCGAAACGGCGTCGAAGACCACCACCCCGCCGTCCAGCACCCGCAGGCTCCTTTCCACCTCGGCGGTGAAGTCCACGTGGCCCGGGGTGTCAATGAGGTTGATGCGGTGGTCCTGCCAGTAACACACGGTGGCTGCCGAGGTGATGGTGATGCCCCTTTCCCGCTCCTGGTCCATCCAGTCCATGACCGTGGTCCCCTCGTCCACCTGGCCTATCTTGTAGGTGCGCCCCGTGTAGTACAGTATCCGCTCGGTGACGGTGGTCTTGCCCGCATCGATGTGGGCAATGATTCCTATGTTGCGAACCTTCAAGAGGGGAATACTGCGAACCATGTTTTTATCTCGGGAAGGACGGGTTGATTCGGACTTCCCTTTCGTTAGATTGTCGGTTGTGTTAATTACCATCGGTAGTGTACAAAAGCCCTGTTGGCCTCAGCCATCTTATGTGTATCTATTTTTTTCTTGATCGTGGTGCCCTCGTTGTTGGCGGCTTCCATCAGCTCGCTGGCCAGCCTTTCCGCCATGCTCCTCCCCGACCTGCCGCGCGACGCGGCCAGAATCCAGCGTATCGCCAGGGACATCCCCCGGTCCGGCTTCACTTCCACGGGCACCTGGTAGGTGGCGCCGCCGACCCTCCTCGGCTTGACCTCGAGAAGCGGGGTGGCATTCTTCAGGGCCTGCTCGAAGACCTCATGGGGGGGCTTCTTCGTTTTTTCCTCAATCAGACCGAAGGCATCGTAGACCACCCGGCGGGCCACGCTTTTCTTGCCCCGCTCCATTATCTTGTTAACGAATACGGAAATCGTGCGGTTGCCGTATTTCGGGTCGGGCTTAATCTCTCTCTTGTTGACTCTCGCGCGCCTTGCCATCCTGGCTCCTTAGATATCTGTTTACTACGCGGCCCCTTCCGCCGGGGTCTTGGCGGTCTTAGCGCCGTACTTACTGCGTCCCTGTTGCCGGTTGACCACCCCACCCGCGTCCAGCGCTCCCCTGACGATATGGTAGCGCACACCGGGCAGGTCCTTGACCCTGCCGCCCCTTACCAGCACCACGGAGTGCTCCTGCAAGTTGTGCCCCTCCCCCGGGATGTACGCCGTGACCTCCATTCCGTTGGTCAGCCTCACCCTGGCGATCTTGCGCAGGGCCGAGTTCGGCTTCTTGGGCGTCATGGTCTTGACCTGGATGCAGACGCCGCGCTTCTGGGGCGAGCCGAGGCCCTCATAGGTGCGGTTCTTGAGGGCGTTATAGACGAACCTCATGGCCGGGGACTTGGTCTTCTTCTCTATTTTCTTTCTTCCCTTGCGGACGAGCTGGTTAATTGTCGGCAACTTCTATCTCCTGCGCCTGTCCTTACACTAAAATGAGCCCTTTTTCAGGGCTCATCTTTAGTTTTGCGCTATGTTTGACGGGTATAACAGGTATGTCAGGACATATTCTGTTAAGGATATTTCTTACAAATTTAAGGCGAAGATGACCCAGGCTGGATTATCTTGCAGACGTAAAGTTTACCACCGATGGAGACGCCTGTCAACGCCCAATAGCCTCCGGCCGCTGGCCCGAGGCTAGCCGCCACCCCCGTGGTCCACTCCTAACGCCAAAGAGACATTATACCACGTTTTTGTCTTTGTGCAATGGCGAACACAGCGCCAGAAAGAGAATGAAGCGGTAGCTCATGGTACGGTGATTAGAATCCGCCGCATGTGAACGGCGATCCAACGCGGGTCGATGGTTGGCAAGAAGTTGTTTCGCCAGGGCCGCCAGACGCGCTTCAATTCATACGTCCAAGAAACGGCGCAGCGAACATCAACGTACCCATCGGGATGCCGATGACGCCACCGATGCGAAGCTCCCGAACGTAACCTGGACTCAGTATCCACTCGTAGAGGTACTCAAACCTGAGAAGCAGCGGATGACCCTCGTAATACTTAACGATAAAACTCTGAACCCTTCTCGGCCACCATATAAGAACGATTCCAATCGACAGTAGTACTACGCCGGCGATTGCGGCAATGACAGTTTCTTTCATCGAATTCTCCCGAACCTGACAGGCGGGACCATATCGTCGGCCGGGGTCCGCAGGCCTGCCCAACTAATCAGGAAGAAACGACAGCCAGCAGGTAAAACCCTACACCAGACACGAGGAGAAATATCGCGAGAGCTTTGTAGAACACCACGAATCTCCGCAAATTTCTTGGAGTCAGGATGCGAAAGAAATAGAAGTTCCTAGTAGCCCGAAAGGCAATAGTTCCTAAGTCCCTACAAAAGACACCGTATAGCAGGAGCAACGCCCAAGCGATCCACAGCAGAAACAACGCGTGCCCACGAATGTTCATTTTAGCCACTCCCAATTCGGTGCCTCCACCCATCCTTTGTCGTATGCGTACTGATAGCCTGCCGCCGCTGTTCCCACCCATGGTACAAGTCCAATGACGAAGGTCGCAACAGATATCTTCAGGTCCTGGGCGGTCACTTCTCCCTGATAGTGATTGATGGCGGTGTCCACAAGGCCCGCTCCACTGGCGGTTGCCGAGATCAGGTAACCCGCGATCGCCGCGTGGGGAACGAACACGGCGAATGACATAAGGTCGCCGACTATGGCCACAACATCAACTATCTCGGTGAAAGTGCCTATCTCCTTACTCGCCCCTGCAGAGCCCGGCTGCGGCACATTCTCCCTAACCACTTTGTCGTTGGTCCGGGTCAGCGGATTGAGCGACTCCGGGGTTTTGGACGAAGCCGGCGAGTTTGTCTGCGCCGGTTGCGGCTGCTTGGGATCGCTGGCGGTGGGTGGGGTACCGTCATCCCCATCCGGTTCGTCCGGAGCGGGAGGGGGCGGTGGTTTGAGGTTTTCGTCATCGTCTTCCTCCGTGACCTCCTTGCGACCGGTGGGATCGACATACCTCAGAGGATTGTTGAGAACATAGGAGTACCGGTTCAGACTTTGCGGCCTGGAGGGGGCCTTTTTAAGGCCGGCAATGATGCCCGTGGTGAGGTCAACCATCAGGGCGGTAACCACGGAGTTCCCCGCCGGGCTGCCGGGCACGATGCTGTCAGCGCTGATGAACCTCCCCAGCCCCGGGTCGTAGTAGCGCGCCCCGTAGTAGTAGAGGCCGATATCGTCGAGGCGCTGGCCGGTGAACTTCTGGGCGGGGAGAGTTCCCGATGAAGAGCGGGTTTCGCCGTAGGGTTTGTACTTGATAGATCCCACTACCGTCGCGGACGTATCGGTGGTCAGCGATGTCCCCGTCAGGTGGTCCTGGTGGACGTAACGGAGGGTCCAGCTTTCTCTGTAGGCCACCAGTTCGTCGCCCAGGTAGTAGTAGAAGGTGGGCACGCCGGTGGAGAGGTTCTTCTGGTAGTATTTGCTGGCATAGAAGATGGTGACGCCGTTCTCGATCTTCTTCACCCGGAAGCCGTCGCCGTCATAGACGTAGCTGACGCCGCCGGTGACCGCGGTCAGGCGGTTCTGAATGTCCCAGGTCAGGGTAGTCGGAACCGAAGGTGCGCGCATCCTGGACGAGCCGGCCCCGGCTGTCGTATTTGTAGGCCATGGAACCCGCCGCGCCGGAAGGGTCATTCATCCCCGTCCGCCGGCCCTTGCCGTAGTTCCCGCCGGAGGTATCTTCGTACGTGAAGGTGGTCAGGCTGTTGCTGGTGGACTTCTTCTCTTTCACGCGGTTGAGCTCGTCGTAGACGAACTCTATGACTATGCCCCGGGCGTCTGTGACGACAAAGTGTGGTGAACAATTGAACCTGATCGTTAGAGACCACGGGAATTACCGATAGGCAGAGTCGCTCCGGCAAATTACAGGCCTGGCCAGAATTCCGCCCTTTCACAGGCAGGGACGCCTGTGGTACCCTTTGCCCGGACGCCTGTCGTACTCCTTGCAGGGACGCCTCTGCCACCCCACCCCCAGGCTAGCGGGGCGGGACGAAGCGGAAGTTGGCGGTCAGGTAAATATGGCGGTTCATCTCGACCATAATGGAAGGGTTGTTGCTATCCACATCGCCGCTCCAGGATACGAACACGTTGTATCCCATGGGGACCGCCGTGAGCAGCACGAGCGCTCCGTTCGGGTAGTCCCGGCGCGGCTGCGGCTCGATGTAACCGGCGCCCGGCGGGTTGATGTTGACGCTGAGGGCAAAGCGCTTTTCGGCGAAGTTAGCTATGACCCTGGTTTCGCCCATGACGACGAGGTTCATGGGGTTCTCGGCCCCCGAAATGGAACCGCCCCACCCGCTGAAGACATAGTCCGGGTGCGGGACCGCCGCCAGCGTCACCACGTCCCCCCGGTGGTAGCTCCCTTCCACGGGCGTCACTTTGCCTCCGCCCGCCGGCTGCGCCACGGTGGTCAACGGGTACCACGCCCTGGTGAAGATCGCCACCACCTTCTTGTCCCGGTCCAGCGTCATCAGCAGGGGGTTTTCTGTGCCCGCAACATCCCCCCTCCAGAAAGCGAAACTCGCTCCGGGCACCGGCGCCGCCGCCAGGCTGACGCTGGTGTTCGCCTCCCCGCTTCCCGTGGACGGGGTCACCACGCCCCATCCCACGGGATCGACAGCAACAGTGAAGCTGTACCTGCGCCTGGCGAAGACGGCGGTCACGCTCCTGGGGGCATTTACCGCCAGGGTTACCGGGTTGGCGGCGCCCGTAACATCGCCGCTCCACCCTCTGAAAACGAAGTCCGGGGCCGGCTTCGCCGTCAGCTTCACGCTGGTCCCGTAGTCATATGAGCTTAGATAGGGACTGATATCTACCACGCCGCCCTCCGGGGGACTCGAACCGGTAGCAAGTTCAAAGCTGAGGGGGGCAAAGACCGCCACCACTGTCCTGTCCGCCTCCATGATCACGTTTATTTGCCCGCCAACCCCCGAGGCGTCACCGTCCCAGCGCTCGAATCTCCTCCCCGGGCGGGCCTGAGCCCGTAGCGATACAGAGGTACCCTGGAGGTACCTGCCATTGGCGCTCGCCGGCTGTATCAACACTTCGCCGTAGGCAGGCGGTTCGTTCACCACGGTCAACGCATAGAAGCGCGGTCCCGGGGCGGGCGTCGGCAAGGCGCGCTCAAGCGCCACCAGACCAAAGGTGGACATCCCTTTGAGGCTCACCGCGGTAAACGCCGCCTCCGCTTCCCCCGTGTATCCCGCGAACTCCGCCCGCAGAATCTCCGCGCTCCCATCGTCCCTCAGCGTGGCGATGGCGATATTCGGAATTCCCATCCCATCCGCCCACGCCCTGCCTACCGACATGGTTACCACCACCGTCCCGATGTCCTTCCCGTCCGCCAGTTTCGTCTTCGTCACCTCAAACACCACTGCTGTCTGCCTCACCCTGTTTTGCAGCCGCCCGGCAGCGAGGGAAAAGGCATTGGTCACGGCGCTGCCCGGAGACGCCGCCAGCGCTATCCTCAACGCGGCCCCCTCGGGCACGGACTTCAACTCGGCTTTCAGGCGGAAGGATGCCTGCCCGATTTTCGAGTCCCACGGGGACAGGTCGGCCCTCAGCGGCTCGGTCTCGAGTTCCAGTTTCTCAACTGCCCCCTCCGCTGTCTTCCCGGTCCCCGCCAGGGGCCGCAGCCGCGCCAGCAGGTTCATCGCCGGACTGCCCGAGGGGTCTTTCAACGGCGCCAGCAGGTTGTTATCAGCCAGCGCCAGCCCGCTTACGGGGTCTCTGAAATTACTCACCGTCGCCCCCTTTTTGAGGGGCATGGGTATCGCCAGGTTGAGCCGGCCGTCTCCGCCAGCCACTACCGTGATTCTCGCCCCGGGATCCGATAGTACGAAATTCCCCACTCCGTCGGTGCCTCCCGCCCCGGGGTTCAGCCCGGGCAACGCCACGGCTGCTTCCACTACCGGCAACACCAGCGGCGCGGGCGAAGGGGGCGGGGTGGGTGTCAGCCAGGGGTTCTGGGCGCACCCGGCCAGCATCAACATTGCCGCGCCGGCAGCCACCAGGGCGAACGACCCGAGCCTGAACATCATTCCGTTAAGAATCGAATCTTGCGCAAAATGGAGGGAAAGATGGAACCACGAATAAACACTAATGCACACGAAATAATTTGCAGAGAGCGGAGACCGGAAAGCGACACCAATTCGGTAAACCCATACTGCAACAGGAAAGACTATTCGTGTCTATTCGTCTCTATTCGTGGTTCAGATTACTAATGCTCATTCGTTCCGGCTAGTCCGGGTTGGCGCCTTTGCATTAGCAAACATAGATGATAGCACACCCTGCGACCTCCCACCACTGCCGGCGGCGCTCTGGCGCTCTCATGGCGATTGTTTGCGGCGCGGCAAAATGCTATAATATCGCCTCAGTCGGCGCTACCATCCGGACCTTTCTGCCTGGCAACAACAAGGATTCCCTCGCCCGTGTCAAATCTATTGGCGACCAGAATCAACCTTCCCGTCGCGTTTCAAAACGGTTATCTCTGATTTCCCCTGTTTCCAGTACTAAGGAGGTGTCTTTATGCCTGCCAAAATCATTGACGGCAACCAGGTGGCGGCGGATATCCGGGCTGAACTCAAGGAGAAGGTCACTAAACTCAAGGCCGAAAAAAAGGTCAGTCCGGGGCTGGCGGTGGTCCTCGTCGGCGAAGACCCGGCATCCGTATCGTACGTCACGGGCAAGGCCAAAGCGGCGGCGGAGATCGGCATCTTCGAGGAGACCATGCGGCTGCCGGCTTCCACGACCGAGGCCGAGCTGCTCAGTCTCATCGGCAGATTGAACAAGGACCCGAAGTTTCACGGCATCCTGGTCCAGTTGCCCCTTCCCAGGCAGATCGACGAAAAGAAGGTCCTGCTGGCCATCGTCCCGGAGAAAGACGTGGACTGCTTCCATCCCTACAACGTCGGGAAGATGCTCATCGGTGAACCAGACTACCTCCCCTGCACCCCGGCCGGCGTGCAACAATTGCTCGCCAGAAGCGGCAATGACCCTTCCGGCAAACACGTGGTCATCTGCGGGCGCAGCAATATCGTCGGCAAACCGCTGATGGCCATGCTGGTGCAAAAAGCCAGGGGCGCCAACGCCACCGTGACGGTGGTGCACACGGGCACCAGGGAAATGACCCACTACACCAGGCAGGCGGACATCCTGATAGCCGCCGCGGGCGTCCCCCAGATGATCAAGGCCGATATGATCAGGGAGGGCGCCGTGGTGATTGACGTCGGGGTCAACCGCATCAACGACCCCACCAGGAAGTCCGGTTTCCGCCTGGTGGGCGACGTGGACTTCGACGCTGTGAAGGAAAAGGCTTCCGCCATCACTCCGGTCCCCGGGGGCGTCGGCCCGATGACCATCACCATGCTCATGATGAACACCGTGACCGCCGCGTCCAAGTGAGTCGCGAGTCCGTAGCCGCCCCGATGCATCGGGGCGCAACTGCGCACCCCTAATGGGCGCACCCGTAAAGGGTGCGGCTACAGCCTAGAATATTGAATTTTGAATCCAAAGGAGGAATACATTGGGAGTAACCCGAAGGTATCCCGTACCCAGCGATATCGAAATCGCCCAGGAGACCGTATTAGACCCCATCGAAAAGATAGCCGCCAGGATGGGCATCAAGGACGAGGAACTGGAGCCCTATGGCAAGTACATGGCCAAGGTAGACTACCAGCCACTGCTGGAAAGGCTGAAGAGCAAGCCGAACGGCAAGTTCATCACCGTGACCGCCATTACGCCAACACCTCTGGGCGAAGGCAAGACCGTTACCAGCCTTACCCTCGGCCAGGCCCTGGCGAAAATGGGCCTCAATGCCTGCAACGCCCTCCGCGAACCTTCCAAGGGCCCGACCTTCGGCATCAAGGGCGGGGCTTGCGGCGGCGGCTATTCCCAGATGCTCCCCATGGAGAACATCAATCTCCATTTCACCGGCGACATCCACGCCGCCGAGTCGGCCAATAACCTGGCCGCCGCCGCCGTGGACAACAGCATCACCCACGGCAACAAGCTCGGCATTGACCCGTGCAATGTTACCTGGGTGCGCGGCGAAGACCTCAACGACCGGGCGCTCCGGGACATCGTTGTCGGCCTGGGCGGCAAGGTGAATGGCTATCCCCGGCAGACCGGTTACTCCATCACCGTGGCCACTGAGCCGGCGGCGATCCACGCCCTGACCAGCGGCCTGGCCGACCTGAGGGCCAGGTTCGCCAGGACCGTCATCGGCTACTCCTACGCCAACAAGCCGGTAACCTGTGAAGACCTGAAAGTGGCCGGCGCCATGACGGCCCTGATGGTGGACGCCATCAAGCCGAACCTGGTGCAGTCCACGGAGAACCATCCGGTCTTCTGCAGCGGCTTCCCCTTCGCCAACGTGGCCCACGGCAATAACTCCGTTCTGGCCGACCTGGTGGCCTTGAAACTGTGCGACTATGTCGTCAGTGAAAGCGGTTTCGCCTCCGATAACGGCTTCGTCAAGCTGATGGACGTGGTGGTGCGGCAGTCGCACATCCCGGTGGACTGCGCGGTCATCGTGGCCTCCATCCGCGCCCTGAAGCAGCACGGGGGCGCCTATCACTTCCGGCCGGGGATGAAATACAGCGCCATCAAGGCGGCGGCCGAGACGGAAAACCCGGACGCTCTGCGAAAGGGCTGCGAGAACCTGGCCCAGCACATAAAGATCGTTAAGGCCTACGGAGTCCATGCCGTGGTGGCCATCAACAGGTTCACCTCCGACACCGACAAAGAGGTCGAACTGATTCGCCAGTTGGCCATCGAGGCGGGCGCCGAGGATGCGGTCCCCCACGAGGGCTGGGCCAAAGGCGGCGAAGGCGGGCTGGACCTGGCCAAAGCAGTGGTCAAGGCCTGTGACAAGCCCACCAAGCTCCAGTTCCTCTATGCCGACGACGCCCCCATCAAAGAGAAAATCGAAGCCAACGCGGTGAAGCTCTACGGCGCCGACGGTGTGGATTACCAGGCGGCCGCCGAAGAAAGAATCAAGCTCTTCACCAGCCTGGGCTACAACAAGCTGTGCCTCAACGTGGCCAAGACGCACCTCTCGCTGAGCCACGACCCCAACCTGCTCAACGCCCCCAGGGGCTGGCGGCTGCCGGTGCGCGACATCAAAGCCAACGTTGGCGCAGGGTTCCTGTACCCCTTAACCGGAGTCTTCCCCACCATGCCCGGCCTTCCGTCCGAGCCGGCCTTCATTCCGGTGGACGTTGACCTGAAGACGGGCAAGATAAAGGGCCTGTTCTAGAACACCGCCCGGTGCCACAGGCGTCCCGCCTGTGCGACCCGGTACCACAGGCCGCCGTGCCTGTGTGAGCCGGCGTCATCACCCCTCCCAGTTCTCGACAGGCATGGACGGACCGGGGAGGGGTGAAAGGCTGGATGACCTGACCTGCAACCGGGGGCGCGCCAGGCGCGCCCCCGGTTTCTTTTTGCCGCGGGGGTAGAACAGGCTTTCCAGCCTGTTCCCCTCCAGTCTCCTCCTTTCCAGCCCATTCCAACCCCCCACCCAAGGCGCACCCGTAAAGGGTGCGGCTACAACCCCGCCGGCCTCTCCGGACGTGCACCCCCCCACCGCATGGTGTAACATATAGATGTGGATACCAACACCTTTCAAACCATAGACTCAATATTCAACCCCACCTCAGTGGCCGTTGTCGGCGCCTCCCGGACCCCGGGCAAAGCGGGGTCGGCTTTCCTCAAGGGCCTGATAGCGGCGCGTTTCAAGGGCGACCTGTTCCCGGTGAATCCCGAAGGCGGCGAGGTCATGGGCCTGCCCGCCTATCGTTGCCTGGGGGACATCCCCCGGCCCGTAGATAACGTCATTGTCGCCATTCCCCGGGCCGCCCTACCGCCCGTCCTGGAAGACTGCGCGACCAAAGGCGTCAGGATGGTACAGCTCTTTACCGCCGGCTTTTCCGAGTTGAGCGGCGAGGACGGCCTGGCCCAGGAGAAGCAACTCGCAGCCAGAGCGCGAAGCTGCGGCTACCGGCTCCTCGGTCCCAATTGCATCGGCGTCAGCCGTCCCGCGCTCAGTTTGCCCCTGGGTCCCGAAGGCATCCTGGCCAGGCCGGGACACGTGGGATTCGTTTCCCAGAGCGGTTCCCTTTCGCTGCGGACCGCCCAGGTGGGGATAACGCGGGGCATCGGCTTCAGCAAGATAGTCAGCTTCGGCAACGGCGCCGACCTGGACAGCCTGGACTTCCTCGAGTACATGGGGATGGACCCTGACACCACAGTCATCGGCGCCTACCTGGAAGGAGTCAAAGACGGCCCCCGTTTCGTTCGCATCCTGAAAGACATCTGCCGGACTAAACCCGTGGTGGTCTGGAAGGGCGGCGCGACCGAAGCCGGCGCCCGGACGGCCGCCTCGCACACGGGTTCCCTGGCCGGATCGATGGCTGTCTGGAGAGCCGCCCTGAAACAGTCGGCGGCCATGGCGGCGGATACCCTGGAGGAGGCCGGGGACTTGCTGCTGGGGCTGCAGACCCTCCCCCCCGTGTCCGGCAAACGCGTCACCATCATATCGGGACTGGCCGATGGCGGCGGAGGCGAAAGCGTGGCCGCCAGCGATATTTGCACCAGCCTCGGAATGGAGGCGCCGCCTTTTGCGCCGGCCACCGTCAAAGCCCTGACCGGCCTGGTCGGCTCCGTCGGCAGTATCCTGCACAACCCGCTGGACCTCAGTCAGGCCTACGGCAGGCCGGAACGCATTCGCCAGGCCCTGGAACTGGCATCCGGCGACCCGAACATAGACGTCGTCATCTTCGAGGCGGTGCTGGACTTCCTGTACGCCTGGCTTTCCGATGAGACCATCGAAGCCCTCTTCAGCATGTTGATCGAGCTGTCGCCAAAGCTGGGTAAACCGGTGATTGCCATCCTGCCGCCGGGAATCAACGAAATGCCCCGGCTGGAGCTGGAGAAGAGACTTCTGGCCGCGGGCGTCCCTTCCTATCCCAGCCTGGAACGCGCCGTGAAGACCCTGGCCCGCCTGCACCGGTGGAACAGACAGAGAGCTGAGACAGAGATAGAGAGCTGGGACAGAGGCGGTCCGTAGCGGCACGCTGCCGCGTGCCCGTAGGGGCGAACCCGACCGACAGACAGAGGATTGAGACAGAGATGGTCCGTAGCGGCACGCAGCAGCGTGCCCGCCGGGGCCAAGCGCCCGACAGACAGAGACAGAGACCGGATCTGTCATTGCGGGTCCCCATTGTATCGGGACGAACCAATCCCATCGAATCGAGAACCGCGCTGGTTGAAGCACGCGAAGATCAATGGAAAACTTCCAGGGAATAGCCAGACTCCTGATAATCGCCGGCCTGGCCATCGCTTTTTTTGGAGGCATTCTGTTGCTCGCGGGGAAGGTCCCCTATGTCGGCAAACTGCCCGGCGATATCGTAATCAAGAAAGGCGATATTACCTTTTTCTTCCCGATTGTCACGTTCCTTTTGCTGAGCCTGATCTTGACCATCATCATCAACATAGTCCTGCGGATAATCAACAAGTAGCTGTCAGCTAACAGCAGTCGGCGGTCGGCAGTCGGCAGTCACGGAGGTGGGGAGGGGAATCTGTAATCTGCAATCTGTAATCTTCCAATCTTCTAATCTTGGAATCTTAGAATCGCTTATGCTTACCCGCGATTTTGAATACACCCTTCCCGAGGACATGATAGCCCAGGTCCCCATCGAGCCCCGGGACCATTCGCGGCTGATGCTCATTGACCGGAGCACCACGAACATAGAGCACCACCATTTTCACGAACTGCCCGCTTTTCTGAAAGAAGGCGATGTTCTTGTCTTCAACGACAGCCGCGTTATTCCGGCGAGGTTGATCGGCCGGAAGGATCCCGGCCGGGGCAGGGCAGAGATCCTCCTCCTGCGCCGCCTGGAACCGGGCCTGTGGGAAGCCCTGGCCAGGCCGGGCCGGCGGCTGAAGCCCGGCGCGCGAGTCCAGCTTTGCAAGGGGACCCCTTGCGAAGCTGAGATCATTGCCGGACGGGACGGGGGCATCAAGATCGTCCGGCTTTCCGATGAGAGCGCCCTTCCGCACGTGGGAGTGGTTCCTCTACCCCCCTACATCCACGCACCGTTGGCAGACCCGGAGCGGTACCAGACAGTCTACGCCCGGACAAACGGCAGCGTGGCCGCGCCCACCGCCGGGCTCCACTTCACCCCAGAGCTCCTTCGGAAGCTGTCGGATGCCGGGGTTGAGATGCTGTTTGTCACCCTGCACATCGGGCTGGACACCTTCCGCCCGGTGGCCGAGGAAGAAGCGGAGAGCCATGCTATTCACAAAGAGTACGGGGAGATCACAGAGGACACCGCCCGGAAATTAAACCGGGCTATGGAAGAGGGCCGCCGCATCGTGGCGGTGGGGACCACCACCGTCAGACTTCTGGAAAGCCTGGCCTGCCGTGGGTTGCCGCTGCGACCCTGCGCCGGCGAAGTAGACCTGTTCATACTGCCAGGCTTCCGGTTCCGGGTGACCAATGCGATGATAACCAACTTCCACCTCCCGCGTTCCACCCTGCTCATGCTGGTCTCCGCCTTCGCCGGTCGCGATCTTGTCTTGCGCGCCTACGAGGAAGCCATCTCCCACCGCTACCGGTTTTACAGCTTTGGTGATTGTATGATAATCTTATAGCCACGTTGATCAATCATGCATGCGCCTACAGCGCGCCCTGAACCATGAAGATAGGTTGTCATTGCGAGCGAAGCGAAGCAATCTCCCGGATCGTCCAGCCAACCGGGGGATTGCTTCGTCCCGATTTCATCGGGACTCGCAATGACAGAGCAAAGAGGTAAATGAAACTTCATCAGCTAATACTTAAAGACATGCTGCGGCGAAAAAAGAGGGTGCTCTATGCCACCCTCGGAGTGGTTATCGCCAGCATGACGGTGGTGGGCATATTGACCGTCTCGGTGGCCGGGCGGGACAGAATCTACGGCCAGCTCGAGAAATACGGGGCCAATCTATCGGTGGTGCCGGCGACCCGGAGCCTCACTACCGGGCTCGGGGACCTGACCCTGGGTTCGGTGACCCTCGGTGAGAACTACATTACCGAAGATAAGATACCTCTTATCAGGAAAATGGCCGATGGGGAAATAAAGCGGTCGCTCAACCTTGACACTCCTGACAACATCGCCGTCATCGCCCCGCAACTGCTGGTACAGGGAGAGCTGAAAGGGATTCCGGTGATATTCGCCGGCATAGACCCCCAGGAAACAACCGTCATCAAAACATGGTGGGAGGTAACCAGGGGCAAGTACTTCGACGGCGAGGAACAGGCAGTGATCGGACCACTGGCGGCTGAGTTACTCAAGATTGATATCGGCGACACCATCGTTTTGAACAATAGCTCCGAGGTGACCGTCGTCGGCATCCTGGACGAGACCGGCTCCAATGAAGACTACCAGGTCTTCATTCCCCTGCCCGTCCTGCAAAGGTCTTTTAACAAGGAGGGTCTGGTCTCCATCATCGATATCCGCGCGCTTTGTACCGCCTGCCCGGTGGAGATCATTGCCGACGCCATAAACAATAACATCTCCGGGGTCAGGGCGGTGGCTGTCAAGCAGGTGGCCGCCACCGAGATGGGCATGCTGGAGAAGATAAACAATTTCATGCTGGCGCTGGCCGGCATAACCCTCATGGTGGGCGGGTTCGGGGTTGTCAACGCCCTCATGGCTTCGGTGCACCAGAGGATCAAAGACATCGGGATCATGCGCGCCGTGGGCGCGTCGCGCAATCAGATAATCAAAGCCTTCATGTACGAGGCCCTGATCATCGGTCTGCTGGGCGGCATACTCGGATACGCGGCCGGCACGTTGCTGGCCTACGCCATCGGCCCTCTGATATTCGAGGGCAGCAGCATTGTCGTGGTCGCACAATATCTTCCCCTATCCATCGTCCTGGCCGTGGTCCTGGCCACCGCCGCCACCCTTTACCCGGCCTTCAGCGCCACCAGGATCAGGGTGGCCGATTCCTTCCGCTCTTTGTGAGGTCTCCTGCATGTTAGAAATCAAAGGCGTAACCAAAGTCTACGGGCAGGGGGCCGGCAGTGTGGCCGCGCTGAAGGACGTGTCGTTCCAGATGGGGAAAGGCGACTTCATAGCTGTCGTGGGGCCCTCCGGCAGCGGTAAATCGACCCTGTTGAACATCATCGGCGGCCTCGACAGGCTGTCCTGTGGAGAGGTTGTTCTGGACGGCGAACGGATAGACAACCTGGGCGAAGACGCTCTGGTCAACGTTCGAAGGGGAAAAATCAGCTACGTTTTTCAGCAGTACCACCTGCTGCCATCTTTGACTGCCCTGGAGAACGTCCTCCTGCCCCTTACCTTCTGCGGCAACAACGGAATGCGCCGGAAAGCGCTGGAGTTGCTGGAAAGAATGGGACTGGGAAAGAGGGCGCACCACAAGCCTGCGGAACTGAGCGGCGGCGAGCAGCAGCGGGTGGCCATTGCCCGGGCGCTGGTTAATCAGCCGCTGTTGACCCTGGCCGATGAACCCACCGGAAACATGGACCAGAAAACGGGCGGGGAAATACTCGACCTTTTCGACCAGCTCAACCGCGAAGGGCGGAGTATCATCATGGTGACCCACAACCCCGAGGCAGCCAAACGGGCCAGGGAAATAATATCGCTGCAAGACGGGCAGATAGTAAACAGGACAAGACGCTAATAGAACCACAAAAAAAGAGTAGCACAGAAGACAAATGTTGCCGTCCCCTCATATCCTTCGTCCAAATTCCGAACGAATTCAAACATCAAGAACCAAAATGCAAAATGACAAATCAAAAGTCAAAAACGGCTCCACCAATGCCGGCCATGACAATCCGGCGATGCACATTGCCAGGCGTCCCGGAGGAGGATCATAAAACCCGAGCTTCAACATCGGACTCGCTTCATCTTTTTGCATTTTGATTTGTGATTTTGATCTTTGACGTTTGATTTTTGATTCTGTCAATCCGCCCAAGACTTTATTCTTCACAGCCGAAAGAGGAACCCCCAGTGTCCAGAAAACAAGCCAGTGTTTTATTAGTATCGCTACTAGGGCTGATCCTGCTCCTGGCGGCGTGCAGCAGTTCGCAGTCTTCCGCGGCTCAGCCTGCAGGCCGGCGGGCCGCCGCCGGGGGGATCAGGCCTACCTGGATTGCGGCCGAGACCGGCGGCGACACGGTGGCTCTGCCCGTGGGTGAAGTCCAGAAAGCCATCATGACTCATTTTAAAGTGAAGATGACCACGACTGAGGAGACCTTCATGGCTTACCAGTTCGAGGGGAGAATCCATGCCCGGGCGGACATCTGCCCGCCCTGCCGCTCCGAGAGTTTCTCCCTCGATGGCGATAGATTGGTCTGCGATACCTGCGGCACCATATTCGAAGCCCGCACCGGCGCCGGCGTCTCCGGCGCCTGCGTGGCCTATCCCAAGGCGTCCGTCCCTTACGAAATCAGGGATGGACGGCTGTTCATGAAGAGGTCCGACCTGTTGACCGCCTACCAGACAACGCTGAAGCCCAGAAAGAGTTGACACCGGCCAACCCGGTACAGCAGGCCACCGTGCCTGCAAGGCCCGGACCTTGAGACCTCAGGGTATTTTACTTAACGACCATGAGCCTTCGTCGACGCCTACCATCAACGCCACAAACTGATCGTCGAAATAAATACAAAGGAGTCCGAAAACAATGTCGTCCAACTACCGCCTGTCTTTTGTCTGTGCCCTGGGTGCCGTCGTTATGTTAAGTGCTTTTGGTCTGCTGGCCGGCTGCCAGGGGAGCTCCGGGCCGCCCTCCCCGACTCCCCCCCCGAAGCCTTCGCCCGCCTCGCCGACCCCGGCGCCGAAAGCCACCACGCCCCCACCCCCGGCGGCCAAGCCGGGGGCACCCAGGCAATACAGCGCGCCGCCACCCATGACCATAGACCCCGCCAAACAATACACGGCCGTCCTGGAAACGGAAAAGGGCAGCATCACAATTGAGCTTTTCGCCAAAGACGCGCCCCGCACGGTCAACAACTTCGTCTTCCTGGCCCGCGAGGGTTTTTATGACGGCACCACCTTCCACCGCGTCATCCCCGGCTTCATGGCCCAGGGGGGCGACCCCACCGGGACGGGCATGGGTGGGCCGGGCTACAGCTTCGCTGATGAGTTCAGCTCGCAGAAACACCAGACCGGCGTCATCTCCATGGCCAACGCCGGCCCCAACACCAACGGCAGCCAGTTCTTCATCACCTACGTCCCCACCCCCCACCTGGACGGACGGCACTCCGTTTTCGGCAAAGTCATCTCAGGTATGGACATCATCCAGAAGATAACCCCTCGCGATCCCTCCACCGCCCGGACCAAGGGGGACACTCTGGTAAAGGTGACGATCGAGGAAAAGTAGCGGGGCAAGTAGCAGGTAGCCGTAGCGGCACGCTGTCGCGTGCCTCAGTAGACAGTAGCCCCGCCATTCCCGCTTATGCGGGGATGGCGGGCTGGATCCCCACCACCACTGCGGCGTATGAAGATGTCCGGGGGGCCATTGCCATTTCAGCCAACATGCTCCTGACCGCAACCGGATTTCACGGGCCGCGCGGTCAGACCCACCTCATGCGTTCCCGAGTGCAACCTTCCCTGCGAGCCCCGGCGTCCTCTCCGGTAAAAGCGGCTTCTCCCCGTCGTTGGCGACGGATGCAGCTTTTCCCATTGCGTTCGTATTAGGTGCGGGCGCAGCGCGCAGGCGACGGTCAACCAGCGAAACCAATATTTCATGAATTTGTTAGATTTCCCGGTGTCATTTTATGATTTCTTCACGCCGCACATGTTAACTTGGTGACAATGCATCCGACATGCGTCGAGGGGACACGGTGAAGGATGAAAACAGGTTTCCTCTCCCTTTGCGGGAAAGGACCAGGGTGAGGGGTTCGATTTTGGGCCAACGTTCGCCCTCACCCGATCCTCCTATCGAGAGAGGGTGGTCTTGTGACCAGTATTCGGTTTCCGGGCTTTTCCGGAGGATGTTGCGGGCCCGTTGTGATTGATCGAAGGATCTGGATTCGTTCTCACACAGCTAATACGAACGCAGTAAATAATTGTACATTAACCAGAAGTGGTGTATAATCGGCCCCATGAAGGCTTTGCATATAGAGCACACCGAGATAACCCGAGAAAAGCTATTAGCTCTGGCAAGGCAAGTCCCGGGGGCATGGATTGGCTTAAAGATCGCTGCCTTACTGCTGGTTTTGGAGGGCCAGCATCCGGGATGGGTAAGCGCTTTGTTCGGGCTAAGTCGCATGACGC